>NZ_JADNQW010000005.1:924642-1232857 GCF_015709455.1 Methylosinus sp. H3A
ATCGACCGAAATCTGTCGGTCGAAGCGGCCGGCGCGCAGCAGCGCCGGATCGAGCACCTCGGGCCGATTGGTGGCGGCGAGCAGCACGACGCCGGAGGAGGGATCGAAACCGTCCAATTCCGCGAGCAATTGATTGAGCGTCTGCTCCTTCTCGTCATGGCCGCCCGAAAGGCCCGAGATTCCGCGCGCGCGGCCGAGCGCGTCCAGCTCGTCGATGAAGATGATGCAAGGCGCCGAGGCGCGCGCCTGCGCGAAGAGATCGCGCACCCGCGCGGCGCCGACGCCGACGAACATTTCCACGAATTCCGAACCGGTGATGGAGAAGAAGGGCACGCCCGCCTCGCCCGCCACCGCGCGGGCGAGCAAAGTCTTGCCGGTGCCGGGCGGACCGACCAACAATATGCCTTTGGGAATGCGCGCGCCGAGGCGCCCATAGGTCTTCGGGTCTTTGAGAAAAGCGACGATCTCCTGCAATTCCTCCTTCGCCTCGTCGACGCCGGCGACATCGGCGAAGCCGACCTTCACATCCGTCTCGACGAAGATTTTGGCGCGGCTCTGGCCGATCTGCATGACCGAGCCCAAGCCCTGCGTCATGCGGCGCGACAGAAAGCTCCAGACGAGGAAGAACAGCGCGATCGGCAAGACCCAGGAGAGCAGCGTCGAGACAAAGGTGTTTTCGACGATTCCGGAATATTTGACCTTGGCCGCCTCGAGCTCGGCGGCGACATCGGTCGGCACGCGCACGGCGACGAGTTGCTTGCGCCCATCCGACATGGGCTCCTTCAGCGTGGCGCGTAGGATGTCGCTCCCGACCTCCACCGAAGCGATCTTGCTGTCGCGCAAGAGGGACTGGAACTCGCTATAGGGAACGACCTCGGTCTGCCGGTAGACCGTCCACATCTGCTGCAGGACGAGGACGCCGACGAGGGCCAGAAGAAAATAAGCGATATTGAAAGACCAGGCCTTGTCTTTCGTCGGCTTCTCCATGGCGGGCCTCGTCGTCGCGGGGTCATGCGCCGACGCTTGCGCGCCGCAGCCGTTCACATATAGGCGCCGCCGCGAGCTTATCCACTCCGAGAATAGGCCGAGACCTCAGGCCAGCCGGCTGCGCGCCGCCGCCTCCAGAAAATCCTCGAGCGCGCGAATATAGTCCATATCCTCGAAGGCTCTGTGCTTGTTCGCGGCGACGAAGCCGGCGAGCGACGCGCGCGCGGCGCGGTCGCGCCCCAAGCGCACGGCGATCTCGACATAATGGTCCAAGGAGGAGGCGATCGTCTCCTCGCAGCCGATGCGGCGCAGAATCGCGGCCGTATGGCGCCCGCGCATGAAGTCGCCCGGCAGCGTCACAATGGGGCGGTCGGCGCCGAGCAGATCGAGCGTCGAACGGCCGCCCGACCAGCCGGGCGTGTCGAGAATGACATCGGAGGCGGCGGCGGCCGCGATGAACAGCTCCTGCGGCATTTGCGGCAGGATGACGCAATGATCCTCGGCGGAAAGCCCCGCCGCGGCGAAGGCCCGCTCCAGCCGCGCGCGAAACGCCCCCGTCACGTCTTCGCTCTTGGCGAAGGCGATGAAGAGGAATTTGCAGGGCCCGAGCATGGCGGCGATGCGCGGGAAGACGACATCGTAGCAGGGCAGATATTTGTAGAGCGCCTGTCCCGAGAAGAAAATCGGGACATTGGGCTCGGCTCCGAAAAGCGTGCGATCGAGCGGCTGCAGCTGAAGCGTCTCCGCCGTGTAATGCAGGCCGAGATTGGGCATGGGCGCCAGCCGTTCCGTATAGAAGCGCGCGGCGCCCTCGGGCTCCATCAGCTCGCTCGACAAGAAAAAGTCGATCGTCGGCATTCCGCTCGTCTCCGGCTGGCCCCAGGCCATGCATTGCGTCGGAGCGAGGCGCTGCGCCGCCAGCCAGCCGGACACCGGGTCCATGCCGATCTCGGGATAGAGCAGCACATGCGGAGCCGCGGCGACGATGGCCTCGCGCCAGCCCTCCGGCGTCGAAGGCTCGAGCGGAAAATGCTCGCAATATTGCGCGGCGCGAAGTGTGTCGGCGTCCTGCGTCTTGCCCGTATGGAAGCCGGTCACCTCGAAGCGCGCGCGATCGAGCCGCGCGATCCAACTCTCGAGAAAGAGGCGGAAGACCGTGTGGCGGCAGAAGAAGCCGCTCACTATGCCGATTCTTATGCGCTCGCCGGCCGCCGGCGGCGGCGCCAGCGGGACGGCGGGGCGCGTCTGCGCCAGAACGCGGCAGGCGAATTCGCCGTAGCGCGTCTGCAATTGCCGATCGTCCTCGCCCTGATAGGGCAGGAAGAAGGGCTGCGTCGCGCCCACCGCCGGCGCGAGCGCCGCCGCGATTTCCGCATCCTGCGAAGAATCGGCGAGATTTTCGAGCGCTCGCTCATAGCGCGCGCGGCGGAGAGCGATCTCCTCCTGCGTGTCATAGAGGATGGGCAGCTCCGCCATGCAGAGCGCGATGCGCGCGCCGCCGTGCCGCGGATCGGCCGCGATCGCCGCGAGATGACGGGCGACGGCGTCATCCGTGCGACCCCTGATATGCAACAGGCAGCCGAGATTGTAATGCGCGTCGGCGCGATTTGGCTCCAGCGTGAGCGCGCTCTCATAGCAGACGATCGCCTCGGAATGACGGCCGAGCTCCTGGAGCACAACGGCGAGATTGTTCCAATAGGCGGCGCTGCCCGGGGCGAGTCGCACCGCAATGGTGAGGCGCGCGGCGGCGTCGCTCCAGCGTCCGCGGCGCATCAGCCAACGGCCGAAATTGGCTTGCGCCTCGACGAGCCGCGGCTCGAGTTCGATAGCGCGCAGAAAGGCCGCCTCGGCCTGCGCGGCGGGCCCGATCTCGGCCAGCGCATTGGCGAGATTGTACCAGATTTCCGGCCGATCCGGCGCGCATTCGGCGGCCTTGCCGTAATGCGCGGCCGCTTCCGCGCTGCGGCCGAGCTCCGTCAGCGCGATCGCCAGATTGCAATGGAGCTCGCCGGAGCCGGGGCGCAGGGCCACAGCGGCGCGATAGTCATGCACCGCCTCGTCGAGGCGCCCGAGCGCGCGAAACGCGAGCGCTCGGCTGTTGTGATGAATCGCCTGTCCCGGCGCGATCGACATCGCCTCGCCGATCAATTCGAGACCTGTCTGCGGCGCGCCGCGCTCGACCTCGAGCAGGCCGAGCAGATGCAGGCTGTCGGCGTGCCGTGGGCAGGATGCGAGAACGCCGCGATAGAGCGCGGCCGCTTCGTCGATCGCGCCCGCCTCATGGCGTGCGCGCGCCTCTCGAAAGGCGGAGTCCGGCGTAACATCGGTCATGCGTCGCGAATGGTCCCGCGTCGGCCGCGCCCGAATCGGGCCGGGTCGTCGACTGTGCTCTATCTCGGACCCAGATATTGCGCCAGCTTGTTCGCCGTGTTTCTGAATAGCGAACGAATGCGCCATCCTCTTCGGCCGCCGCCGCGCTACATGTCGTGATGACGGCGTGCGGACGGGGACGCTATTGGTCGCCGCGCGACGCTGTCGAACGCAAGCCTCGGTTGGCGGTTCGCCGGCGGCGCTCGCCGTGAGAGTGTGAGGTCCGATGGGCGCGCTCGAGCCGAATGCGACGCCGCGCTGGGAATGGCGCATCTTCGGCGCCGATCTCGCGGCGCTGGAGGCGAAGCTCGGCTCGCCGACGAGCCTGCCGCGCCGCAGCGACGAAATCTATCTGCTCAACGCGCTGACCCCGCATTCGGCGAAGATTCGCGACGAGGCGCTCGAGGTGAAGCGCCTGCTGCGCGTCGACGACGGCCTCGAATTATGGGCGCCGGCCTTTCGCTCGGCTTTCCCGCTGTCGGCGGAACGCCTCGCCGCGGCCGCAGCGGCCTTGGCGTTGCCGCTGATTTATCTCGGTCACGCCAGTTACGACGAGGCGCGCTTTCTCGAGGAGATCGTCGCGCCCTGCCCCGCCCTGCGCGCAGTGGCGGTGCGAAAGTCGCGTCTGCGCTTTTCCTTTCACGATTGCGCGGCGGAATTCGTGCGACTGCAGATCGGCGCCGCGCCGATGGAGAGCGTCGCGCTGGAGAGCGAGGACGAGCGCCGCCTCACGCAGGCGCTGCGCGCGCTCGACGCCGATCCGCGGCTCAATGTGAATTTTCCCAAAGGCGTCGAACGCGCCGCCGCGCTGGCGAGCTGATATCGAGGAGGATGGAATGGGCGTGGAGATCGAGCGGAAGTTTCTGGTGACGCGCGAGCTGTGGCGGCCGCGCAACGATGGCGTGGCCTTTCGCCAGGGCTATCTCTCGCGCGTCGAGGATCGCGTGGTGCGCGTTCGCATCGCCGGCGGCGCCGCCTTTCTGACGATCAAGGGGCGCACATCCAACGTCACCCGCTCCGAATTCGAATATCCCATTCCCGTCGAGGATGCAGAGACCATGCTCGACCGCCTATGCGAGCGCCCGCTCATCGAAAAGACGCGCTATGAGGAGGTGTGCGGCGGCCATATTTGGACCGTCGACGTGTTCCAGGGCGAGAATGACGGGCTCATCATCGCCGAGATCGAGCTCTCCTCGGAAGAGGAGCCTTTCGACCGCCCCGGCTGGCTCGGCCGCGAAGTCTCCGGCGATCCCCGCTATTTCAACTCCGAATTGTCGAAGCGGCCGTTCGGCTATTGGGATGCGCCGTAGAGGGGCTGCGATATTATCGCTTGCCGACCTGAGCGTTTAGAGCGATATTATCGCTCTCATAAAGCTGATCATCCTCACGCACAAGGCCGCCAAGGAATTGGATGGCCTTCCCGAGGATGCGAGAACAGCCGTAACCGAAGCTCTGGCGATCTATGCGACGACTGGACTCGGCGACGTGAAGAATCTCGCGGGCCGCGACGGCTTTCGCATGCGTGTCGGGCGGTATCGCGACGATGACGGAGCGACGATCCTCGCCATCCATATCGGCAAGCGTGAGACGGCGACTTACCGGAGAAATTGACGTCCATGCCGAAAATTCAAATCATCACCACGCCGGCGGGCGAGGAGCTGGTCGTCATTCCCCGCGCCGATTATGACGCCCTCGTCGCCGCCGCGGCCGAGGCGGAAGAAGATGCGGCGGAAATTGCGATCTATGACGAACGCAAGGCGGAGCTCGCGGCCAGGCGCGACGAGCGCCTTCCTCCAGAGGTGAGCGCCGCTCTATTGCGCGGCGATAGTCTTTTGAAGGCGCTGCGCAATTGGCGCGACATGACGCAGCTGCAACTCGCGCATGGCGCCAATCTCGGACAGGGCTACGTCAGCGATCTCGAATCCGGCCGCCGCAAGGGAACGCCGGAAACGCTCGCTCTCATCGCCGAGGCGCTGCAAGTCGATCCCGCATGGCTCACGTCCTGAGGCTCGGCGCTCCGTCTTCGACAAAGCCCCCGGAAATCGGCTAAAGGTCGCTGTCCCTAAAGCGTTTCCAGCCGAAGCGGCCGCCGGTTCTGCGTTGGAAGCGCGTCGAAACAAAAGCATAGAGTCTTTTCATGTTTTCCTTGAAACATGAAAAGACTCTAGAGAAAGCGAATCACACCCCCATGACCATCCGCGTGCATTCGGGCGATCTGCCGGACGGCGCCGATCTCGGCCCTGTCGTCGCCATCGATACGGAAACGCTCGGCCTCAATCCGCATCGCGACCGGCTCTGCCTCGTCCAGCTCTCTGGCGGGAACGGCGACGCCGATCTCGTTCGCATCGCGCCCGGGCAGACGCAGGCGCCCAATCTCACGCGCCTGCTCGCCGATCCGAAAGTGCTGAAGCTGTTCCATTTCGCGCGCTTCGACATCGCCATTCTGGCCAAGACCTTCGGCGTGATGGCGGAGCCCGTCTATTGCACCAAGATCGCCTCCAAGCTCATCCGCACCTATACCGACCGCCATGGGCTCAAGGATCTCGTGCGCGAATTGCTCGCCGTGGAAATCTCCAAGCAGCAGCAATCCTCGGACTGGGGCGCGGCGACGCTTTCGGACGCGCAGCTCGCCTATGCGGCCTCGGACGTGCTCTATCTCCATGCGCTGCGAGAGAAGCTCGACGTCATGCTGGCCCGCGAGGGCCGCGCCGATCTCGCCGCCCGCTGCTTCGACTTTCTGCCGACGCGCGCCCGGCTCGATCTCGCGGGCTGGCCGGAGACCGATATTTTCTCGCATGAATGACGCCTCGAATTCGCCATGCGGCCGGCGTTATCTCGCGGGCGTTTTCGCGCAGGGATGGCGAGCAGGAATTGAATGAACGACGCCTCGCCGCCGACCGATAGACGCGACCGGCTCGCCTCCTTCATCGCGCCGCGTCGCGACGCCATTCCGCAGGCGCGGCGCCATTCCCAGCGCGTCGCCCGGCTGAGGCGCTGGCTGCTGTGGGGCAGCGGCTCCATTCTCGCCGCCGTGGCCGTCGGCGTCGGCTTCCATTCGCTGCGCTTTCTGCCGGCCGATCTGCGCTTCGCGCGCATCGCCACGCAGGGCACGCGCATCACCATTGAGAGCCCCAAGCTCGTCGGCTATCGCAAGGACGGCCGCCCCTATGAGCTGCGCGCCCGCACCGGCATACAGGATATCGCCAAGCCCGATGTGTTCGAGCTTGAGCAGCTCGAGGTGCATATCCAGAGCGACAACGAATCCAATGTCGTGCTGACTGCGGAAAAAGGCCTCTATGACGCCAAGAAGGACCGCGCCCACCTCTCCGGCGGCGCCCGCCTCTTCGACGGCAAGCGCTACGACTTGCGCACCGACGCCGCCGTGATCGATTTTCGCGGCAATCTCGTCACCTCGGACCAGGCTGTCAAGCTGACGCTGGACAGATCGATCGTGACGGCGCAATCGGTCGAATTCTCGCAGAACGAGCGGCGCGCGACTTTTTCCGGCGCGGTGCATACGACGCTGCCCGGCGACGACGAGGATGGCGCGGCGGAAGGATCGTCTCCATGAAAAGCTTTCATATCCTGAAAATCTTTCATTTCCTGCCCCTCGCAATGGCCGCGCTTCTGGCCGCGGCGCCGCTCGCCGCCAAAGGGCGCTCCGGCGGCATACTCCCCGGCTCCAGCGCCAAGGATCCGGTCGACATAGACGCCGGCAAGCTCGATTATTTCGACAAGGAGCAAAAGCTCGTCTATTCCGGCGGCGTCGTCGTGGTGAACGGCCCCTCGACGCTGAAGGCCTCGCGCCTCATCCTCTTCCTGGACAAGGCGCAGCAGGGCCAAGAGAGCGGCGGCAGCGACCGCGTCCGTCACATAGACGCCGAGGGGCCGGTGACGCTCGTCTCCAAGGATCAGATCGGGTCCGGCGACAAAGGCAGCTACGACCGCGGCGAGAACAAGGTCTATCTCATCGGCAATGTGACCTTGAGCCAGGGCGACAATGTCGCCAAGGGCGAGAAACTCGTCTACGACGTCGGGACGGGACAAGCGACGATCCTCGGCCAGCGTGTGCGCAGCATTTTCACGCCCGGCGAGGCCAAGGGCGAGAAGAAAGAAAAGAAAGAACCGGCTCCCGTCGCCGAAGAGCGTCGCCGCGCCGACTGAGGCCCGTCAGCGTCGATAAGTCCCGATCAGCGCCGTCTCCTCGAGCAACGCCTCATTGGCGGCGCGCTCCACCTCCAGACAGCTCGGCTCCTTGCGCGAAACCGGAAGCGCGGGGGTCGAAACCGCCAGCAGGCGGAAGCGATAGCGATGGACGCCATGGCGCGGCGGCGGGCACGGCCCGCCATAGCCAGAGCCCTCGAAATCATTGATCCCCTGCAAAAACCCGCGTTGCGGCCCTGGCCGTCCGGCGCCCTCGGGAAGGCCCGTGGCGTCGCCCGCGAGATCATAGACGGCCCAGTGACGCCACACGCCCGCTGACGCGTCGGGATCGTCGCAGAGCAGGACGAAGCTCTTGGTCTGCGCCGGCGCGTCGTTCCAGAGCAGCGGCGGCGAGACATTGGCGCCGTCGCATGTGTATTTGCGGGGAATCTCCTCCCCATGGGCGAAGGCCGGCGATTGCAGCCGCATATCGTGACGCTCCTTCTCGAATGTCAGATATTCAAGAATTTCTCCGCCGGCGCGAAAGGAAGCCCGAGCGCCGCGGCGACGGATGCGTTGACGATCTCGCCGCGCGCGACCGTGAGGCCTGCGGCAAGATGCGGATCGTCGCGCAGCGCGCCGAGCCCTTTGTCGGCGAGCGCCAGCACGAAAGGCAGCGTCGCGGTCGCAAGAGCGAAAGTAGAGGTGCGCGGCACCGCGCCCGGCATATTGGCCACGCAATAATGGACGACGTCGTCGACGACATAGGCGGGATCGGAATGCGTCGTCGGTCGCGAGGTCTCGCAGCAGCCGCCCTGATCGATCGCCACATCGACGATGACCGAGCCCGGCTTCATGCCGGCGAGCATGCCGCGGCTGACGAGCTTGGGCGCCGCGGCGCCCGGAACCAGCGCGGCGCCGATGACGAGATCGGCGCGGCGGACGAGCTCGGCGATCGCCGTCGGCGTCGAGAAAATCGTGCGCGCCGCAGCGCCGAAGCGCGCGGAAAGGCGCCGCAGCGGCTCGGCGCCGCGATCGGCGACGATGACGCTCGCGCCCATACCGAGCGCGATCATCGTCGCCTGCGTCCCCACCGTCCCCGCACCGAGGATCACCACCTCGGCCGGCGGCACGCCCGGCGCGCCGGAGAGCAGCACGCCGCGCCCGCCCATGGATTTTTCCAAACATCGGGCCCCCGCCTGCGGCGCGAGGCGCCCGGCGATCTCGGACATTGGCGCGAGCAGCGGCAGGCCGCCGAAGGGCGAGGTGACCGTCTCATAAGCGATACAGATCGCGCCGGAGCGCATCAGCTCCAGCGCTTGCGCGCGATCGGCGGCGAGATGCAGATAGGCGAAGAGCAGCTGCCCCGGCCGCAATCGCTCGCGCTCCAGCGGCTGCGGCTCCTTCACCTTCACGATGAGGTCGGCGGAGGAAAAGATCGACTCCGGCCCCTCGACGATCGCCGCGCCCGCGGTCTGAAAATCGCCGTCGGAAAGCCCCGCGCCAACGCCCGCGCCGCTCTCCACCATCACGAAATGACCGCGTTGCACGAGCTCGTAGACGCCGGCGGGCGTCAGCGCCACGCGAAATTCATTGTCCTTGATTTCCCTGGGCGCACCGACGCGCATCAGAGCCTCCGATCATGACCGCGACGAGAAACGATCGAGGATTCCGATTACCTCTTCGTCGTCGATCTGGCGAAAATTCTCATAGAAAAAGCCGATCGCGCCGAAGTCGCGATAATGTTCGAGACACACGAGCTCGTCGGCCTCGTGGCGCAGCGGCTCCAGCGCATCGGTCGGCGCGACAGGGACGGCGAGAATGAGCTTGGCCGGATGCAGCGCTCTGACGGCGCGCAGAGCCGCGCGTGTCGTCGCCCCGGTCGCGACGCCGTCATCCACGACGACGGCGAGCTTGCCGGCGGGGTCCGGCCGCGCCCTGCCGCCGAGATAGACGTCGCGCCGCCGCTCGATCTCGGCGCGCTCGCGCGCGCAGACCGCCTGGAACACGGACTCCGTCACCTCCGCCGCCTCGATCACATCCTCGTTGCGGACGATGATCGGAGCGCCGCCATCGGCGAGCGCGCCCATGGCGAGCTCCGGCTGATAGGGAACGCCGATCTTGCGCACGAGCACGAGATCGAGCGGAGCCTTCAGCCTCTCCGCAATATGCGCGGCGACGGGAACGCCTCCGCGCGGCAGCGCATAAACGACCGCCGCCTCGCCGGCATGCGCGACGAGCGCATCGGCGAGCCGACGACCGGCGTCGTCACGATCACGAAACGGCATGGCGATCCAGCTCCGGCGCGGATGCGCGACGCTTTCGATATAGTCGGACATTTCGTCGATGCGAGGGCCCCGCGCTCACGAGGGCGCCCGCTCACCGAGCGGCCGCACCGCGCTCGCCTGCGGACCTTTCTCACCATCTTCAGGCACATAGCGCACGCGATCGCCGCTCTCGAGCGCCGCGAACCCCGCGCCTTCGACGCTATTGCGGTGAAAATAGAGTTCAAGCCCATCCTCGCTTTCTAAGAATCCATAGCCGTCCTCACGCATCAGCCGCCGCACTACGCCGATCGCCGGCTCCGCATGTTGCTTCACATGTCCCTCGAGGCGGCGAACCTGATCCTGCAGCCGCCTTCGCGCGCGCTTGAAAGCGTCGTTGAGCGCGAAATCGAAATCCTGATAGCGCTCGTCCTCCGGCGGCGTGCGCTCGACGATCGCCTCGCGCCCATCCGGCAGAGCGAGGCGAATGTTGATCTCATATTGTCCGCCGCTCTGATGGCGCGCGCTCGGCGCCTTGACGACGACGCGGCAGGCGGTGACGCGACCGAACCGCGTCTCGAGCTCGTCTATGTGATGCGAGATGCGCGCCTGCGCCTGCGGCGAAGCCTCCATGCCCTGAAAGTCGATTTCCGGCGTCGTCTGCATGGCCGAGTCTCCGTTCTCGTGACGCGAATTTCGCCGTCGATCGCATGACGGCGCGATAGATAGATAGGGCGGGCGAGTGGCGGATCGCGGCGCGTGGCGTCGCGGCCCAAGGATGCGTGTCATGGCGACGCCGATTGCAGAATTCGAGGCGGCCGTCGGCCAGCGCGGCCTTTGCGGGGCGCTCGCCGTTCCCCACGATGCGCGCGCGCTGGTGATCTTCGCGCATGGCTCGGGCTCCTCGCGCTTCAGCCCGCGCAATAATTTCGTCGCCGCGGCGTTGCGCGAGACAGGCCTCGCGACGCTGCTGATGGATCTCTTGACCGAGGACGAAGCGCGCGATCGCCGCAATGTCTTCGACATTCCGATGCTCGCCGAACGCGTCGTCGAGGCGATCGACTGGGCCGCGGCCGAGCCTGCGCTCCGTGATCTTTCGATCGGCCTCTTCGGCGCGAGCACGGGCGCGGCCGCGGCTCTCGTCGCGGCGGCCGAACGGCCGCAATGCGTGCGGGCGATCGTCTCGCGCGGCGGGCGGCCCGATCTCGCCGGCGAGGCGCTCGAGCATGTGCGCGCGCCGACATTGCTCATCATTGGCGGCCTCGATTTCGAAGTTCTTAATCTCAATCGCATGGCGGCGAGACGTCTGCGCGATGTACGCCTCGACGTCGTGCCTGGAGCGACACATTTGTTCGAGGAGCCTGGAACTCTGGAACAGGTCGTAGAGCTCGCAATCCGATGGTTCGCCGAGAGATTGACGCGGCGCGACCAAAGCTGAACGCCGCCCCGCGTGTTCGAGAGGCGCCCATGACGACTCTGGCCGAGACGCAACCATTTCTGAAGCGTCTCTTCGAGCGCCTCGATTTCGCGCCGCAACCGATCGGCGCCGAGACGAAACATGCGCTCGAGCATTGGCGGACGACGCGACGCGGCGTCGCGCCCAGTTTCGCCGACGTCGTCGCCGATCTTCGTCATTCCGGCTTCGCCTTTCGCGCCGTGCCGGAGGCGCGCGATTATGAGATCGTCATCGGCGCCAAGGCGGTCGCGCCTCTGCTCGGCGCCGTCGCGGAGGGCGCGCGCTTGAGCGAAGCGCCCAACCGCCGCGGCGCCGTTCGCCTGCGACGCCTCTTCGACGAAGCCCTACGCGTGGGCGAGCCCGCGCTGGTCGAGTTCACCCTCGTCGAAAAGGGTCGCGACCGCGCCGGCGTCGAGCTGCTCGCCGCGCCGCTAGCGCTCGCCGACGGCGCGCTCGGCGCCGTGCTCGGCGCGATGAACATTCAGCGCTTTGAAACGCCGGCGCCGGCGCGCGAAGCGCCGCCCCGAGGCGACGAGCAAATCCTCTTGTTCGCGCTCGGCTCGAGCCGCGCGCTCGGTGAGCGCGTCGCGCGCGAATTGGGCCTTGCGCTCTCGCCGCATGAGGAGCGACGCTTCGAGGATGACGAGCGCAAGGTCCGACCGCTCGTCGAGGTGCGCGACAAGGACGTCTATGTCGTCTCCAGCCTCGAGGGCGAGGCGGGAGACAGCGGCGCCGACAAGCTCATGCGCCTCCTCTTCTTCATCGGCGCGCTGCGCGACGCCGGCGCCGCGCGCGTCACCGCCGTCTCGCCCTATCTCTGCTATGCGCGCAAGGATCGCCGCACCAAGCCGCTGGACCCCGTCGCGACGCGCTATGTCGCGCAATTGTTCGAAGCCATCGGCGCGGATCGCATCGTGACCATCGACGCGCATAATATCGCCGCCTTCGAGAACGCCTTTCGCATAGAGAGCCTCGCGCTCGACGCGCAGGCTGTGTTCGCGCGTTATTTCGCGCATCGGCTCGGCGCGGAGCCGGTCGCTGTCGTCTCGCCGGATCTCGGCGGTGAGAAGCGCGCCGAGCTCTTCCGCCAGCGTTTAGAGACGATCTTCGCGCGGCCGGTGGCCAAGGGCTTCATGGACAAGCACCGCAGCATGGGCGAGATCACCGGCGAAATCTTCGCCGGCGATGTGGCCGGCCGCGCCGTCGTCATTCTCGACGATCTCATCAGCAGCGGCGGCACGATGGCGCGCGCCGCGCGCGCCTGCCGCGCGCATGGCGCGACGCGCGTGCTTCTCGCCGCCACGCACGGCCTCTTCACACGCGACGCCGAAGCGGCGCTGCGCGAGGCGCCGATCGACGAGATCGTCATCACCGACACTGTCTCCACGAGCGAGACCGTCGCGCAACGCCTGCGCGGCCGTCTCGTCACGCTCGGCGTCGAGACGCTGCTCGCCGAGGCGATCGCCCGTCTACATAGCGGCGGCTCCATCGATGAATTGCTCGAGACTGGTCCGAAAGGCGCCCCATGACCGCATCCGCCCTTTTCGTCGATCTCTATGAGATCGCCATGCTACGCGCCTATTTCGAGCTCGGCTTGGCGGAGCGCCGCGCGGCCTTCGGCCTCTTCGTGCGGCGCCTGCCGCCATCGCGCAATTTTCTGCTCGCCTGCGGACTCACCGAGGTGCTGAAGGAGCTGAAAACGCTCCGCTATGACGAGGAGGATTTGCGCTATCTTTCTTCGCTCGGCGCCTTCCCGGAGGATTTCCTCAATTGGCTCGCGCAATTTCGCTTCACCGGCGACATTCGCGCTCTGCCGGAGGGAACGCCCTTCTTCGCCAATGAGCCGATTCTCGAAGTCACCGCGCCGATCGGCGAAGCGCAGATCGTCGAGACATTGATCCTCAATCAGATCGGGTTGCAGACGATCCTCGCCTCCAAGGCGGCGCGCATGGTCTTCGCCGCGCGCGGACGCGCGATCGTCGATTTCGGCGCAAGGCGCGCACAGGGCTTCGACGCCGCAGTGAAAGGCGCGCGCGCCTTCTACATCGCCGGCGTCGCAGCGACTTCCGATCTCGCCGCCGGCCGCGCCTATGACATCCCCGTCGCCGGCACCATGGCGCACAGCTTCGTCGAGGCCTGCCCTTCGGAGGCCGCCGCCTTCGAGGCCTATGCCCGCATCTTTCCGCGCACGACGCTGCTCGTCGACACTTATGACGCTCTCGCGGGCTTGCGCAAAATCGTCGCGCTCGCGCAGGAGATGGGCGCCGATTTCGACGTCCATGCGATAAGGCTCGATTCCGGCGATCTCGACGCCCTCTCGCGGCAAGCGCGGCGCATATTGGATGAAGGCGGACTCGGCCGAGTCGAGATCGTCGCGAGCGGCGGCCTCGACGAAGCCCGCATCGATCGTCTCGCGACGTCCGGCGCGCCGATCGACGTCTTCGGAGTCGGCACGGAAATGGCGGCCTCCACCGACGCGCCGGCGCTCGACATTGCGTACAAGCTCGTCGAATTCGCAGGCGAAGGACGCATGAAGCTCTCCCCCGGCAAACGCACGCTGCCCGGCCGCAAGCAGATCTTCCGCCAGTTTCACGACGGCGTCGCCGTGCGCGACGTGATCGCGTGCGAGGAGGAGCGCTATTCCGGCGTTCCTCTGCTCGAGCCCGTGATGCGCGACGGCGAAATCATGGAGCGGCGCCCGAGCCTGCTCGACATTCGCGACCATGCGCGCGCGGCGATGGCGGCGCTGCCGGCCGATGTGCGGAGCCTTGCGCCTTGCGCCGGGCCCTATCCGGTGACGATCAGCATGGGCCTCGCGGAATATGAACGCCGAGTGGAGGCGTCTCTCGCGCGCGAGATGCGCCCGCCGGCGAAACAGCCGCATCTTACCCGATGTTCGTGAGATGCTTTCGCGCGAGCTCGAGATAGCGGCGCGCGAGCGGCTCCCATTTCTCTTGTCGCCGCGGCGCGGAGTCGAGCAGATGAGCGAGAGAGAGACGCGCCCGCAATACGGCGCGACAGGCGCCATAGAGCGCGAAGAGCGCCGGCGGCGGCGCTTCGCCGAGATGTCTCGCCGTGGCGGCGACGATCGCCGCGCCTGTCTGCGGCGCGCCGAGCAATTCGCATTCGAGATCGAGAAAGGCGAGCTCGTCGAAAGGATCGACCTGGCGCAATTCATCATTGAACTCGAGACAATCGAAAATCGCCAGCGGTTCGCAAAAGCAGATGTGCTCGGGCCTCAAATCGCCATGTCCGTCGATGATGCGCTTTTCGCGCACACGCGCCTCGAGCGCCGGCGTCTGCGCGACGAGCCGGCGCTCGACCAGATCGAGCAACTCCTGTGCGCGGCAATGGTCGAGCGCGAAATCGCGCATAGCGACAATGCGGCGATTTTCCGCCTGCTCACGAAAGAATCGCGCGACATACTCCTGCGCGGAAATCGTCGAAGGCTCGGCGTTCGCATAGAACGCGCCGAGCCGCGCGGCGAGCGCCTCGATCCGGTGCGCGTCGAGACCTCCTTCGGCGAGCAGCCGGTCGAGTGTGAGCTCGGCTGGCAGACGCTTCATCTCGACGAGCCAATCGACGATCTCGCCCTTTCCGCCGATCGACAATTCTCCATCCGCGAGCGTCAGCGGAACCACATCGAGATAGACATCCGGCGCGAGACGACGGTTGAGACGCAGCTCGGCGCGGCAATCGGCCTCGCGCGCGCTCGGCGTCGAGAAATCGAGGAAAGGGAGGCGCACCGGCTTCTTGATTTTATAGACGCGGTCTCCCGCGATGAACACATGAGACATATGTGTCTCGACGACCTCGACGCGCGGCGGCGCGTGCGGATAGGCCGAAGACTCGCCGAGACGCTTCAGCTCGTCGGCGTGCGACGGGCGATCGGACGGGGCTCGGTTGCGCTCCACAGGCATGTGCGGCTTCGTTGGAGGAGGTCGCGATGACAAAAGAGAAGATAGGGCTGCGCTCGACAGACGCTCTGCTGATCGTCGATCTGCAGCTCGACTTTTTCGCAGGCGGAAAGCTCGCCGTTCCGCGCGCCGAAGAGGTCATTCCCGTCGTCAATGATCTCGTCGACGAAGCGCGCAAATCCGGAACACAGATCATCGTCTCGCGCGACTGGCATCCACCGGACCATATGAGCTTTACCGCGCAGGGCGGCGATTGGCCGCAGCATTGCGTGCGCGGCACCAAGGGCGCCGAGTTTCATCCGGCTCTGCGTCTTCCGCCGGGCGCGCTGTTCGTCTCCAAGGCCAAGCGCGCGGAGCGCGAGCAATATTCCGACTTCGACGGCACGAGCCTCGCCGAGGAGCTGCGCCGTCGCGCCATAGATCGCGTCTTCATCGTCGGCCTCGCCGAAGATTTCTGCGTGAAGTCGAGCGCGATCGACGCCGCGCGTCTCGGCTTCGAGACGCATGTGCTGCGTGCGGCCACGCGTCCGGTCACGCCAGAGGGCGGAGAAAAAGCGCGAACGGAAATGTGTGCGGCGGGAGTGACGGTGATCGAGCCGTCCTGCTTCCCATATGATGTCGATCACATCTCGAGGACGTGAGCCATGCCAGAGATCAATACGGACAAAGTTTGTTTCGTCATCGTCAAAGCGCGGGAGCTCGAGGCCGAGGACGAAGGAATCCGGCCCGACGCCTCCAATCCATCCGACGATAAATTCGTGAGCGTGCTGACGGAGGAAGGCTGGTCGCCCAATCGCCGCGAGCTCGTCGAATTCATCGATGCGATGGACGAGGACGAGCAGGCCGAGCTCGTGGCGCTCGTCTGGGTCGGGCGCGGAGATTTCACCGCCGACGATTGGGATTCCGCCGTCATTCAGGCGAAGGAGCGACACAAGGGGCCGACGTCGAAATATCTCATCGGCATTCCGCTGCTCGCCAGCTATCTCGAGGCGGGGCTCGACGAATTCGACGAGAGCTGCGAAGGCTTCGAGGACGATCGGCAATAATCACAGCCGAAAACTCGCGACGAGCGGCGCGTGCAGGGAGCCGAGGATCGGGTCCGGCGCCGTCGCCTCGTCGGCGAGGCCTTCGTTCAGGATCGACGCCGTTTCGCAGCGCGCCGCGAGCGCGGGCGAAGCCATTATCTGATCGATGAGCGTCTTTCTGCCGGCGTGAACCACTGTGAAGCGCGCGCGCTCTTCGACGCGCGCCGCGAGAGGAGCCAGGCCGCGCGGCCCGTATGGGTCATCCGCGCCCCATAATATGCGCGCCGGCGCATCATAGGCTTCACTGTTGAAATCGCCGCAGACGGCGATGAGCGGCGCGCTCGCTTCGTCGAAGAGGCTGTCGACGAAGAGCCTCGCCTCGAGCGCCTGCGCCTCGCGCTTTTGCGCGGCGAGCCATTGTCCTTCCGCGAAGGCGCGGCTCGAATTGCGATCTCCCTGCCCGGTCAGAGGCACGGCGCGCGGCGCGCGCAAATGCAGATTCAGCACATGCAATGAAGCGTCATCCGGAAGAGCGATGCGCGCATAGAGCATGGGACGATCGAATGCGACGTCGATCGGCTGCGCGGACGCGCCTTTTTCGGCGGGCGGCGTCCAGCGCCAGGGCGCGACGATGTCGTGATAGAGTTGGCGCCGCTCGAGGATCGGCCAGCGCGAGAGGATCGCGAGATTGTGAATATCCGCCGGCGCGTCGCTTCCCGGCCGCAGCGAGGCGGCGCGAAAAAAATGCTCATAGCCGCCGCCTTCGACGAGGCGATCGAGCGCGACGAAACGACGCGGCGCATGCGCGGTCGGGCGCTGCGCGTCGACTTCCTGAAGGCAGAGAATATCGGCGTCGATCGCGGCGAGCTGCGGACGCAGCACGGCGAGGCGCCGCTCGAATTCGTCCTGCCCCGACGGCGACCAGTCCAAATTCTCTATGTTGAAAGTCGCGAGGCGAAAGCGGCCCGCCATTGGTGAAAACCCATATTTGGAAAGCGCATGTCGTGACGGCGTATGTCGCGCCCTCTCCCGCGCGAGGCGGGAGAGGGAGACTGCGAAAGCCGCGTCACGCGGCCTTTATGTCGATGCTCTTTTCGGCCTTTTGCGCCTGCGCCGATTTCGGCAGGCGCACAGTCAGCACGCCTTTGGCGAATGTCGCTTCGATTTTCTCGGCCTCGACATTCTCCGGCACGCGGAAGGCGCGACGGAAGGAGCCGTAGCGACGTTCGGAGAGGAAATAGCCCTTGTCCTTCTCCTCGCGCTGCTCTTTCTTCTCGCCGCTGATGATGAGCGAGCCATTGGAGAGCTTCACCTCGACATTCTTGTCGTCTATGCCGGGAAGCTCGGCGGTAATCTGATATTCCTTATCCTTCTCGACGAGATCGACCGCAGGCGTCGCAGCCCAGCCGAGGGTGAAGCGACCGAAGGGCTCGAGATCGGGCGTCGCCCCCTTCTGGAAGGGCGCGTCCTCGAACAGGCGATCGATCTGCCGCCGCAGCGTGTCCAGAGGATGCCAGTCGAACAAGCCATAGTTCGGCAGCGTCTCCTTCGATTCTTTCACGGGAACTCGGGTCTGCGCTTCCGCCATTTTCGCCTCCTGATATCCGATCGTGCGACCGGCGCGGCGCGCGCGTCGTCGCGCGCGCACGACGCCTGTGACGTAGGAGAGCCGAAGCAAAAAGCAATCGCCCGCGCCCACGCGAAGAGCCGGACGCGCGAAAACCTTTTGGAGCCTCGATCGAAAGCGAAGACGTTTCACAGCGCGAACACGCATAGGCAAATTGTCGCAGCCGTTTATATAATCATGGGCGGAGCGCTGCGACATGTCGAATGAACCGACGATGCCCGAAGACGACATCATGCGCGCGCTCGAGGCGCGGCTCGGGCGGCTGCATGCCCGCCAGCGACTCGGCATAGAGCGGGACCATGAGGCCCAGGTCTTCGGCCAGGGGCTCAATTTCTTCCATCCGGAAAATCTCGCCGCCTCGCCGTTGCTGATCCGCGCCGCGCTCGTCGCCGTCGGGCTCTACCGCCGCGGTCTCGCCAACGCCGAAAAGGTTTCGCTGCGCGAGAACCGCATCGTCAGCGCCAAGCTGCCGCGGGCCTTCGACGGCTTCGCCATTCTTCACTTGAGCGATTTGCATGTCGACATGTGCCCGCAGGCGATGGCGCGCGTGCGCGCGCTGGTCGCCGATCTCTCCTACGATCTCTGCGTGTTGACCGGCGATTATCGCGGCGCGACGCATGGACCGCATGACGCGGCGCTCGCCGGCATGGCGGAGCTGCGCGACGCCTTACGCTCGCCGATCCTCGCCGTGCTCGGCAATCACGACACGATTTTGATGACCCCGCGCCTCGAGCAGATGGGGATGCGCGTGCTGCTCAACGAATGCGAGACGATCGTCCGCGACGGCGCGCGCATTCATGTCGCCGGCATCGACGACGCACATTACTTCCGCGTCGACAATATAGCGAAGGCCGGCGAGGGGATTCCGCACGACGAATTCTCCATCCTCCTCTCGCATACGCCCGAGATTTTTCGTCAGGCGGCGCATGCGGATTTCGACGCGCTGTTCGCCGGTCACACCCATGGCGGGCAGATTTGCCTGCCCGGCGGCGTCGCATTGACGCTCGACTCGACGCTGCCGCGGGCGTTCGGCGCCGGGCCGTGGCGATATCACGAGATGCAGGGCTATACTTCGGTCGGCGCCGGCTCCTCCGTTCTGCCGGTGCGCTTCAACTGCCCGCCGGAGATCACGCTCCATCAGCTGCAGGCGGCCGGAGACGAGAAATAGGCGACGCATCTGGCCGTCCGTCCGAGCCCCCGCTAGAATATGACGGTAGCGTAAAGGGGGGGTGTGCGATGCGAGGCGGTGAGCGACTGGCGGGCGCGGGCGTTCGAGGCTTCCGGACGGCGATCGGCTCGCTCCTGCTGCTCGCGGCGAGCGTCGCCGCGGCCTTGGCGGCGCTCTATCCGCGGGAGGGGCGGCGCTTCATGGCGGAGGAGGATTTTCGCCGCTATCCAGGCGCCGGGGTGCTGATGTGCCGCACGGAGGAAGGCGTCCCCGAGCGCGCGGCCGCGGCCTGGCTCATCGGCGACCGCGGCCTCGTGGTCCTCAACGCGCATAATTTCGTCGACCGCAAACTGCGGCCGACGCATCCGATCGACGATTGCACTTTCGGCATAGGCGAGAAGGAATACGCCTTCGAGCCGGAAAGCCTGCGCTTCGGCTTCGCCCGCGACGCCAAGGCGCTGAACATCACCGACGATTGGGCGCTGGTGCGCCTGCGCGATCCGGTCGACGCCGATATCGCGCCGCAGCCGATTCCGGACGGGCCGGCGCTGCCCACCGGCCTCGCGAGCCTGCGCGTCATGATGGTGTCTCCCGCCGGCCACTCCAACTTCCGCCGCGCGACGAGCATAGAGGAGTGCCAGATCCGCCAGATCGACGCGCCCTCGGAGGACGGCATCCGCCGCGCGCGGCATGATTGCAACGACGGCTATGGCGGCTCGGGCTCGGGACTCTTCGGCGACGACGGAAGGCTCATCGCCATGCACAGCGCCTCGCTGGACATGAATGCGCGCCGCGATTTCGACATGGAGCGCCATTTCGGCATGGCGCTGCTGTTCGAAGGCGAATTGCTGGACGCCATCCGCCAGAATCTTCGCGCCGACGCGCGCTAGAATTTTCCGATCTGATCAGGTCGGAACGGGGAGAGGCGTCAATCCTCCATCTTCAGCGCGGCGATGAAAGCTTCCTGCGGAATCTCCACCCGGCCGAACTGGCGCATCTTCTTCTTGCCTTCCTTCTGCTTCTCGAGCAGCTTGCGCTTGCGGGTGGCGTCGCCGCCGTAGCACTTCGCCGTCACATCCTTGCGGAAGGCGCGCACCGTCTCGCGGGCGATGATCTTGCCGCCGATCGCCGCCTGAATCGGCACTTGGAACATATGCGGCGGGATCAGCTCCTTGAGCTTCTCGCACATTTGCCGGCCGCGCGAATCGGCGCGCGTGCGATGCACCAGCATGGAGAGCGCGTCCACCGGCTCCGCATTCACCAGAATGCTCATCTTGACGAGATCGCCGACGCGATAATCGGTGATGTGATAGTCGAAGCTGGCGTAGCCCTTGGAGATCGACTTCAAGCGATCGTAGAAGTCGAACACCACTTCGTTGAGCGGCAGGTCATAGACCGCCATGGCGCGCTTGCCGACATAATTGAGATCGACCTGCACGCCGCGCCGATCCTGACAGAGCTTCAGCACGGCGCCGAGATAATCGTCCGGCGTCATGATCGTCGCGCGAATCCAGGGCTCGAGAATCTCGTCGATCTTCACCACATCCGGCATATCCGCCGGATTATGCAGCTCGATCTCCTCGCCATTGGTCAATTTGAGCTTATAGACGACCGAAGGCGCCGTCGCGATGAGGTCGAGATCGAATTCACGGCGCAGGCGCTCTTGAATGATCTCAAGATGCAGAAGGCCCAAGAATCCGCAGCGGAAGCCGAAGCCGAGCGCGGCGGATGTCTCCATCTCGTAGGAAAAGCTCGCATCATTGAGTCGCAGCTTGCCGATGGCGGCGCGCAAATCCTCGAAATCGGCGGCGTCCACCGGGAAGAGGCCGCAGAACACCACCGGCTGCGCCGGCTTGAAGCCCGGCAGCGGCTCCGCGCATTGCTTCTTGTCTTCGGTGATGGTGTCGCCGACGCGCGTATCGGCGACCTGCTTGATCTGCGCGGTGATGAAGCCGACCTCGCCCGGGCCGAGCGAGGCGACGTCCTGCATCTTCGGCTTGAACACGCCGATCTTGTCGACCTCGTAATGGGCGTTTGTGCCCATCATGAGAATCTTCTGCCCCTTGCGCATGCGCCCGTCGATGACGCGCACCAGCACGACCACGCCGAGATAGGCGTCATACCAAGAGTCGACCAGCATCGCCTTGAGCGGCGCCTCATCGTCGCCCTGGGGCGGCGGCAAGCGGGTGACGATCGCCTCCAGCACATCGGGAATGCCGATGCCGGTCTTGGCGGAAATGAGCACGGCGTTGGAGGCGTCGAGGCCGATGACATCCTCGATCTGTTGCCGGATGCGGTCGGGCTCGGCCGCCGGCAGGTCGATCTTGTTGAGCACGGGCACGATCTCGTGGCCGGCGTCGAGCGCCTGATAGACATTGGCGAGCGTCTGCGCCTCGACGCCCTGGCTGGCGTCGACGACGAGCAGCGAGCCTTCGCAGGCCTTCAGCGAGCGCGAGACCTCATAGGCGAAATCGACATGGCCGGGCGTGTCCATGAGGTTGAGGACGTAATCCTTGCCGTCCGCCGCCTTATAGTCGAGGCGCACGGTCTGCGCCTTGATGGTGATGCCGCGCTCGCGCTCGATATCCATCGAATCGAGCACCTGCTCCACCATGTCGCGCGCGGCGACGGTCCCCGTCGCCTGGATCAGCCGGTCGGCGAGCGTGGACTTGCCGTGGTCGATATGCGCGACGATGGAGAAATTGCGGATATTGTCGATTTTGCGCGTCGTCATGCGGCGGGGATAGCAGCGCTGGAGAGGGAAGGGAAGCGGATTTGACAGGAGCGGCCGCGCTCTGCTCCCCTCCCGCCCTCGCCACGAGACGCAAGGCGCCGCCATGATCCGGGTTCTGCTTTTACTCGCTCTCTCGCTCACCGCCATTCCCGCGCTCGCGCAGAGCTTCGACTGCGCCAAGGCGCGCACTCCCGTGGAGCGGCTCGTTTGCGCCGATCGCAGGCTCGGGGCGCTGGACACGGAATTGGGCGCGGAGGCGAAGAAGGCCCTCGCCGCCGATCCGGCGAGGCGCGGTGAAAAGCTCGCCGAGGCGCGCAAATGGCTCGGCGAGCGCGATCACCTGTGTCCCCTGCCGGCGGGCGAACTCCATGGGGAGGCGCGGGCCAAGGCGCTCGCCTGCCTGACCTCCGCCTATGAGACCCGGCTCGCCGCGCTGAAATCCGCGCCGGCCCCGGCTCGGAGCCCAGAGGCGACGGCCGTCTGCCGCAAGCTCGCCGAACGCTATCGCGCCACCCTCGCGGAGAACCCGGAAGCGCCATTCAAATCCTCTTTCTATGCGGCGGGTCCGCTCAACGTTCTCGCCGCTGCGCCGCACGCCGGCGTCGAGCTCGCCGCTCCAGCGGCCGAGATCAGCGAGGTTTCGCGGCGCAAGCTCGCGGACTGGGCCAAGGGAAGGCCTCAGCTTTTCGTCTTTCCCGATAAGCTGGCGGCCGATCTCGTCGAGATCGCGGGCTCGTCGCAATTGACCATCGATCGCCTGCCGAATGAGAATTTCTACGCCGCGAGCGTCATAGAGGGCACGGCGCGCTGCTATTCGGCCGCCTATTTCACGGTTGCGCGCGGTCATGCCCAGAGCGCGCGGGGCCCTGCGAACTGGGAGGGCGAGAGTGGGGACGGCTGCGGCGTTTCCCGCTCCTTCGGAACGCTGGACGGCGCCTCCGTCGCCTTGGAGGAGGCGCATGGCTATTCGCCTTCCCTCTCCTCCACGGTAAGCGCCGCTCCATGGCGAGGCGGCGAGTTCGGCCCGGCCTGCGACGCGACATTCGAATTCGCGCCGCGCTTTGCGGAGCGCGCGTCCTACAATGATTGGGACGAGCATTGCGAAGGCGCCGATTGCGAGGCCTTGCGCAAAGCCGCTCTCGCGCTCGTCGAGGCGGCGCAGAAACAGCCGCTCGAGGCGCGCAAATCGGCGCTCGCGCGGCTGACGACGCCGCAGGCCGCGGAATTCACGGAACTGGAGAAGCTGGCGGAGCCGATGAAGGATGCGCCGCGCGATCCGGCCGAAGCGGCGGACCCCGCCTTCTATGACGAGAATGGTCCGCTTCGCCTGCCTTTCGTCCATGGCGGGCGGCTCTATCTCGCCGAGCTCGGCCATTTCACCATCGGCTGGCGCATCTTCGCCGATTGGCGCGTGGCGCTGAAGCGCCCCGAAAAAGGCAAGCTCGAGGAGAGCGCCGTCTTTGCGATCGGCATGACGAAGGGCGCGCTGCGCGACGTCTCGATCAAATGAAGCGAAATAAAGCGTCCCGCCAATGAAGACGGCGCGCGTCACGGGAACGCGCGCCGTCCGAAATACGCAGGCGGGAAGCGCTCAGCTCTGCTTCAAGCGCGTCTCGATCTCGCTCTTCGCCTTGGCGTAGAGCTCCAACACGCGGGGCTTCGCCCAATTATAGGCTTCGACGAGCCGCGGGGCGAGCCAGCGCAGAAAGCTCGCGGTCAGCCGGCCGGCCGTCGCGGCCGCCTCGATGAAGCGGTCGAACCAGGGCAGCCCGGCATGACCCTCGGGGATTTTGGCGCGAGTCCAGGCCACGGCGGCGATGGTCTTCTCGCGCGCGTAATCGGCGAACACGACGAGCGGATCGGGCGAGCCGGCGGCGACGAGCCTCTCCTTCAGATAGGCGATCTCGGAACCCGCCTGGGCGGCGAGCGCGGCCGCTTTCTCCCGCGCGCCATGGGCGGAGGCGAGCTCCGCGCGCAGAGCGTCGAGCTCGGCGCTCAGCCGATCGCGATGCGCGGCGGCGCCGTCCCGTTCGACGACGACGGCCGCGACCGCCTTGTCCTTCTCTTCCGCCGCGGCGGAAAGCTGCGCGCGCGCGGCGTCGAGCTCTTTCGACAATGCGCTCGCCTTGGTGATGAGCTCGATCTTGTCGGAGGCGTGACGATCGCGCTCCGCCGTGATCGCCTCGAGTTGCGCGTCCAGGCCCACGGCTTCGACGCCGTTCGACGCCTCCTCGGGGACGGGGGGCTGTTCGGACAGGTTCATCTCCTACCTCTCTTCGTGGCCTAGAGACGCATCCGGCGCGAAACATAGAGAATTTTGACGATTCGGCAAAAGCAGAATCGTCTCCATATGTTCACGCCCGCTCACGGCCGACCTCGTCGATCTGCGCGCGCCGAACCGCACCTAGCGCTCGACGCAATGAGATCAACCGCTTGTGAATTCACCTCGTTCGGGACGAATACGAGGCCGATCGAGACCCCGCCGCCGCGCTCAGCGCTCGGCCAGGAGGGGCGTGACGCCATCCGTGTCGAGATAGATGACGCCGTCCTCGATCTTGACCGGATATTCGGCGAGCCGGCTTTCCTGAGGATGGATCGGATCGCCGGTGCGCAGATCCCATGTCCAATTATGGAGCGGGCAGGTCAAGACCTCCCCGTCGAAATCCGCAGTCTCCAGCGGCGCATTCGTATGCGGGCACACGCCCTGGAAGGCTTTGATCTCCCCGCCGAAGGCCCAAGCCAGGATGATGACATGGGAGTCGGCGATGACGAGCCGCATTTCGCCTTCGAAAACCGTGTCTTCCTTGCAGACCCTCGTGAACATGACCTCAGCTCTCCGGATATCGGCCGGCGCTCCGCCGCCGCTCGCGAAGCCCCAGCAAGAAAAGCGCCGCGCCGCCCGCCGGCCGCGTTGATTTCGCCCCGAGGCGCCCCCATAGTCCCGCCGTGAGCGGAAAAGAGCCGAAATTCTGCGTCGTCCAGACGACGATCGACAGCGAGGCGGGCGCCGAGCGGATCGCCCGCGCCCTTCTCGCCGCAAAGCTCGCCGCCTGCGTCCAGATTTTCCCGATCCGCAGCTTCTACGTGTGGAATGACGAAACCCGCGCGGAGCCGGAGTTTCTGGTGCAGTCGAAGGCCCGCGCCGCCGATTACGACGCGCTCGCCGCCGCCATTCGCGCCGCGCATCCTTATGAGGTTCCGGAAATCCTGCGCCTCGACGTCTCCGCCGGCGATCCCGCCTATCTCGACTGGGCCGCGCGCGCCACCGTGCGCGACGACGCCGCCTCCTGAAGGCCCCGGGCGGAGCCGGCGCCCAGTTTCACGCAAGCCTCGCCGGGCAAAGATCGTCGCGCCGGCCGCCGCCGCGCCGCCGCGCGTCCGCCTGCTCGGAAAAACTTGCGCGCGGAACGGGGCCTGTCATGACGTCGATCTACTCGTCGCTCACGACCGTGCAGATCGCCCGGCTGCCGACGACCATCATGCGCCAGCTCGAGACCTCCGACATAGAGGCGCTCGACACGACGCAGATCGCCGTGCTGACGGCGACCCAGCTCAACAATCTCTCGACGACCAATCTGCAGGCGCTGGTGACGACGCAAGTCGCCGCTCTGTCGAAATCGGCGCTGACCGGGCTCGATCTGCCACAATTCGAGGCGCTCGCCTCGAGCGACTTCGAATCCTTCACCACGACGCAGCTTTCGGCTCTCACCAGCACGGAGCTCAATGCGCTCGACACGACGGAGATCGGCAGTCTGAGCACGACGCGGCTGCAGGCGCTGACCGCCGCGCAGATCGCCACTCTGTCGACGACCGAGCTCTCGCGCTTCACGACGACGCAGATCGCCGGCCTCTCCTCCACCCAGGTGCGCGGCCTCACCGCGACCCAGCTCGACTCGCTGAGCCTCGATCAGATCATCGCGCTCCAGGTGAGCAATCTGAGCGCCGCTCAGGCGCGAGCGCTGAACGAGACGGACGTCGGCTCTCTCACCACGACGCAGCTCTCCTCTCTCTCTTCGACGCAGATCGGCTCGCTGACGACGACGGCCTTCGACAGCCTCTCGCAGACCGCGGTTCAGGCGCTGACGGCATCGCAGATCGCCGGCGTCGCGGCGACGCAGATCGCCGCGCTGACGACGACCGACCTCGGCGAATTCACCACGACGCAGCTCTCTTCGCTGACCCAGACGCAGACGCGCGGCCTCACGACGACGCAGCTCACGGCGATGACCTCGACCGAGATCCAGGCGCTCTCGGTCGCCAATCTGTCCAATGCGCAGCTCGCCGGGCTCGGCGTCGCTTTCGAAAATCTGTCGGACACGCAAATCGCGGCGCTGGCGTCGACGCAGATCGCCGCTCTGTCCACGACGACGCTCAACAACCTTTCGGCGACGCGCCTCGGCGCGCTCACCACGACGCAATTCGCCGGCCTCTCCGCCGCGCAGATCGCCGGCCTCTCCGATACGACGCTCGCCAATCTGACGACGACGCGCCTCGTCGCCCTCACCACGACGCAGACGCGCGGGCTGACGACGACGCAGCTCGCCGATCTCTCGACGACGGGGCTGCAATCTCTCGACGTCGCCGAGCTCTCGGCGGCGCAATTTTCCGCGCTCGACGCCACCACATTCGGCGATCTCTCCGCCACACAATTTTCGGCGCTCTCCTCGACGCAGATTCGCGCGCTGACGACGACGCTGCTGAACGCCCTGCCCGCGACGCTCGTCGCGAGCCTGACGACGACGCAGGTCAATTGGCTCAGCGCCGCGCAGATCGCGGGCATGACGACGACGCAGGTCGGCAATCTGACGACGACGCAGCTCGCAGCGCTCGCCACGACGCAGGCGCGCGGATTAACGACGACCCAGCTCGCCGGCATGACGACGACAGCGATCCAATCGCTCGCGATCGGCAATCTCACCTCCGCGCAGATCGCCGCGCTGGTCTCGAGCGGCGGCGGCGGATTGTCCAGCGCCCAGGTCACCGCGCTCGCCTCGACGCAAATGGCGGCGCTCTCCACCACTTTCCTCAATCGGCTGACGACGACCGAGCTGCAGAGCCTCACGACGACGCAGGCCGCGGCCCTCGCCTCGACGCAGATCGCCGGGCTCGCCTCCGAAACCATCGACAGGCTGACGACGGCGCAGCTCGCCGCGCTCACCTCCACGCAGGCGCGCGGACTGACGACGACGCAGCTCGAAGATATGACGACGACGGAGATTCAGGCGCTGACGATCTCGCAGCTCTCCGCCGCGCAGATCGCCGGTCTCGGCTCGGCCGCCTTCGGCAATCTCTCCACGAGCCAGCTCTTCGCCCTCACCTCGGCGCAGATCGCGGCGCTGACAACGACGCAATTCGACGCCTTCGGCGCAACGCAGATCGCCGCGCTGACGACGACACAGCTCGCGGGTCTCAACGCGACCGAGATGAACTCGCTCGAGACCACCCAGATCGCGGCGCTGAGCGCCGCGCAATTTGCGGCCATGCCGTCGCGCGCCTTCGCAGGGCTCGCCGACACGCAGGTCGCCGCGCTGACGACGACACAGCTTTCGGCCTTCGCCACCACGCAGATCGCAGCCCTCACCTCGACGGCGGTCACCGGCCTCACCAGCGCGCAGATCGCTTCGCTCGCGACCACGCAGGTCGCCGCGCTGACGGCCGCGCAGACGCGCGCGCTCGCCGATTGGCAGATCGCGACATTGAGCACGACGCAGCTCGGCGCGCTGACCACGACAGAAGTCGCATCGCTGACGTCCACCCAGCTCGCGGCGCTCACGCTCACGCAAATCGACACGCTGACGACGACGCAAGTCGCCGCGCTCTCGGCCGTCGCCATCGGCGGATTGTGGCAGAGCCAGATCGCCGAGCTGTCGACGACGCAGGTCTCCACGCTGAGCTCGACGCAGGTCAAGGCGCTCGCCGACACGCAGGTCGGCGCGCTCTCGGCCGCGCAGCTCGGCGCGCTCACCTCGACGCAGGTCGCTTCACTGTCGACGACCGGCTTCGGGGCCCTCACCTCCACCGCCGTCGCCGCTCTCACGACGACGCAGATCGGCGCGCTGGGCGCCCTATTGACCGCAGTGCTGTCCGACGCGCAGATCGCGGCGCTCGATACGACGCAGATCGGCGCCCTTTCCGTGGCCGCAATGTCGGGCCTGGGCGCGGCGCAGATCGCCGCTATGACGACGACGCAGCTCGGGGTTCTCGTCACGACGCAGGTCGCCGCGCTCGCCACGACGGCGATCGCCTCCCTGTCGACGGCCGCCGTCGCCGCCCTCGCGACGACGCAGGTCGCAGCGCTCACCGCGACGCAGATGCGCGCCATGTCGGACGCGCAGATCGCCGCTTTCTCCATCGCGCAGCTCGCCGCCTTGCAGAAGTCGCAGCTCGCCGCGCTCTCGACGACGGGCGTCGGCGGATTGTCGACGAGCGACATCGCCGCGCTCACCACCACGCAGCTCGCCGCTCTCACCACAGCGCAGATGAGCGTGCTCGTCGACACGCAGCTTTCGGCCTTCACCGCGACGCAGATCGCCGCGCTCGCCGCGACGCAGATCGCGGGCCTCTCCTCGGACGCCGTCGCGAGCCTCTCGACCAGCGTCATCGGCGCGCTCGCCACCACGCAGCTGCGCGGCTTCACGAGCAAGCAGATCGGCGCGTTGACGCTCTCCCAATTGGGCGCGCTCACCACCACGCAGCTCGCCGCCATGACGACGACCGAGCTCTCCGGCCTCACCGACGCGCAGGCGGCGGCGCTGGCGACGACGCAGCTCGGCGCGCTCGCCGGCACACAGATCGCCGCGCTCTCCACCACCGCCGTCGCGGCGCTCACCATCACCGAGATCGCCGCGCTCAGCACGACGCAGATCGGCGCGCTGACCTCGACGCAGGCCGGCGCGCTCACAGCGACGCAGATTTCCGCCTTCGGCCTCGATCAGCTGGCGCGACTGACCTCGACGCAGCTCTCGGGCCTGGCGACGACGGCGATCGCCGGCCTCACGCTGACCGAGCTGCAGGCGCTGACGACGACGCAGCTGCGCGGCCTCACCGCGGCGCTCGTCGGCGCGCTGACGACCACGGAGCTCGGCGCGCTCGCCACGACGCAGATCGCCGCCCTCACGACGATCGAGCTGCAGGGCCTCACCCAGACGCAGGCGGCGGCGTTCTCCGGCGCGCAATTCGACGCGCTCGCCGCCACGCAGATCGCCGCGCTCTCCACCTCGGCGATCAGTGGGTTGACGACGACCCAGGTCCAGGCGCTGAACGCGACGCAATTCGGCGCGCTCGCAGCGACGCAGATCGCGGCGCTGACCAGCGAGCAGCTCGCGTCGCTGACGACGACGCAGGTCGGCGCGCTCACTGCGACGCAGGCGCGCGGACTGACCTCCACCGAAATTTCGCAGCTCGACGCGACGCGGCTCGGCGCGCTCTCGCCGACGGCGATCAAATATCTGACGAGCACGGCGATCGGCGGCCTCACCGCCGCGCAGATCGGACTGCTGACGACGACGCAGCTCGCCAGCGTCGCCGCCACGCAGATCGCCGCGCTGTCGACGACCGCGATCGCCGGGCTGAGCAGCGGCGAGATCGGCGCGCTGACATCGACGCAATTCCGCAGCTTCTCCTCGACCGGAATGGCGGCGCTGACGACGACGCAGGTGCTGGCGCTCACCTCGGCGCAGATCGGATTGCTGACCAGCACACAGATCGGCGGGCTCGCCGCGACGCAAGTGGCGGCGCTCGCCGCGACGCAGCTCGGCCTGCTGAATGCGACGCAGATCGCTTCGCTCTCGACCACGGGCGTCGGCGGCCTGACGCCGACGCAGGTCGGCGGTCTCGCCGCGACACAATTCGCAGCGCTGACGGCCGGGCAGATCGCGGCCTTGTCGACGACCGGCGTCGGCGGACTGACGACGACGGAGCTCGCCGCGCTCACGACGACGCAATTGCAGAGCTTCACCTCGACAGAGATCGGCGCGCTCTCCGCCACGCAATTTTCCGCCCTCACCACCACGCAGCTGAAGACGCTCACCTCGCTGGAAGTCTACGGATTGACCTCGACGCAGGTCGCCTCGCTCGGGACGGATCGGCTCGCGGTGTTGAGCACGGCGCAGATTTCCTATCTCTCGACGACCGGCGTGGCGGGCCTGAGCCAAACGCAGATCGCCTCTCTGTCGGATGCGCAATCGGCCGCTCTCTCGGCGGATCAGATCGGCGCCCTGTCGCCGACCGCGGTCTCCGGCCTCAGCGCCACAGAGATCGCCTCGCTCACCTCGACGCAATTTGCGAGCCTCTCCGCCTCCGCCATAGCGGCGCTGACCTCGACGCAATTTGCGAGCCTCACCTCGACGCTGATCGCATTGCTCTCCGCGACGGAGCTCGGCGGATTGACGGCGACGCAGGCCGCCTCGCTCACCACGACGCAGCTTTCCGCATTGAGCGCGACGCAGATCGGCGGCGTCTCCTCGGATGGAATTTCCGGACTCTCGGCCGCGCAGATCGCCAGCCTGACGACGACGCAATTTTCGGGGCTCCAATCCACGCAATTCGCGGCGCTGACGACGACGCAGATGCAAGCCGCGACCACGACGGAGATCGCGTCGCTGACCGACGCTCAGCTCGGCGGCCTGCTGCGCCCGCAATTGCGCGCATTGACGACGACGCAGGTCGGAGCGCTCACCACGCAGCAGATATCCGCGCTGGCGACGACGCAGATCGTCAATCTCACCACCACCGAGCTCGGCGCGCTCTCCTCGACGCAATTCAACGCGCTGACCTCCACGCAAATCGGCGCGCTCACCACGCAGCAGCTCGCCAATCTCGACGGCTCCGTCATCTCCGCCTTCAACGCGCGCCAGCTCACCGGCCTGACGACGACGCAGGTCGGCGCGTTCACCGCGACGGCCATCGCCGCATTGACGACGATGGAGCTGCTGGCGCTGAACGGCAATCAGATCGCCGCATTCACCACGCAGCAGATCGCCGGCATGACCACCGAGCAGCAGGCCGCGCTGGCGCAGGCGGTCTCGTGAAGCGCCTCGACGGCGCGGCGGCGACATTTCACAATGATCGAGACGCGCCGCGATTCGCGCGTTCGCAAAAGGGAGCCGCTCGCGGGCCATGACCGACGAATTGAACGAGCCGCTGGGCTCGAGCGAGCCGCTGGAGCCGCGCCGAACGCCGCGCCCGAATGGGCGGACCGTCACGATTGTCGCCACAGCGCTGCTCGGCGGCGCTTGTCTCGCCGCTTTTCTGCTGGCGACGCGCGATCCTCATGCAGGACAGCCGATCGCCATCGCGCGCATAGAGATGGTCGAGCCGCCGCCGGCTCCGGCGAGCGCCCCCGCGGAACACGCCTCCGTCGCCGAGCCCGACAGGCGCGCCGATGAGATCGCCGACATAGAGCGCCGCTCGGGCGTGAAGGTCACGCGCATCGGCGGCGGCGAGCCGCCGGGCGCGCTCATCATAAGGCTCGACGAGCAGCATACGGCGCTCGCGCCCGCGCCGGACAAGCGGCTCGTCGAGAAAGGACGACTGCCGAAGATCGGCGCCGATGGCGCGAAGCCGATGGAAGTCTATGCGCGCCCCGCGACGATCAGCTCGCGGCTGCCGGTCGGCGCGCCACGCATCGCGCTCATCGTCGGCGGCGTCGGGCTCAATGCGCAGCTCACGGCAAGCGCGATCGACGAATTGCCCGGCGCGGTGACGCTCGCGCTCGCGCCCTACGGCGCCGATCCCGAGAGCGTCGCGACGCGGGCGCGCGAGCGCGGCCATGAGATATTGCTGCAGGCGCCGATGGAGCCTTATGACTATCCGCGCGAAAATCCCGGGCCGCATACGCTGCTCACGACGCGCGGCGCCGGGCTCGAGGATCTGCACTGGCTCATGAGCCGCTTTTCCGGCTATATCGGAATTGTGAATTTCCTCGGCGCGCAATTCACCGCCGACGAGACGGCGCTCACGCCCACGCTCACCGACATAGCCGGGCGCGGTCTGCTCTATCTCGACGACGGCACCTCGCCGCGTTCGCTCGTGTCGTCTCTCGCGCCGCGTCTCGCTCTCTCTGCCGCGCGCGCGGATGTGGCGATCGAGGTGGGGGCCTCGGGCGAGGCGGTGGAGAAGGCGTTGACGCAGATCGAGGCGCTCGCCCGCCGCAACGGCCAGGCGATCATCGTCGCCGGCGCTCTGCCACAGGCGATGACTCGCCTCGCGCGTTTCGCCCGCGAGCTGGAGCGCAAGGGAATAGCGCTCGTCCCGCTGAGCGCGCTCGTATCGCGGGTCGAGGACAAAGAAGCGCGAGCCGGAAAGTGGAAATGACCGAACTGACCTACAGACCCTGCGTCGGCGTCATGCTGCTCGACGCTCGAGGCCTCGTCTTAGTCGGCCGTCGCGTCGGCAAGGACGATCCGCCGATTCTCCAGCAATTCGTGTGGCAAATGCCGCAGGGCGGCATAGACGAAGGCGAGGAGCCGCTCGCCGCGGCGCTGCGCGAATTGCGCGAGGAGACCAATGTGACGAGCGTCTCGGTCCTCGCCGAGAGCGCGGATTGGTATAGCTACGATCTGCCGCCGGAAGCGACGAAGCGCCGCAAATATCGCGGCCAGACGCAAAAATGGTTCGCGCTGCGCTTCACCGGCGACGAGGCCGAGATCGATGTCGAGCGCCCAGACGGCGGCCGCCACGCGCCGGAGTTCGACGCCTGGCGCTGGGAGAAGGCGGCGCTGCTGCCCGAGCTGATCGTGCCGTTCAAGCGCGACGTCTATGAAAGCGTCGTGCGCGATTTCGCTCATCTCTCCGGAAGCTGAGGCGGCGTCTCGATCGTCGCCCCGAAAATCGGCTCGAAGGCGCGGCGCAGCGCGGCGTCGACGGCCGCCATATCCGAGCCCGCGCCGAGATCGGCGAGGCTGGTGACGCCGAGATGCGACTGGCGCACGCCGCAGGGCGCTATGCCGGAAAAATGCGAAAGATCGGGCGCGACATTGAGCGCGAGGCCGTGGAAAGTCGTCCAGCGCCGCACGCGCACGCCGATCGCCGCGATCTTGTCCTCGGCCGGCTCGCCGCAGAGTCCCGCGCGCTTGTCCGGCCGGCGCGTCCACACGCCGACGCGATCCTCGCGCCGCTCGCCGGCGACGCCGAGCGCGGCGAGCGTCGCGATGAGCCAGGCCTCGAGCGCCGACACATAGGCGCGTAGATCGCGCTTGCGGCGTGTGAGGTCCAGCATCACATAGGCGACGCGCTGTCCGGGACCGTGATAGGTGAATTGCCCCCCGCGCCCGGTGCGATGCACGGGAAAGCGCGCGTCGAGCAGATCGGCCTCCTTCGCGGAAGTTCCGGCCGTGTAGATCGGCGGATGCTCGAGCAGCCAGACGCGCTCGGCCGCCGTCCCGTCGGCGATGCGCTCGACCAGCGCCTCCATCTGCGCGACGGCCTCTTCATAGGGAACGAGGCCCGAGGCCGCGACCCATTCGACCGGCGGCGAGCCGGGAGGTGGAAGCAGAGAACGGGCGCAGTCGTCGCGTAAAAGCGGAGCGGTCATGACGTCGAATCTATCGCGAGACGCGGCGCCGCTCCAGCGCCGCGCGCGTCATGCCCCCGATCGACTCTATTTTTTCGAGGAATTGGGCCGGCGCGGCAGCGGAAATTCCGCGCTTTCATATAGGCCGCGAATGGCGGCGCCCGTATAGGTCGCCTCGGCCACCTCGAGCGAGCAGCTCGCCAACAGGCCGGGAGGCATGTCCTCCACCGCGTAGCGAATCGCCTCCGCGGCTTGGGCGAAACGCCGGAATTCGATGGAGTTCTGGTAGGATCTCGGCCGCTTGGCGAGCGTTTTGGATGAGAACAGGCCCGCTTCCATCCCGTAATCGAACTCGCTCATCGCTCTTCTCCCTGTCGTCCACGCTGTTCGGCGCGAAAATCGATCACGGCGGCGCCCCGCGGCGCAGGTGGACGAGACGATGCGAGCGACGCGCAACTATTCGTAGCGAGAAATTACCAGGCGAATTCCATTCCCGCTTCCGTCACGACACGTTCGAGACCGTCCCGGTCACCTTTGATGACATATTGGAATCCCGCCCCGCTGTCGGGCAGCAGGCGGGTGATCCGGAATGTTTCCTTTTCCGATCTCGCGCCGATGCGGTGATAGATTTGCGCGCCGAGACGAAACTTGTGCGTCGGCGTTTCTCTGCGAAGCCGCTGATGGCGGGAGAGCTCATTCGAATGCGCGCTCACTGTCGGCCCTTTCGGATGGAGTGCGACGCGCCGAAAGAACGACGCGCCTCCACCGGGGACAGGGCCCCGCGCTCGCCGCCGGTACATCCGCGGTCGGCGAGCGGGGCCCGATCGGCTGAAGGATCAGGCGGCGATCGTCAGCTGATCCGCCGAAGATTTGCCGCTGCGCTTGTCGACGACGATCTGATAGGAGAGCTTCTGGCCCTCGGCCAGGCCGGCCAAACCTGCGCGCTCGACAGCGCTGATATGAACAAAGACATCGGCTCCGCCGGCCTCCGGCTGAATGAAGCCGAAACCCTTTTGAGCATTGAACCATTTTACGATGCCGGTCTGCATTGACTTGTCCTTTCGAGAACGAGTGCTCGGGCGTTCGCGACATGCGACGCCACGCTTGATCGATGTTCTGGAGAGGAAGTCATATGCCAGCTGCGCCAATAGGACGCGATAAGCAGGAGCCGTCCGGCCGAAACTCGATTAGACCCTATTTGGTGCGTCCGCTCACCAATTACAAGCGTAGCCGCCGGAAATCGCGTGAAGCTCTCGCTTCACCTTGCCTCCCCGCCGCGCCCGCTGTAGACGGCGCTGTCGCCGCTCCCATCTAGATCGCCATGTCCGTCCTCGCCGTCTATCTCCGCGTTCTGGCGCAGCTGAAGCCCGAGAAACGTCTCGCGACGATCCTCGTCGTCGCCAATCTCGCCGTGGCCATCGCGCAATTCGCCGAGCCCATGCTGTTCGGCCGCGTCATCGACGTGCTCACGCGCGCGCAGGCGGCGGGCGAGAAGCTCGCCTGGATCGATCTCGCGCCGCTGCTCGCGGCCTGGGCCGGCTTCGGCCTCTTCTCCATCGCCGCCTCCGTGCTGGTCGCGCTGCATGCCGACCGTCTCGCGCATAGAAGCCGGCTCGCGGTGATGGCCGCCTATTTCGAGCATGTGCTCGATCTGCCGTCGAGCTTTCACGCCGGCGCGCATTCCGGCCGGCTGCTGAAGGTGATGCTCGAGGGCGCCTCCGGCATGGCGGGACTGTGGCTTTCCTTCTTCCGCGAGAATTGCGCCTCCTTCGTCGCGCTCTTCGTGCTGCTGCCGGCGACGCTCTTCGTCAATTGGCGCCTCGCCCTGCCGCTCATCGTGCTCCTCGTGATCTTCGGCGCGCTCACCTCTTTCGTCCTGCGCCGCACCGAGCAATTGCAGAGCAAGGTGGAGCGTCACCATTCCTCGCTCGCCGAGCACGCCTCCGACGCGCTGGGCAATGTCGCCGTGGTGCAGAGTTTTACGCGCGTGCAGAGCGAGACGAATGCGCTGCGCCGCATCATCGACGAATTGCTCGCCGCGCAAATTCCGGTGCTCTCCTGGTGGGCCCTCGCCGCCGTGGCGAGCCGCGCCTCGGCGACGCTGACCCTGCTCGTCATTTTCCTGCTCGGCGCCTGGCTGCATCTGCAGGGCCTCGCCTCCATCGGCCAGATCGTCGCCTTCATGAGCTTCGCGACCATGCTCATCGGACGGCTCGAGCAAATGGTCGGCTTTCTCAACGTGCTGTTTCTGCTCGCGCCCAAGATCGCCGAATTCTTCTCTATTCTCGACACGCGCCCAACGGTCGCCGATCGCGAGGACGCGCGTGATATCGGCCGGCTCGCGGGCGCCGTCGCTTTCGAGAATGTGAGCTTCTCCTATGGCGGCGATCGCCTCGCGCTGCGCGACGTCTCCTTCTCGGCGCGGCCGGGCGAGACGATCGCACTGGTCGGCTCGACGGGCTCGGGCAAATCGACGACGCTCGGCCTGCTGCATCGCGTCTTCGATCCGGCTCGAGGCCGCGTGACGATCGACGGCGTCGATGTTCGCGATATGACGCTGACCTCGCTTCGCCGCAACATAGGCGTGGTATTTCAGGAGCCCATGCTATTCGCGCGCTCGATCGAGGAAAATCTGCGCGTCGGCAAGCCGGACGCCACGGAAGACGAGATCGCCCGCGCGGTGGAGCTGGCGCAGGCGCGCGATCTGGTGGCGCGGCAAAGCGAGGGGCTTTCGACGCTCGTCGGCGAGCGCGGCCGCACGCTCTCCGGCGGCGAGCGGCAGCGCCTCTCCATCGCCCGCGCGCTGCTGAAGGATCCGCCGATCATGATCTTCGACGAGGCGACCAGCGCGCTGGACGCGACCACCGAGCGGCAATTGCAAAAGGCGCTGGAGGCGGCGACCGCGGGCCGCACCACTTTCATTATCGCGCATCGTCTGGCGACGGTGCGCCATGCGGATCGCATTTTGGTGCTGGATCAGGGCGAGATCGTCGAGAGCGGGACTTTCGACGGACTGGTGGCGAAAGGCGGACTGTTCGCCGCGCTCGCCAAGGCGCAATTCATGACGTCGGCGTCGTAACCCCCTCTCCCCGAGCTATCGACGCGAGGCCCCGGAGTGTCGGCGACGCATTCGCCGGCTCCGACGCTTAAGCGGTCGTTTCCTATAGGGGCAGAACCGCGCTCTCACGCTCTGGCTCTCGCTCGTCGTCGCGCCTATCCTCGACGAAACGGCGCGAGCGATCCATGCTGACCAAATACTTGCAACGCTTTTCGCGGCGTTCGGACGAGCTTCCGGACGCTGCATTGATCGAGCTCGTGGACGTCGTCTACAGGGCTCTTCCTCCCATCGCCATCATGGGCGTCACCATGGTCTGCATCGGCGCCCTGCTGACAATCAGGACCGGCGACAGCCTGCTTCTGCTCGTGACCCTCGCTGGCGCGGCCGTCTCCGGCGCCCGCATCTCACTCATGCTGCTCTATCGCCGCCAGCGCGCCGCATCGCGCCCCACGGCGAGCGAAGTCCGGCAGTGGGATCGGCGCTACGCCCTCGGCAGCTTCGCATTCGCCGCCATGCTCGGCGCGCTGAACGCGCGCGCGCTCACGGCGGAGGCGGCCGTCTCCGACATCATGCTGAGCCCGATGCTGGTGACGACGCTGATCCTCGCCTATGGCGCCGGCGTCGTCACGCGCCTGGCCGCCCGTCCGCATATCTGCCTGGGGAGCGTGACGCTGGCGACCATCCCGACAGTGGCGGGCTTCGGTATGCGCGCTTTCGCCGCGGACGGCTGGTATGCCCAGACCGTCTTCGCCACTCAGGCGATCGTCGTCGGCGTTTTCGCTCTGGCCGGCCTCGGACTGGTCGAGGATTTCTACGACACAGTGCGACAGCAGATCATCGCGAAGCTGGATCTCGCGGCGCTGGCGGGCAGGGACCATCTGACAGGCCTCGCCAATCGCATTCGGCTGCAGGAGAAGCTGGAAGAGGCCGGCGCGCATCTCGAGCGGACCGGAGGCCTTTTCGCGCTCCATTATCTCGATCTCGACCGCTTCAAGGAGGTCAATGACAATTTCGGCCATATCACGGGAGACGCCCTCCTCCGGGCCGTCGCCGAGCGGCTGACGCAGACCGTGCGCGAGGGAGACACTGTCGCTCGCCTCGGAGGCGACGAATTCGTCGTCATCCAGCACGGGATCCAGCTCGGCGACGAGGCGGAGCTTCTGGCGCGCCGCATCGTCCAGGCGGTCGGCGCGCCTTACGATCTCCTCGGAGGGAAAATTCAGATCGGCGTCAGCATCGGCGTCGCCTTGGCTCCGCGGGACGGAACCGGGCTGGAGCAGCTCGTGTCCTGCGCCGACTCCGCCCTCTACCGAATGAAGCGCAAGGGACGCGGCGGCGGCTTTTGGGAAGAGGAGGGCGCGCCTCTCGAAAGGAATGTCGCCTGACCGCAGCCTGCCGGGGATACGGGGGACGAAACCGCGCATTCCCACAACATATCGCGCCCTATTTCTTGCCTTCCCCGCTATTTTGTGGCGCTCTTGCCGCCATGAAATTCCAGCGGCTCCGACTTCTCGGCTTCAAGAGCTTCTGCGAGGCCACAGATTTCCTGATCGAGCCGGGCCTGACCGGCGTCGTCGGGCCGAACGGCTGCGGCAAGTCCAATCTCGTCGAGGCCCTGCGCTGGGTCATGGGCGAGAACTCCTATAAAAACATGCGCGGCTCGGGGATGGATGACGTCATCTTCTCCGGCGGCGGCTCCCGCCCGGCCCGCAATGTCGCGGAAGTCGGCCTCGTGCTGGACAATAGCTCCCGCACCGCCCCGGCCGCCTTCAACGACGCCGAGACTCTGGAAGTCACCCGCCGCATCGAGCGCGAGTCCGGCTCCACCTACAGGATCAACGGCCGCGAGGTGCGCGCCAAGGATGTGCAACTGCTGTTCGCCGACGCGGCGACTGGCGCGCGCTCGCCGGCGCTGGTGCGCCAGGGGCAGATCGGCGAGATCATCTCGGCCAAGCCGCAGGCGCGCCGCCGCATTCTGGAGGACGCCGCCGGCGTCGCCGGCCTACACTCCCGCCGTCACGAGGCGGAGCTGCGGCTGACCGCGGCCGCCGAGAATCTCACCCGCCTCGAGGATGTGTTGAAACAGGTGGACGGCCAGACCGAGAGCCTGCGCCGCCAGGCGCGGCAGGCGCAACGCTATCGCGCCGTCGCGGCCGATATCCGCAAGAACGAGGCGCTCGCCGCCTTCATCGCCCATCGCCAGGCGAGCGAGCAATTGCAGACTGCCGAACGCAAGCTCGGGGAGGATACGAAGCTCGTCGAGGAGCGCACGCTGCAGCAGGCCGAGGCCGCGCGACTGCAGGCGATCGCCGCCTTCGAGCTGCCCAAACTCCGCGACAAGGAGGCCGAGGCCGGCGCCGCGCTGCATCGGCTGATCATGGCCCGCGACGCGCTGGACGGCGAGGAGAAGCGCGCCAAGGAGCGCATCGCCGAGCTGACCCGCCACGCCGAGCAATTCGCCCGCGACGTCGAGCGCGAGCGCGCGCTGATCGACGACGCCGCCGAGGTGACGCAGCGGCTCGAGGACGAGCGCGGCGAGCTGGCCGAGCAGGACGCCATCGGCGCCGAGCGCGAGGAGGAAGCGCGCGAGCGTCTCGCCGAGATAGAGGAGGCGCTGGCCCGCACAGAGGCCGAGCTCTCCGAGGCGCAGCAATCCCTGGCCGGCGTCAACGCCCAGCGCGGCGCGCTGGAGGCGGCGCTGCGCGAGGAGACGCAACGCGTCTCCCGTTTCGAGGCCGAGCTGACCCGCGTCGAGACGGAATTCGCGCTCATCGCCGGCCAGGGCGGAGCAGTGGAGGAGGTGGAGCGCCTCGCCGAATCGCTGGAAATGGCGAGCGAAGCCGCGCGCGAGGCCGACGAGACCGCGCTGATGGCCGAGGAAGCCGCCATCGAGGCGCGCGAGGCGGAGAGCCTGTCGCGCCAGCCGCTGGCCGAGGCCGAGAAGCGCGCCGGACGTCTCGAGACCGAGGCGCGCACGCTGGAGAAGCTGCTGGAATCGGGCGGCGGCGATCTCTGGGCGCCGATCGTCGAGAGCGTCACGGTCGAAAAGGGCTATGAGACCGCGCTGGGCGCCGCGCTCGGCGACGATCTCGACGCGTCCATCGAGACCTCCGCCCCGGCCCATTGGGCGCTCACCTCCGGCGCCGGCGACCCCTCGCTGCCGCCGGGCGTGCGTTCACTTTCCGAGATGGTGCAGGCCCCGCCGGCGCTGGCGCGGCGCCTCGCGCAGATCGGCGTCGTGCTGCGCAGCGAGGGCGCAGCATTGCGCTCCATGCTGAAGCCCGGCCAGCGCCTCGTCTCCAAGGAAGGCGACCTCTGGCGCTGGGACGGATTCACCCAGGCCGCCGAAGCGCCGACGCCGGCCGCGCGCCGTCTCGCCGAGAAGAATCGCCTCGCCGATCTACGCCTCGAGGCCGCCGCCGCCCGCGAGGCCGCCGACGCGCTCGCCGACGAGGCGCAGACGGCGCAGGAGCAGGCGCGCGCCGCCGCCCTCGCCGAAAGCGCCGCCCGCGAGGGACAGCGCCGCGCCCGCGCCGTGGTGGAGGAGGCGCGCGAGCGGCATGTCGTCGCCGAGCGGCGGCTCGGACAGATCGCGCAGCGCCTCTCGGCGCTCGAGGAGGCCAAGGCGCAAATCCTCGCCAATCGCGACGAAGCGGCGATGAAGCGCGAGAGCGCCGCCCATGCGCTGGATGCTCTGGACGAGCCGGCCTCGCTCGCCGGCGCGGTGGAGCATGTGCGTTCCCGCGCAGCCGCCGAGCGCGCCCAGGCCGGCGAAGCCCGCGCCGCGCTCACCTCGCTGCGTCATCAGACGGAGACGCGCGCCGCCCGCAAATCCGCGATCCTGCGCGAGAACGCCTCCTGGATGGAGCGGCGCGACCGCGCCCAGGACCGCATATCGGAATTGGAGCGCCGCCTCGAGGATTCGCGCGAGGAGCAGGAGCGCATCGCCGATTCACCGGAGACCTTCCTGCTCCAGCGCCGCAATCTTCTCTCGGCGATCGAGGAGGCGGACGCCGCCCGCCGCGCCGCCGCCGACGCGCGCACGAGCGGCGAGACGATGCAGGTCGAAGCCGACCGCGCCGCCCGCATGGCGCTGGAGGCGATGAGCGCCGCGCGCGAGGAGAAAGCCCGCAGCGAAGCGCAGCTCGAGGCCGCGCGCCGCCGCGCCGCCGATGTGGAGCACGCCATCGCCATGGAATTGGAGAGCGAGGAGCATTCGCTCGCCGAGCTCGCCGGCATCACCGGCGAGGAGACGCAGCTGCCCTCCATCCCCGACATCGAGCGCAAGCTCGAAGGGCTGAAGGCGGATCGTGACAGGCTCGGCGCCGTCAATCTTCGCGCCGAAAACGAGCTCGCCGAGATCGAGACGCAGCGCGACAAGATGATGGCCGAGCGCGAAGACCTCGCCGAGGCGATCAAGAAATTGCGCGGCGCCATCGCCAGCCTCAACAAGGAAGGCCGCGAGCGCCTGCTCGTCGCCTTCGAGCAGGTGAACGCGCACTTCAAAGATTTGTTCAGCCTGCTCTTCGGCGGCGGCACGGCGGAGTTGCAGCTCATCGAGAGCGACGATCCGCTGGAGGCCGGCCTCGACATTCTCGCGCGCCCGCCGGGCAAGAAGCCGCAGACGATGACTCTGCTCTCCGGCGGCGAGCAGGCGCTCACCGCAATGTCGCTGATCTTCGCGGTGTTCCTCACCAATCCGTCGCCGATCTGCGTGCTCGACGAGGTGGACGCGCCGCTCGACGATTACAATGTCGAGCGCTTCTGCGATCTGCTCGAGGATATGCGCAAGAAGACCGACACGCGCTTCGTCGCCATCACGCACAACCCCATCACCATGGCGCGCATGGATCGTCTGTTCGGCGTGACGCAGGCGGAGCGCGGCATATCGCAGCTCGTCTCCGTCGATCTCGAGCAGGCCGAGAGATACGCGCAGGCGGTCTGAGGGCGCGGGAGGCCCCCTCCCTCACCCTATCGCGTTATTGAACGCACACTGAACGCACACGTCCTCCTCGCCCCCGCGACGTCATGGCCGGGCTCGTCCCGGCCATCCACGCCAGGACGCCGAGGCGTCTTGAGAAGTTCGGCGCGACGCCGAAGCTCCGACAGCGCCAATCGTGAGATGAAATCCGTCGATAGCGGGCGCTTTCCTTCGGTTTCTCAGCTGCTCGGCGTGGATGGCCGGGACAAGCCCGGCCATGACGGCCGCAGTGTCTCGCGATGTGTGACTTCGAGAGCCCCTGTCGCGACGCGAAGCGGGGGAGGGGGCGACTCCCCCCTCTCTCACATTCCCGCGCGTCAGCTCGCCGCCTTCAACGCCTGATCCAGATCGGCGAGAATATCGTCGATATGCTCTATGCCGATGGCGAGGCGCACATAGCCGGGCGTCACGCCGGTCGCGAGCTGCGCCTCCGGCGACAGCTGCGAATGCGTCGTCGTCGCCGGATGAATGGCGAGGCTGCGCGCATCGCCGATATTGGCGACATGATAGAAGAGTTTCAGAGCGTCGATGAAGCGGCGCCCGGCGTCGAGGCCGCCCGCGAGCTCGAAGCCGACAAGCGCGCCATATTTGCCCTTCAGATATTTATCGGCGCGCTCGCGCTCCGCGCCGCTCTGACGCGAGGGGTGAATCACTTTCGTGACCTCGAAGCGCGTCGACAGAAAATCCGCGACGGCCTGCGCATTGGAGACGTGTCGCTCGATGCGCAGCGGCAGAGTCTCTATGCCCTGCAGAGTGAGAAAGGCGTTGAAAGGCGAAACCGCGGAGCCGAGATCGCGCAGCAATGTCGTGCGCGCCTTGATGATATAGGCGACGGGGCCGAGCGGCTTGACCGCCTCCACCCATACCGCGCCGTGATAGCTCGGGTCCGGCGTGTTGAGCGCGGGCTGGCGCGCGGGGAACTTCTCCCAATCGAAATTGCCGCCGTCGATGATCGCGCCGCCGATCGACGTGCCATGGCCGCCGATATATTTGGTCGTCGAATAGACGACGATCGCCGCGCCATGCTCGAGCGGCTTCACCAGAAGCGGCGCGGCGGTGTTGTCGGCGATGAGCGGAATGCCATATTCGCGGCCGATCGCCGCCACTTCCGCAATGGGGAAGACGGTGAGCTTCGGGTTCGGCAGAGTCTCGGCGTAATAGGCGCGCGTGCGATCATCCGTCGCGCGACGGAAATTCTCCGGATCGCTCGGATCGACGAAGCGAACCTCGAGGCCCTGGTCCTTCAGCGTATTGGCGAAGAGATTCCAGGTGCCGCCATAAAGATCGGTGGAGGCGACGACATTGTCGCCGACGCGCGCGAGATTTTGCAGCGCGAAGGCCGAGGCCGCCTGTCCCGAGGAAAGAGCGAGCGCCGCGACGCCGCCCTCGAGCGCGGCGAGACGCTCCTCGAGCACGCCCGTCGTCGGATTGCCGATGCGCGTGTAGATATTGCCCAGCTCCTTCAGCGCGAAGAGATCGGCGGCGTGCTGCGAGTCGCGGAACTGATAGGAGGTCGTCTGATAGATGGGCGGCGCGACGGCGCCGGTCGTCGGATCGGAGCGCCAGCCGGCGTGGAGGGCCAGAGTTTCGGGATGCTTGCTGTCAACGGGCATTTCCGTCCTCGCTCTTTTATCGCGCGTCGGCGCGTTCGTGGGGCGCATTCATGGCGCGCGTTCATCGGCGCACATTCATGGCCGGATTAAACTGGATTATTAGTCTACAAGCAATGTGGGGTTTCGAACCCTCGCCGCCCCACCTGGGCGCGGCGATCCTCCGCGAGCGGAAGTGGCCCGCAGCCGCCGGGGCAAATTGAAACGATTCTTGCTTACCCCCGTCTGTCGCGTCGAGACGCGCGGCGCCTTTCTGCGGGAGCCGCGCCCCAGAACAATCGGGGAGAGTATAATGGCCTTGAAGATCATCGCTTCGCAATGCACGGTTTGCGGAGCTTGTGAGTTCGACTGTCCCACCGCCGCCATTCGCATGAAGGGCGACACCTATATCATCGACCCCAAGAAATGCACGGAATGCGACGGCGAGTCTCCGCATTGCGCCGAGGTTTGTCCGGTTCCCGACACTTGCGTCCCTGCGTGACGCCAGACGCGGCACATTTGTCGACGCGAGCAGCCCTCCCCGGCGGGACGTCCCCGGGGAGAGGCGAAAGCGTATTTATTTTCTGCGGCTTGGCGCGCTAGCGCGCCACCGCCTTCAGCGCCGCATCGCGAACGGCCCGGCCCATCGAGCGACGCTCTCGCCATTCTGCGAAGCCCCCTATCTCCGCAGGACCGCTACGAGATAACGGCCTGCTCGGAAGCGGCGTTCCGATAGGTCACGTCCTGCGGCTCGCCGAATCGAAGGCGGTCGCCGACGGACAGGAGATGATCTTCGTCGCCCTCCCGCAGACGCAGCTCTCCCTCCAAAATCCAGATGACATGCCGGCGGTCCTCATAAGCGCTCGCCGGGAAGGATACGCTCCGGCCTGCCGGCAAAGTGATCTCGACCAATTCGAAATCCACTCCCGGATCGACGAAAATCTGCCTGCGCAGGTAATGCGTCTCCGGGTCGCGCCAAATTACTCCTTCGGGAAATCCAGCCGCATCTCGCGATAGCGCTCAGGGTCGTCGGCCCAGTTCTCGCGCACCTTCACGAATAAAAAGAGATGCACCTTCTGCTCGGCGGCTTCCGCGATCTCGCGGCGCGCCGCCTGGCCGATCGCCTTGATCGTGCGGCCGCCCTCGCCGATGACGATCTTCTTCTGACCGTCGCGGGTGACATAGATCGTCTGCTCTATGCGCGCCGAGCCGTCCTTCTGATTTTCCCAGGACTCGGTCTCGACAGTGGACTGATACGGCAATTCGTCGTGCAGCCGCTCGAAGATTTTTTCGCGCGTGATCTCGGCGGCGAGCAGGCGCAGAGGCGCGTCGGAGAGCTGGTCCTCCGGATAGAGCCAGGGCGAGGGCCGCATCAGCGCGCCGAGCTTGGCCTTCAGATCGGCGACGCCGTCGCCATTGAGCGCGGAGATCATGAAGGTCTCGATGAACTCCGCCTTCTCCGTGAGCGCGGCCGTGAGCGCCAGCAGCGAATCGCGCGGCACCAGATCGATCTTGTTGAGCGCCAGAATTTTCGGCGCGGAGAGCCCGGCGAGCTTGGCGACGATCTCCTCCACCTCGGCGACGATGCCGCGGCGCGCGTCGACGAGCAGCACGATCGCGTCGGCGTCGCCGGCGCCGGCGATGGCGCTCGCCACCATGGCGCGGTCGAGCCTGCGCTTGGGCGCGAAAATGCCGGGCGTGTCGACCAATATGATCTGCGCTTCCCCTTCGAGCGCTATGCCGCGCACGAGGGCGCGGGTCGTCTGCGCCTTGCGCGAGACGATCGACACTTTGGCGCCGACGAGCTGGTTCAGCAGCGTCGATTTGCCGGCGTTTGGCGCGCCGACCAGAGCGACAAAGCCGCAGCTTGTTTCTGTCACGAATATGCGCCTTTCGATGCGAGGCAGAAGTGCTCGGCTTCGACCCTTCGAGACGCCGGCTTCGCCGGCTCCTCAGGGTGAGGGGGCTGTATTTGCATTGCTGTTGCGTGATTCATCAGCCGTCTTCCCGCTCTATGCCTTCGCGATCGAGAAAGGCCTGGGCGGCAGATTGCTCGGCGGCGCGCTTGGAGGCGCCGGCGCCTTCCGCTGCGACAAAACCTTCCACATCGACCGCCACCTCGAAGAAGGGCGCGTGATCCGGCCCGCTGCGCGCGGCGAGGCGGTAGCGCGGCGTCGCCAGGCGGCGGGCCTGCGCCCATTCCTGCAGCGCGGTCTTGGCGTCGCGGAGCCTTCGCCCCGGCGCGCGCATGCGTTCTGCGAAGGCCGCGCGCACCACGGCCTCGGCCGCATGCGGACCGCCGTCGAGATAGACCGCGCCGATGATCGCCTCGCACATATCGCCCAATATGGCGCGTTTCTTCCGCCCGCCGGTCTGCGCCTCGCCGTCGCCGAGCCGCATGAAGGGGCCGACGCCCCAGCGCTCGGCGACTTCCGCGCAGGATTCCTTGCGGACGAGATCGGCGAGCCGCCGCGACAATTCGCCCTCGCTCTCCTGCGGAAAATTCTCATAGAGCATATGGGCGACGACGACGCCGAGCACGCGGTCGCCGAGAAACTCCAGCCGCTCATAGGAGTCCGGCCGCGCCGCAGAGGCGCTGACATGGGTCAGCGCATGCTCCAGCAGGCGACGATTGACGAAGCCATGGCCGACGCTCGCCTCGAGCGCGGCGAGGTCTTCCCGACCGAGAGCTCCCATGGTCGTCTGCTTTGTGCCTGTCGGCCTCAATGCGCCGGCTTGAACAGCCGATCCCATCTCACGGTCCACGGCCAGCGCCAGAAGGCCAGAGCATATTCGTCCTTCTGGACCGAGAAGAAGATGATTTCGGCGCGGCCCACCAGATTTTCGGAGGGCACGTAGCCGACGCCGCCTTCCTCTGGCGCAAAGCGGGAATCGGTCGAATTGTCGCGGTTGTCGCCCATCATGAAATAATTGTTCGGCGGCACGACGAACAGCTCCGTATTGTCCTTATAGCCGTGGTCGCCTTCGATCTCGATGATCGTATGGGCGACGCCGCCGGGCAGAGTCTCGGTATAGGTCGGCACCTCGACCTCGCGGCCGTCGCGCCCCTCGTGCTTCTCCTTGGGCTTGACCTCGCGCGGCACGATCTCGCCATTGATATAGAGACGCCCCTCGATCATCTGGATGCGGTCGCCGGGCAGGCCGATGACGCGCTTGATGTAGTCGGTCTCATTGTCGCGCGGCAGCTTGAACACTGCCACATCGCCGCGCTTGGGCTGCGAGCCGAGCACGCGGCCGGAGAAGAGATCGAGCCGCCAGTCGAGATAAGGCACGGAGGGCAGCGAGTAGTTCGAATAGCCATAGGCGTATTTCGAGACGAAGACATAGTCGCCGATCAACAAGGTCGGGATCATCGAGCCCGAAGGAATGTTGAAAGGCTGAAACAGCAGCGTGCGAATGACGAGGGCGATGACCAGCGCCTGGACGATCACCTTGATCGTCTCGAGCAAACCACCTTCGTCGCGCCGTTCGGCGACCGAGACGTTCCTGCTCAAACCGCGTCACTCCCTTTTGGCCGATGCCGCTTTCGGTCGTCCTGGATCAATTTGCGAGCGAGCCTGAAGGCTCGCGGTCGATGAACTTCGGACCGCGAGCCTTCAGGCTCGCAAAGCTCGTCTATCACGTCAGCGCCTCTATGAGAACCTGGGCCTGCGCGAGTGGATATTCGTCGGTCAATGTGAGGTGAATGACCACTTTCGCGCCCTTTGGCGTGATCTCGGCCAGCCGCTCGGCGGCGCCGCCCGTCAGCTCGACCGTGGGCTTGCCCGAGGGCAGATTCACCACCCCCATGGTTTTCCAAGTGATTCCGTCCTTTATGCCGGTGCCGAGCGCCTTGGCGCAGGCCTCCTTGGCGGCGAAGCGCTTGGCGTAGGAGGCCGCGCGCGTAGCGCGCCCTTCCGATTTCTCGCGTTCTATGTCGGTGAAGCAACGGTGGATGAACCGCTCGCCATAGCGCTCGAGCGCCTGCTCTATGCGGCGTATGTCGCAGAGGTCGCTGCCGAAGCCGATGATCATGAGGCGCCCGCGCCCTCGTCGATCGCGCGGCGCATGGCGCGGATCGATTCGGCGAGGCCGACGAACACCGCCTCGCCGATGAGGAAATGGCCGATGTTCAATTCGACGATCTGCGGCAGAGCGGCGATGCGCCGCGCCGTCGCATAGTCCAGCCCATGGCCGGCGTGGCACTCGAGCCCGCGTTCCGCCGTATGGGCCGCGGCGGCGACGATGCGGGCGAACTCGCGCTCTGCGGCCTCATGGTCTCCCACTTCGACGGCGTGGCACCATGCGCCCGTATGCAGCTCGACGACCGGCGCGCGAATAGAGTCGGCGGCGTCGATCGCCTCGGCGCCCGGCTCGATGAACAGAGAGACGCGAATGCCGGCCCGGTTCAGCTCGTCGACGAAGGGGACGAGATGGTTATGGCCGCCGATGACGTCGAGCCCGCCCTCCGTGGTGCGCTCCGTGCGACGTTCGGGCACGAGGCAGACGGCGTGCGGCTTCGTCTTCAGCGCGATATCGAGCATTTGCTCGGTCGCGGCCATCTCGAAATTCAGCGGTTTGGATATCTCGGCTCTGAGGCGCGCCATATCCTCGTCGCGAATGTGGCGGCGATCCTCGCGCAAATGCGCCGTTATGCCGTCGGCGCCGGCCTCGATCGCGAGCAGGGCGGCGCGCAGCGGGTCCGGCCCTTGCCCTCCGCGGGCGTTACGTATCGTCGCGACGTGATCGACATTCACGCCGAGGCGGATGCGGCGAGCGTTCATCTTTCCTCACCTCGATCCTTGTCTTGCCTCACCCGATCACGCGCTCGACCTTGCTGACCAGCGCGCTGGCCCGCAGCCGGGCGATGATCTCGTTCAAATGCTTCAGATCGGCGACCTCGAGATCGAATCGCATCTCACGAAAGTCGGGAGAATGGATGGCGAAGGCGACATTGTCGATATTGGCTCCCGTCTCGCCGATCAGCGTCGCCAGCCCGCCCAGCGTTCCCGGCTCGTTGATCGCCGTCACCACGAGGCAGGCCGGGAACAATTCCCGGCTCTCCGGATCGATATCCCAGCGCACGTCGAGCCAGCGGTCGGGCTGGTCGTCGAAGGCGGTGAGCGCCGGCGATTGAATCGGATAGATGGTGATGCCCTCGCCCGGCGTCAGTATGCCGACGATGCGGTCGCCCGGCACGGCGCCGCCCTCCGGCGCGAAGCGCACCGGCACGTCGCCGCGCAGGCCGCGGATCGGAATGGCGCTCGCCTGATCGGGCGCGCCGGGCGCCTTGAACACGACATTGGCGTTGGACTTCATGCCGAACCAGCCGGGCTCGCCCGGCTCGAGACGCATTTGCTGGGCGGGCTTTCTCTCCTCGCTGAAGTCCGGATAGACGGATTTCACCACATCGCCCGAATAGATCTCGCCGCGGCCGACGGCGGCGAAAGCATCCTCCAGCGAGGCGCGGGCGAGCCGCGGCAGCGCGGCCTTGAGCTTCTCGTCCGAGACCGCTCGGCCGGCGCGCTCGAAGGCGCGGGTGACGATCTGCCGGCCGAGCCCGGCATATTGCATCCGCACGGCCTCGCGCGTCGCGCGGCGGATGGCGGAGCGCGCTTTGCCGGTGACGACGAGCGACTCCCAGGCCGCCGGCGGCACATGCCCCTCGGCGCGGATGATCTCCACCTCGTCGCCGTTCTGTAATTGCGACAGAACCGGCGCTATGCGTCCATTGATCTTGGCTCCGACGGCGGAATCGCCGACGCGCGTATGCACCGCATAGGCGAAATCGATCGGCGTCGCGCCGCGCGGCAGCGCGATGAGCCCACCCTTGGGCGTGAAGCAGAACACCTGGTCCTGGAAGAGCTCGAGCCGCGTATGCTCCAGAAATTCTTCCGGACTGTCGCCATGGGCGAGCAACTCGAGCGTGTCCTGCAGCCATTTGAAGGCGCGGCTCTCCTTGGCGAGCTCCTCCTTGCCCTCGTCGCTGGACGAATCCTTGTAGAGCGCATGGGCGGCGATGCCGAAACGCGCGATCTCATGCATGGCGGCGGTGCGGATCTGCAATTCGACGCGCTGATGGCCGGGGCCGATCACTGTCGTGTGAATGGAGCGATAGTCGTTCTGCTTGGGCGTCGAAATATAGTCTTTGAAGCGGCCCGGCACGCTCGGCCATTTGGTATGCACGATGCCGAGCGCACGATAGCAGTCCTCGACATCGTCGACGATGATGCGGAAGCCGAAAATATCCGAGAGCTGCTCGAAGGCGATCGATTTGCGCTCCATCTTGCGCCAGACGGAGAAGGGCGTCTTCTGCCGGCCGGTGACCGCCGCGTGAATGCCGCGGGCGGCGAATTCCTGCGTCAGCTCCTTCTCGATCTTTTTGATGATGCGGCCATTTTTGGCGCGCAGCTCGTGCAACCGGGTCTCGATCGCCTGATAGGCCTCTGGCGTCAGATGGCGGAAGGCCAGCCCCTCCAGCTCCTCACGCAGGCGCTGCATGCCCATGCGGCCGGCGAGCGGAGCATAAATGTCGAGCGTCTCCTGCGCGATGCGGGCGCGTTTTTCCGGCGGCACGAAATGCAGCGTGCGCATATTGTGCAGCCGATCCGCGAGCTTGACCAACAGCACGCGGACGTCCTCGGCGACGGCGAGCAGCAGCTTGCGGAAATTTTCGCCCTGCGCCGCTTTTTTGGAGACGAGGTCGAGCTTCTCGATCTTGGTCAGCCCGTCGACGAGCTTGCCGATCTGCGGGCCGAACAGGCGGTTGATCTCGTCGAGCGTGGAGCTCGTGTCCTCCACCGTGTCGTGCAGCACGGCGGCGACGATGGTGGCGTCGTCCAGCTTGAGGTCGGTGAGGATCGCCGCGACTTCGAGCGGATGGGAGAAATAAGGGTCGCCGGAGGCGCGGGTCTGCTGGCCATGCGCCTTCATGGCGTAGACATAGGCCCGATTCAGCAAATCCTCGTCGACCTGCGGGTTGTATTTGCGCACCCGCTCGACGAGTTCATATTGGCGCATCATCGGCGTCGACCAACGATCTGGTTGCGCGGATCGTCGGGGGCGTCGCGGAACTCACGGGGAAGATCGGACGGGAGACGGCGCGAGGGCCCGAAGCCGGCCGACGGCCGCATTCGAGCGCGATTGTAGAACAGCTCGCCGCCGGCCTCTAGCGATTTCGGCGGCAGTCCCTCGCGGGGCGGCGAATTACTCGCCTTCGTCCTCGACCTCGGCCGGAGGCACCAGCCCTTCGAGCCCGCGGAGAAGATCCTCCTCCGTCATGCGGTCGAATTGCCCGTCGCCGCCGTCGGAATCCGGCGCGGCGGCGAGCGAGGGCACCGTCTCGGTCTCGGGCTCGTCGACCTCGACATGGCGCTGCAGAGAATGGATGAAGTCTTCCTTGAGATCGTCGGGCGAAAGCGCGGTCTCGGCGATTTCGCGAAGCGCGACGACCGGGTTCTTGTCCTTGTCGCGCTCCACCAGAATCGACTGGCCGGAGGAGATGAGCCGCGCGCGATGCGCCGCGAGCAGAACCAGATCGAAGCGGTTCTCGATTTTGTCGATGCAGTCTTCGACGGTGACGCGCGCCATGTCGTGCGGACTCCTCTAGCGTTCGATCGAGCCGCCTGCTACACTAATTTTTTGGCGCTGGCAATGCGCGACGGCGCGGCGTCGCGCACGCCCGTGATCTGCCAGAGCGATCCCGGACTGTCGCCGCCATCTATTGCTGTAGTATTTCTGGACGGATTTTTCGCGTACCCCCTTGACGACCGTCGATACATGGTCGATTTACGACATTAATGAAGGGCGTGACTGTAATGTGACCAAACCTGTTCGCGAATGGCGCGCATGTTTGCGACGCGCGCGTTCGACGCGACATAACGCGAGCGGAAGCGACAGAGTTGCGTCATTGTGGAGAAGCGTGCTGCCAGTAGGGTCGACAGCGCGCGTGGCAAGCGGCGGCCCCTCGATACTGGACCCGACAAGCGAGACCAAGAACGATGGCAGACCCGGAACGAATTGCCTTATTCATTGATGGCGCCAACCTCTATGCGACAGCCAAATCGCTCGGGTTCGATATCGATTACAAACGGCTGCTGCGCGAGTTCCAGGGCAAAGGCCGCCTGATCCGCGCCTTCTATTACACGGCGCTGATCGAGGATCAGGAGTATTCGTCGATCCGTCCGCTGATCGACTGGCTCGACTACAACGGCTATGCCGTCGTGACCAAGCCGACCAAGGAGTTCGTCGATTCGCTCGGCCGCCGCAAGGTCAAGGGCAATATGGACATAGAGCTCGCCGTCGACGCGATGGAGATGGCGGAGCATATCGACCATATGGTCCTGTTCTCCGGCGACGGCGACTTCCGCTCCCTGGTCGAGGCCGTGCAGCGCAAGGGCGTGCGCGTCTCGGTGATCTCGACGATCACCACCCAGCCGCCCATGATCGCCGACGAGCTTCGCCGTCAGGCCGACGAATTCGTCGATCTCATCCATCTCGTCGGCAAGATCGGCCGCGATCCGGGTGAGCGCGCCGAGCGCATGCAGCGCTTCCAGGAGCGCCGGCCGCAGCCGGTGACGCCGGGCGGCGCCCCCGACGACGATCACGAGGTCTGAACGACCTTCGAAGCCAGCTGAATGCGCGGACGAGCCGGGCCACGACTGCCCGCTCTGTCCGCGCCTCGTCGTTTATCGGCGTGAGCTGAGGGAGAGGCATCCCGATTGGCATAATGCGCCAGTGGCCGATTTCGGTCCGCTCGACGCGCGTCTTCTGGTGGTTGGCCTCGCGCCCGGGCGCATGGGCGCCAATCGCACCGGCCGCCCTTTCACCGGCGACGACGCCGGCCGTCTCCTCTACGTCACCCTCACGGAATTCGGCTTTTCGAGCGGCGTCTATGACTCCCGCGCCAACGACGGCGTCGCCCTTCGCGATTGCCGTATTACCAATGTCCTGCGCTGCGTCCCGCCCGGCAACAAGCCGCTCCCGGCCGAGCTTTCGGCCTGCCGCCCCTTCTTCGTCGCGACGCTCCGCCGCCTGAAACAGCCGCGACTCATCGTCGCGCTCGGCCGCATCGCCCATGAGGGCGTGCTGCGCGGCCTATCGCTGAAGCCCGGCGGATTCCCCTTCGCCCATGGGCGCGAGCATGAGATCGTCTCCAATACTACAAAGACGCCTATTATCCTTATCGACAGCTATCATTGCTCGCGGCTCAACACCAATACGGGCGCGCTGACGCCGCAGATGTTTCGCGCGATCTTCGCGCGGGCGCGGGAAATTTTGAACGAAAGCTGATCTCTGCTCAGCCGCGGTCGCGCAGCAGGCGACTCTTCTCACGGCCCCAATCGCGCTTCTTCTCCACCTCGCGCTTGTCGTGCAGCTTCTTGCCGCGCCCCAGCGCGATCTGCAGCTTGGCGCGGCCGCGCTCGTTGAAATAGAGCTTCATCGGCACGATGGTCATGCCCTCGCGCTCCACACCCTGCGCCAGCTTGGCCAGTTCGCGCTGCTTCAACAGCAGCTTGCGCAGCCTTTTGGGCTCGTGATTGAAGCGATTGCCGGACAGATATTCGGGAATAGTGGCGTTGACGAGCCAGGCCTCGCCCTTGCGGTCGACATGGGCGTAGCTCTCGGCGATCGTCGCCTTGCCGGTGCGCAGCGATTTCACCTCCGTTCCCGTCAGCGACAGGCCGGCCTCGAAGGTCTCGCCGATCTCATAATCGTAGCGCGCGCGCCGATTGTCGGCGACGACCTTGAAATTGGGCTTTTCTTTCTCGGCCACGGCTTGCGATCCTGCGTTCGGCTCAGGCGTCCAGCACGCCCGCCGAGACGAGGGCGCCGCGAATCGCCTCCTTCGTCGGCTCTGAGGAGGGCACGAGCGGCAGGCGCACCTCTTCCCCCGCGCGGCCGAGCAGCGAGAGGCCATATTTGGCCCCGGTCACGCCGGCCTCGAGGAAGATCGCCTGCTGCAGCGCGGTGAGGCGGTCCTGCAGCGCCAGCGCCGTCTTGAAGTCTCCGGCGAGCGCTGCGGTCTGCAGATCGGCGCAGAGCCTCGGCGCGACATTGGAGACGACGGAGATGACGCCGATCGCGCCGACGGCGACACTCGCCAGCGCCAGTATGTCGTCGCCGGAGAATTGCACGAAGTCCGGCCCGATGGCGGCGCGCTGCTGCAGAATGCGGCCGACATTGCCGGTCGCGTCCTTGACGCCCACGATGGTCTTCAGCTCGGCGAGCCGGGCGAGTGTGGCGACGCTCATGTCGACCACCGAGCGCGGCGGGATATTGTAGACGATGATCGGAATGGAGATCGCCTTCGCCACCGCCTCGAAATGGCGGTAGAGGCCTTCCTGATTCGGCTTGTTGTAATAGGGCGTGACGACGAGCACGCCGTCGGCGCCCGCCTCCTGCGCATGGCGGGCGAGGTCGACCGCCTCGCGCGTATTGTTGGAGCCGGCTCCGGCGATGACGGGGACGCGGCCGGCGGCCTGGCGGATCACGGTCTCGACGACGGCGCGATGTTCTTCGTGGCTCAAAGTCGGGCTCTCGCCCGTCGTGCCTACGGGAACCAGGCCATGCGTCCCGCTCTCGATCTGCCAGTCGACGAGCGCGCGCAGCGCTGCGTAGTCGACCGCGCCATCGGCGAAAGGCGTGACCAGAGCGGTGTAGGATCCTCTAAAGACTGCCTTGTCGTTCATATGCCGTCGCTTTCGCTGCGCCACGCGGGCGCCGTAATCGCCGCGCTTACTGACTGGGACTGGTACGGAGAATTTTTCGGCCTTTCCCTCGCGGCGGCCGATCCGCTTCGGAGCTTGGCGCCTGTCATAGCCTCTGGGCGTTTAGGTGAAAAGGGTTCGCGACCTCCCTGCGAGCGGAATCGCCGAATAGCTCGAGCGACGGGTCGACGCGGAGAAGAAAATTCGAAAATCCCGCGGCTTATCGATTTGGTTGACAGTTCTGCAACGAAATGACCGCAGGCTGGATTACGTTGTGTGTCCGGGAGCGTGAGGCTGATGACGAATCGCCAGAGGGGCGCCGCGCGCCTCGTTCTTCTCGTCGCCGCCCTGGGCGTGGCGGCGGCTCTCTATCCGACCACGCAGCGCCGCATTCCCGACCGCGAAAGCGACGATCCGTCGTCTCCGGCCGCCGCCTCTTCGCCGCAGGAGCGCTCTTCGCCGCAGGAGCCCTGGCGGCCGCGCGATTCGGCGCGCGAGGCGCTGCATGATTTTGTCGGTCCCGGCGCCGCGCCGCCCGACCCGCGCGCGGCGACCATGCTGCGCCGGCCGGCGGCGGGCGACGCCGCCTCCAAGCTGCTCTCCTACGCCCCGGCCGATGGCGGGCTCGATTTCGACGCGCGGGAGCCGCAGCCGCCCGAAGCGGCGGTTCTGCTCGGCCCGGATCAAGAGGCGTTCGGCCGCGCGCTCGCGGCCTATAAATCCAACGATTTCGCCGGCGGCGATCTGGCGCTCGCCGGCGTCGAGGCGCCACTCGCGCGCGCCGCCGCGCAATGGGCCGGGCTGCGCCAGCATCCGCGCGAGGCCGGATTCGCGCGGCTGTCGAAATTCCTCGCCGAGCATCCCGATTGGCCGGCGGCCGCCTGGCTGCGCCAGCGCGTCGAGGAGGCGCTCTATGGGGACAAGCATCCCGACCGGCTGATCGTCGATTATTTCGCCGAGCGGCCGCCCAAGACGCCGGCCGGCAGGCTGGCGCTCGCCCGCGTCATGGTGCGCCGCGGCGAGCCGCTCGAGGTCGCGGCGCTGATCAAGCCCATGTGGCGCGAGGATGATTTCAACGAGCAGCTGGAGCAGGCGGCAAAGAAGGAGTTCTCCGACTATCTCGACGTCGCCGACCACAAATATCGCGCCGACCGGCTGCTCTATGCGGAGAAGATCGGCCCGGCGCTGCGCATCGCCGCCCATGCCGGCAAGGATACGCTCGATCTCGCCCGCGCCCGCGCGCTGGCGATAAATGAGAGCGCCTCGGAAAAAACATTCTCCGCCCTGCCGGCCGAAGCGCAGAAGGATCCCGGCCTCATATTCGCGCGCATTCACATGCTGCGCCATCAAAAGAAGCTGGTCGAGGCCGCGGCGCTGCTGCGCACGGCGCCGCGCGATCCGCGCCTCGTCGTCGATGGCGACGCCTGGTGGGTCGAGCGGCGGCTCATCTCGCGCAAGCTCATGGATCTCGGGCAATTCGGAGAGGCCTATGAGCTCTGCGCACAGCATTCGGCGCGCTCGCTCTCCTATCGCGTCGAGGCCGAATTCCACGCGGGCTGGATCGCCCTGCGTTTCCTGAACGATCCCGCCAAGGCGCAACGGCATTTCGAGGAGATCGCCCGCGTTGCCGAGACGCCGATCCAGAAATCCCGCGGGGCCTATTGGCTCGCCCGCGCCAGAGAGGCCGCTGGCGCGGCCGAGGCGGCGCGCGCGTCTTACGAGAACGCCGCGCTGCAATCGACGACCTTCTACGGCCAGCTCGCGCGCGCTCGTCTCGGCGCCTTCGATTCGCCTTTGCGCCCGACGCCCGAGCCCGCCCGCGGCGACGCCCGCGACGAATCGGTGCGCGCGGTCGAACTCTATTTCGCCGCAGGCGAGAAGGAGCTCGCCGGCCAGCTCGCCGCCGACGCCGCCAGGACTCTGGTCGGCGAGGCGCAGCTCTCCGCTTTGGCCGAGGTGGCGCAGCGCCGGCGCGAGGCGAAGATTTCCCTGACGCTCGGCAAGCTCGCCTCCTATCGCGGCATCGCCATAGACGATGCGGCTTTTCCTTCTTTCGGCATTCCGTCTTTCGCGGCGCTGCCGCGTTCGGCCTCGCGGGCGATCGTCTACGCCATAGCGCGGCAGGAGAGCGCCTTCGATCCCAAGGCCGTCTCCAGCGCCGGCGCCATGGGGCTGATGCAGATGATCGCCTCCACCGCGCGTCACACCGCGCAGCAAACGGGCGTCGTCGGCTTCGATCTGAAGCGCATGCTCGACGAGCCGGCCTTCAATGCGCGGCTCGGCGCGGCGCATCTCGGCATGCTGCTCGACGAGCACAAGGGCTCCTATATCCTCGCCTTCGCCGCCTATAACGCCGGCGGCAAAAGGGTGAAGGAGTGGATCGACGCCTATGGCGATCCGCGCAAGACGGAGACCGATCCCATCGATTGGGTGGAGCGCATTCCGATCAGCGAGACGCGCAATTATGTGCAGCGCGTGATCGAGAATCTGACCGTCTATCGCGCCCGCTTCGGCGACCGCGAGACGCGCGCGCCGCAGGGCGATCTGTGGCGGATGCACGCGGCCAATTGAGCTGCGTCATCGCTTCGCTACGCTGGGGTGACGCGGCTCGATCTTCGGGCCCGAGGCCTTTTTGCGGCGGCGATTTCGTTTCTCCCTTCATTGGCGCGAGCGAACCGAGCCCCTATATCGAAGCCTCCAAACACTGGAGCGTCCCGTGTCGCAGAAGCACGAAACCGACAGACCGGCCGAGATCGAAATCCTCCCGCCCGAGCCCAAAGGCGGCGAGCGGCTCCGCGCACGCACGCGTATTTGGATCGGCGGGACCGAGGGCGTGAAGGTCATAAAGCTCGGGCCTTTCGGCAGCGCTCTGCTGGCGCTCGCCGGCGCGGTGGCGCTGGCGATGGGCCTCATCTTCTTCGCCAGCGCTTTTCTGGTGCTGCTGCCCGTCGCGCTGGTGATCGGCGCGATCGCCTATCTGACCGGCGCCGCGGGCAATCCCTTCCGCCGCATTCCCTGACGGCGGATCGGCCGCGCTCGGCGTCCAGATTCCGGGCTTTGCGGAGGCGGCCGGCGCTGGTAGATAGGGCCATGGTCCTGCGCCGCAGCATTCGAATTATTTGCCCGGCCCGCGCTCGAGCCTGACAGGTTCGCGCGGCGACCGGGTTCTCGCGCCTCGTTTGGCGCCCCTTCCGCCTGTTTCCCCTCGAGTTTCGCGCTCCGCCTATCCGAGGCGCCGACGCGACCGCAATGGTTTCCGACGAGATGAACGAGAAAACTCAAGATAAAGGCCGAGACGACAAAGGCCCCGATTTCTCCAAGAGCCTCTATCTGCCGCAGACGGATTTTCCGATGCGCGCCGGCCTGCCGCAGCGCGAGCCGGAAATCCTCGCGCGCTGGGAGAAGATCGGCCTCTACGCCAAGCTGCGCGAGACCGCGAAGGGCCGGCCGAAATTCGTGCTGCATGACGGCCCGCCCTACGCCAATGGCAACATCCACATCGGCCATGCGCTGAATAAAATCCTCAAGGATCTGGTCACCCGCAGCCGCCAGATGAGCGGCAAGGATTCCAATTACGTCCCCGGCTGGGACTGCCACGGCCTGCCGATCGAATGGAAGATCGAGGAGGAGAATTACCGCTCCAAGGGCAAGAAGAAGCCCGATTTCGCCGATCCGACCGCCATCGTCGCCTTCCGCCAGGAGTGCCGCGCCTATGCGGGGCATTGGCTCTCCGTGCAGCGCGAGGAGTTCAAGCGGCTGGGCGTGACGGGCGATTGGGCCAATCCCTACGCCACGATGAATTTCCCGGCCGAGGCGCACATCGCCCGCGAGCTGATGAAATTCGCAGAGAATGGGCTGCTCTATCGCGGATCGAAGCCGGTGATGTGGAGCGTGGTCGAGAAGACCGCGCTCGCGGAGGCGGAGGTGGAGTATGAGGACCATGTCAGCGACACAGTGTTCGTGGCGTTTCCGTGGAAGCATGCCAGCTACGCTTCGTTCGGCGAATTACCTTCCGATGAGACGCTGCTGGCGTTTAACAAGGCAAGAGTTGTCATCTGGACAACGACCCCTTGGACGTTGCCTGGCAACCGCGCGATCTCGTTTTCCCGAAAAATCTCGTATGGTCTGTACCGAGTAACTCAGGCTCCAGCCGATAACTGGACCGGACTCGGCGACACTTTTGTCCTCGCCGATAAATTGGCGCCTGAAGTCTTTAAGGCAGCCCGAGTCGAGGGCGAGCGTATCGCCTCGGTAGACGCTGAGACACTAGCGACTGCTTCGTGCCGGCATCCTCTGGCCGATAAGTTGACCGGCTACGATTTCACGGTGCCCCTGCTCGACGGCGACCACGTCACCGACGACACCGGAACGGGCTTCGTCCACACCGCGCCCGGCCACGGCCGCGAGGACTTCGATATTTGGATGGCGAGCGGGCGCATGCTCGCCGAGCGCGGCATCGACACGCGCATTCCCTATACGGTCGACGCCGACGGCTTCTATACCGATGAAGCGCCGGGCTTCCCCGGCAAGCGCGTGCTGACCGAGAAGGGCGACAAGGGCGACGCCAATGAGGCGGTGATTCAGGCGCTGATCGCGGCGGGAAATCTCGTCGCGCGCGGGCGGCTGAAGCATCAATATCCGCATTCATGGCGGTCGAAGAAGCCGGTCATCTTCCGCAACACGCCGCAATGGTTCATCGCGCTCGACAAGAAATTCACGCAGTCGAACCCTCACCCTGAGGAGGCGCGAAGCGCCGTCTCGAAGGATGAGGGGGGTGGCGGGAATGCGCCCACGCTCCGCGATATCGCGCTCGATGAAATCTCGCGCACGCAATGGGTTCCCGCGGCGGGCGAGAATCGCATCCGCGGCATGATCGCCAATCGTCCCGATTGGGTGGTCTCGCGCCAGCGCGCCTGGGGCGTGCCGATCGCTGTCTTCGTGAAGAAGGGCGGCCACGACATTCTCGTCGATGCGCGCGTGAACGCACGCATCGTGGAAGCCTTCGAGAAGGAGGGCGCCGACGCCTGGTATGAGGAAGGCGCGGCGAAGCGTTTCCTCGCGCCCGAATACGACCCCGCCGATTACGAGAAGATCGACGATGTTCTCGACGTGTGGTTCGACTCGGGCTCGACGCATTCCTTCACGCTGGAAGACCCGGTGCATTTCCCCGGCCTCGCTGGGATCAAACGCAAGCGCGATGGCGGCGCCGACGAGGTGCTCTATCTCGAGGGCTCGGATCAGCATCGCGGCTGGTTCCATTCCTCGCTCTTGGAATCCTGCGGCACGCGCGGCCGCGCGCCTTACGACATCGTGCTGACGCATGGCTTCACGCTCGACGAGCATGGCCATAAAATGTCGAAGTCGAAAGGCAATGTCGTCGCGCCGCAAAAGGTCATCGCCGACGCCGGCGCCGATATATTGCGCCTGTGGGTGGCGAGCGTCGATTACAGCGACGATCAGCGCATCGGGCCGGAAATCCTCAAGAGCGTCACCGATAATTACCGCAAGTTGCGCAACACCATCCGCTGGATGCTCGGCACGCTCGCGCATTATCGCGCGGAGGAGAAGATCGCTTATGCCGATCTGCCGGAGCTCGAGCGGCTCGTGCTGCATCGGCTGTCGCAACTCGGCGAGGAGGTCGGCGAAGCCTATGCGGAGTTCGATTACAAGAAGGTCGTCGCTCTGCTGACGCCTTTCCTCACCAGCGATCTCTCGGCCTTCTATTTCGACATTCGCAAGGACGCGCTCTATTGCGATCCGCCGTCGAGCGTGAAGCGCAAGGCGGCGCTGACCGTGGTGGAGGAAGTCTTCCGCGCGGTGACTTTGTGGCTCGCGCCCATTCTCGCTTTCACGGCGGAGGAATCGTGGCTGTCGCGCTACGCCGACGCCGTTTCCGTGCATCTCGAGACCTTCCCCGATTTGCCGGCCGCCTGGCGCGACGAAGCGCTCGCGGCGAAATGGGAGAAGCTGCGCGCGATCCGCTCCGTGGTGACGGGGGCGCTGGAGATCGAGCGCGCGCAAAAGCGCATCGGCTCCTCGCTGGAGGCCGCGCCGCTGGTCCATGTGACCGACGCCGATCTGCGCGCGGCGCTGGAGGGTGTCGACTTCGCTGAAATCTGCATCGTGTCGGATATTGCGGTGCGGTCCGACGAAGGCCCTTCGGAGGCCTTCCGCCTCGCCGAAGTCGCCGGCGTGGCCGTGGTTCCGCGGCGGGCGGAGGGCGTCAAATGCGCGCGCTCCTGGAGATATTTCGATCCCGCCACGGCGCAGGCGGATTTCCCCGGCGTCACCCCCCGCGACGCGCAGGCGCTGCGGGAGCTGACGGCGGCGGGCAAATGGCCGGCGTAAGGGTTTCTTCGTCCCTGTTCGTTAACCTCTATCTACGTGCGCGCTCCTTCTCCCACTCGTGGGAGAAGGTGTCGCGCGCCGAGAGGGAGAGGTCGAAAAATTGAAGGTTCTCGCCGCCTTCCTCGCCAATACGGTGGCGAATTTCCTCATCGGCCTGCTGGTGGCGAAATTCCTGGGCCCCGAGGAATATGGCCGCTTCGCGCTCGCCTTCGCGATCGGCGTCGTCATTCAGACGGGCGCCTTCGATTGGATGCGCCTCTCGGCGACGCGCTTTTATTCGACGCGCGTGCGCGAGGCGGAGCCGGCCATTCGCTCGACGCTGGATTTCGCCTATCTCGTGACGGCGGCGGCGCTCGTCCTCTGCGGCGGGCTGTTTCTCTATGTCGCGCCGCCTTTCGCGCTCGGCGATACGCTCATCGCTCTGGCGTTGGCGACGGCGGCGATCAACGGGCTCTTCGACTATTCGACCGCGCTGCTGCGCGCGCGTTTCGAGGACAAGAGCTATAGCCGCGTCGTGCTCGCCAAGAATATTCTGGCGCTGCTGCTCACCGGCGGCGGCGCTTTTATCTTCCATTCGGCGGGAATGGCGATCGCCGGCAGTCTCGCCAGCCTCCTCGGCGCCGTCTTCACCGCGCGCGCCTCCCTCGCCGATCCCGGCGCCTCGCCGCATGGCGCGCGCATGGCGACGGCGCGCACGCTCGTCGCCTATAGCGCGCCGATCGTCGCGGCGAACATGCTCTATCAATCCGTTCCGCTGGCGGCGCGGGCGCTCGTCACCGCCTATTACGGCTTCGCCGAGACGGGGCAGTTCTCGCTCGCCTATGATCTCGGCATTCGCGCCATATATGCGCTGGGCTCCGCGCTGGATGTCCTGCTGTTCCAGATCGCCGTCGCCGCCCATGAGCGGCACGGCGCGGAGAAGGGCAAGGAGCAGATCGCCCGCAATATGACGATCGTCGCCGCCTTTCTGCTGCCCGCCTGCGCCGGAATCTGGCTGACCATGCCCTCGATCGAGGAGCTGATCGTGCCGGCGCAGTTCCGCGGGCCGTTCGGCCATTATCTCGATCTGCTGCTGCCCGGCCTCTTCGCCATGGGCCTCATCCAATTCGCCGTCAATCCGGTGTTCCAGCTCCAGAAGAAGACCGCGCCGCTCATCGGCGCGGCCTCCGTCGCCGTGGTCGCGGGCCTCTGCTTCGCTCTGCTGCTGCCGCGCGGCGCGGACGCCTCGAGCCTGGCGCTCGCCCAATGCGGCGCGTATCTGGCGGCGCTGGGGGCGCTCGTCCTTTTTGCGGCGCGCACCTCGCCGCAATGGCCGCGCGGGCGCGACATGCTCGGCGCGCTGGCCGCGACGGGGGCGATGGTTCTGGCGCTGCGTCCGCTGGGCGGCCTCTCGCCGGGAATTCTCACTCTGCTGCTGCAGATAGGGGTCGGGGGCGCCGTCTATTGCGCGGCGGTCCTCGCGCTGGACATCGCCGGGCTGCGCGGCCTCGCCGTCTCCTGGGCGGGCCCCATATTGGCCAGAGCTCGGGCCGCGCTATAGTTCCTGCCGCGAGGCCGAGCGAAACGGGCGGCAGGGGGAGACGATTCGAGATGGTGCTGCCGCTTCACGACGACGCGCCGCTCAAATATGTGCGGCGGCCCTATGTCAATTGGTCGCTCATGGCGATCAATATCGTCGTCTTCGTCGCCGTGTTCAGCGAATCCTTCGGCGATCCGCTCACCGTCGTGCGCGGTTTCGGCCTCATACCTGCGGTGCTGTTCGGCCGGGCCGAGCTCGCCCCCTGGATCGTGACGCCGGGCCCCGGCTGGACGCTGCTGACGAGCCTGTTCTTTCATTCCGGGCTCGGCCATCTCGCGGGCAATATGATCTTTCTCTATGTCTTCGGCGACAATGTCGAGGACGCCATGGGGTCGATCCGCTATCTGCTGTTCTATCTGCTCTGCGGCGTCTCGGCGGCGCTGCTGTTCGCGCTCGGCGCGCCATTCACCATCACGCCGCTGGTCGGCGCCTCGGGAGCGATATCGGGCGTTTGCGCCGCCTTCATCCTGCTCTATCCGCGCTCGACGATCTTCGGCCTCGTCGCCGGGATCATCCCGATCCATGCGCCGGCCTCGCTCTTCGTCGGCACATGGATTCTCTTTCAGCTGTTCAACGCCTTGACCGACGACCAGGGACAGGTCGGCTGGTGGGCGCATATCGGCGGCATTCTGGCCGGTCTGGTGCTGACGCCGCTGTTCAAGCGGCGCGACGTGCGCTGGTTCGGCCCGCGGCGCTTCGAGGGGCCCTGGGGTTGAAAGCGCGGCGCCGAGGGTTTGACAGGGCGGCGAGCCGACGCTACCAGAGCGGCTTCCGAGCATTCCGCGCAGGCCTCGCGCCGCGCGGCGCTAATTCGTTCTCGACGCGGCGCTCGAAAAAGCCGATCGGGGCCATTCGGCCACAGGGCGCGATTTTTCGAAACAATCGAGACGAAGGTCAATCTCGCCGGGAGTTGCGCGATGAAGGTTCTCGTGCCCGTGAAACGGGTGGTCGACTATAACGTCAAGATCAGGGTCAAGCCGGACGGTTCGGGCGTCGACGTCGCCAATGTGAAATTTTCGATGAATCCTTTCGACGAGATCGCCGTCGAGGAGGCCATTCGCCTGAAAGAGGCCGGCAAGGCGACGGAAGTCGTGCTCGTCACCATCGGCCCGGCCAAGGCGGACGAAACTCTGCGCGCCGGCTTGGCGATCGGCGCCGACCGCGGCATTCACGTGAAGACCGACGAGCTGGTCGAGCCGCTGGCGGTCGCCAAGATTCTCGCCAAGATCGTCGCCGAGGAAGCGCCCGGCCTCGTCATTCTCGGCAAGCAGGCGATCGACGACGACAGCAATCAGACCGGCCAGATGCTCGCCGCCCTGCTCGGCTGGGGCCAGGGCACTTTCGCCTCCAAGGTGGAGATCGCCGACGGCTCCGTGGATGTGACCCGTGAGGTCGATGGCGGATTGCAGACGGTGACGCTGAAGCTGCCGGCCGTGGTGACGACCGATCTGCGCCTCAACGAGCCGCGCTACGCCAGCCTGCCCAACATCATCAAGGCGAAGAAGAAAGAGGTCGCGGCCAAGACCCCGGCCGATTACGGCGTCGACATCACGCCGCGCCTGGAAGTGCTGAAGACGGCCGAGCCGCCGGCGCGCAAGGCCGGCATAAAGGTCGGCTCCGTCCCCGAATTGCTGGAAAAGCTCAAGACTGCGGGAGTTCTGTAAATGACGGCGCTCATCGTCGCGGAAGTCACAGAGTCCGCGCTCGCCCCCTCCACCGCCAAGGCGCTGACGGCGGCGCTGCAGATCGGCGGCGGCGTCCATATTCTCGTCGCCGGCGAGAATATCGGCCCGGCGGCCGAGGCCGCGGCCAAGCTCTCTGGCGTCGAGAAGGTGCTCGTCGCCGACGGCGCGGCCTATGGCCATCATCTGGCCGAGCCGCTGGCGGCGCTGATCGTCGGCCTCGCCGGCGCTTATGACGCCATTCTCGCGCCTTCGACCTCCAACTCGAAGAATGTGCTGCCGCGCGTCGCCGCTCTGCTCGACGTGGCGCAGGTGTCGGACATCATCAAGGTGGTCTCCGCCGATACGTTCGAGCGGCCGATCTACGCCGGCAACGCCATACAGACCGTGCGCTCCAAGGACGCCAAAAAGGTCATCACCGTGCGCACCGCCTCCTTCACGGCGACGGGCGAGGGCGGCTCGGCGGCGATCGAGGCGATCGGCGCGGGCTCCGATCCTGCGGTGTCGAGCTTCAAGAGCGAGGCGCTGGCCAAGTCGGAGCGGCCGGAGCTGACGGCGGCCAAGATCATCGTCTCGGGCGGCCGCGGCCTCGCGAGCTCGGAGAATTTCAAGGAATATATCGAGCCCGTGGCGACCCGCCTCGGCGCGGCGATCGGCGCCTCGCGCGCGGCGGTCGACGCCGGCTACGCCCCCAACGATCTGCAGGTCGGCCAGACCGGCAAAGTGGTGGCGCCGGACCTCTATGTCGCCGTCGGCATTTCCGGCGCGATCCAGCATCTCGCTGGCATGAAGGACTCCAAGGTCATTGTGGCGATCAACAAGGACGAGGAGGCGCCGATCTTCCAGGTGGCCGATTACGGCCTCGTGGCGGATCTCTTCCCGACCTTGAAGGAGCTCGACGTCGAGCTGGCCAAGGCCGGCCGCTGAGGCATGGCTCGGCTTTCGCGCCCCCTTGCCGAGGGAACCACAAAGCCGTCATGGCCGGGCTTGTCCCGGCCATCCACGCCTGAGCGCTGCTGATTGTTGCAGAATTGCGCGTGGCGCCACAGTCGCGGCGACAGTCTTCATAACCTCGCTCCGCGACGAGGCGCGCAAGCGCGAAAATCGAGAAATCCGCAGTTCGCGGGCGTTTTCGAATGATGTCTCCGCCGCTTGGCGTGGATGGCCGGGACAAGCCCGGCCATGACGGCATTGGGGGGTATCGAAGCGTGGTTTCGCTGCGGTGCAAAACGCCGGTTTTCACAAAGGCCGAACGCGCGCTATACTGAATTGGAAGCGCTCCGCTTCTCGCTGGTGGTGTTCGAAAGATGGGCTCTGAAATTCGCAAGATCGGCATTGTCGGCGCCGGGCAGATGGGCAAGGGCATCGCTCAGGTCTGCGCGGTCGCGGGTTTCGACGTGGCGCTCAACGACCTGTCGGAGAGCCGCATCGCCGCCGGCCTGGACGATATAGCGACGCATCTCTCCAAGGCGGTGGAGCGCGGCCAGATCGACGAGGAGGCCTGTAAGGCCGCCGTCGCCCGCATCCATCCCGCCAAGGATTACGCCGCTTTCGCGGACAGCGACCTCGTGATCGAGGCCGCCACCGAGAATGAGGAGGTCAAGCGCGGCATCCTCACCGAGCTCGGCCCCAAGCTGCGGCCGGGCGCCTTCATCGGCACCAACACCTCCTCCATCTCCATCACCCGCCTCGCCGCGGTGACGGGGCGGCCGGAGCAGTTCATCGGCATTCATTTCATGAATCCGGTGCCGAAAATGCAGCTCGTCGAGGTGATTCGCGGCATCGCCACCGAGGACAAGACTTTCGAGGCGGCCAAGCAGTTCATCGGAGAGCTCGGCAAGACGGTGACGGTGTCGGAGGATTTCCCGGCCTTCATCGTCAATCGCATCCTGCTGCCGATGATCAACGAGGCGATCTACACGCTCTATGAAGGCGTGGGCTCGGTGGAGGCGATCGACACGGCGATGAAGCTCGGCGCCAATCATCCGATGGGCCCGCTGCAGCTCGCCGATTTCATCGGCCTCGACGTCTGCCTCTCGGTGATGCAGGTACTGCACGAGGGGCTCGCCGATTCGAAATACCGCCCCTGCCCGCTGCTGGTGAAATATGTCGAGGCCGGCTGGCTCGGCCGCAAGACGCAGCGCGGCTTCTACGACTATCGCAGCGGCACGCCCGTCCCGACGCGCTGAGAGCAATCGGCGAGAGGCGGCGCCTGTTCGATCAGGACGCCGGCGCGGGCCGCGCGCGGCGCAACATGGCAGGAAAAGCCCGCACCGCCAGCAACGCCGCTGTCGCGGCGGCGTAGAGCAGAGGCTCCGCCGGCCAGGATTTCACGATCAGCAGAAAATGCACGGCCGCCAATATGGCGGCGACATAGACGAGGCGATGCAGCCGCGCCCAGGCCTTGGCCCCGAGCCGACGAATCGCGGCGTTGTTGGAGGTCACGGCCAGCGGGACGAGTATGACGAAAGCCGCCATGCCGATCGTCACATAGGGCCGCTTCAAAATGTCGCGGCCTATGGCCGGCCAGTCGAAGCCATGGTCCAGCGCGACATAGGCCGCAAGGTGCAGCGCCGCATAATAGAAGGCGAGCAGCCCCAGCGCCCGGCGATAGCGCAAGAGATCGACGCCTGCGCCGCGGCGCAGCGGTGAGACCAAGAGGCACAGCAGCAGAAAGCGCAGCGACCAGAGCCCGAGCTCCTGCTCCAGCGCCTTGATCGGCTCCGGCCCCAGCCGATCCATGACGCCGAGAGAAAAGGTCCAGACGGCGGGGACGAGGCCGGCGACATAGACCGCGAGCTTCGGAATGCGCCAGAGGCGCGCGCGGGCGGAGGCGGCGCGCATTTAAAAATACCGCTCGAGGTCCATGCCGCCATAGAGCGAGGCGACCTGATCCGCATAGCCATTGTACATCAGCGTCGGGCGCCTTTTGGCGAAGAGCCCGCCCTCGCCGATGCGGCGCTCCGTGGCCTGGCTCCAGCGCGGATGGTCGACGTTCGGATTGACGTTGGAATAGAAGCCGTATTCGCGCGGATTTTGAATGTTCCAGGAGGTCTTGGGCTGCGTCTCGACGAGCGAGATTCGCACGATCGATTTGATTCCCTTGAAGCCATATTTCCACGGAACCACGAGCCGCAGCGGCGCGCCATTCTGATTGGGCAGAGTCTCGCCATAGAGGCCGACGGCGAGAATGGTGAGCGGATGCAGCGCCTCGTCGAGCCGCAGCCCCTCGACATAGGGCCAAGGCAGGAGCTGAAGCAGGCCCTTCTGGCCGGGCATCTCCTCGGGCCGCACCAGAGTTTCGAAGGCGACATATTTGGCCGAGCCGAGCGGCTCGGCGCGCTTCAGCGCCTCGGCGAGCGGGACGCCGATCCAGGGGATGACCATGGACCAGCCCTCGACGCAGCGCATGCGATAGACGCGCTCCTCGAGCGCGTGGGGTTCGATCAAATCCTCGAGCCGATAGGCGGCGGGCTTGGCGACGAGCCCGTCGATCGTCACCTTCCAGGGCGAGGTGGTGAGCGTGTGGGCGTTGTCGGCCGGGTCGGTCTTGCGGCCGCCGAACTCGTAGAAATTATTATAGGCGAGCACATCCGTCCGCGATGTCCTCGGCTCGTCGGTCGAGAAGCGGCTCTTGACGGAAGCGAGCGGCTTCGCCTGCGCCGCGCCCGCAAACGCCGTCGCGCCTATTCCCATGCCCATGCCCAGCAGAAATTCGCGCCGCCTCAGATAGGCCGCCTGTGGCGTGATCTCGGACGGGGCGATATCGGGCGAATGACGGATCAGCATGGGTTCGCGGCCTCGAGCAAAAAGAAAGAGCGGCCGGCCCGGCGTCTCTCCGCACGGGCCGGCCGCTCCTATTCGTTCGCCCGCGCGCGAGCGTTACGTCGCTCTCGCCTTTCGCGTCAGAGCGAGGCCGCAGGCAGCGCCTCGAGCCGCGCAATTCCGGCGCGCACCGCGGACTGCACCTTCTCGAAGGCGCGGACCTCGATCTGCCGCACGCGCTCGCGGGAGACGCCGAACTCCTCCGACAAATCCTCGAGCGTGACGGGATCGTCGGAGAGGCGGCGCGCCTCGAAGATGCGGCGCTCGCGCGGATTGAGCACCGTCAGCGCGCCGCGCAAAGCGTCGAGCCGATTATTGCTCTCCTCCTGACGCAGGAGCACATGCTCTTGATCGGCGGCCGAATCGTCGACGAGCCAGTCCTGCCATTCGCCTTCGCCCTCCTCGCGCAGCGGCGCGTTCAGCGAGGCGTCGCCGGCCATGCGGCGGTTCATCTCGATGACGTCCTGCTTGGAGACGCCGAGCCTTGTGGCGATCGTCTCGACATGCTCGGGCGTCAGATCGCCGTCCTCGAAGGCCGAAATCTTGCTCTTGGCCTTGCGGAGGTTGAAGAACAGCTTCTTCTGGCTCGCGGTGGTGCCCATTTTCACGAGCGACCAGGAGCGCAGGATATATTCCTGGATCGAGGCGCGGATCCACCACATGGCATAGGTGGCCAGCCGAAAGCCGCGGTCCGGCTCGAAGCGCTTGACGGCCTGCATCAGGCCGACATTGCCTTCGGACACGATCTCGCCGATCGGCAGTCCATAGCCGCGATAGCCCATGGCGATCTTGGCGACGAGCCGCAGGTGGGACGTAACGAGCTTTTGCGCGGCTTTCGGGTCTTCGTGCTCGCGCCAGCGCTTTGCGAGCATATATTCTTCCTGCGGCTCCAGCATGGGGAACCGGCGGATCTCGGCGAGGTAGCGCGCGAGGCCGCTTTCGCCTGAGACGATAGGCAGGGCGTTCGCCATTTTCACCTCCTGACGGGCCCCCGAATACGGCGAGCCCGTAATGCACGGCCGCCAGCGCCGGCCGCAACGCCTCAATATAGACCGATCCGAGCATGGCCGAAAGATGGCTTCTCGCTAAGCGCCAAATGACGGCCGGGTTAAATTTCCGTAATGTGCGTAGGGGCCGAGAATTCGCGCTCAACTAGCGCGCCGCGGCGCGGGGTCACGCCCTCGGCGCGCCGATCTTTTCTTAGAGCAGGGTCGAGCATCTTCGCCCGAGACGCGCCTGCGGCTTTGAATCGTCAGTCGCGCCAGAAGTCCGCGGCTCCGGGTGGAAGCGTCGCCAGAAGGCGATCGAATTCCGCTCCGTCGACGCAGGCGCGCAGGGCGAAGGCGACATCGGCGATGGCGCTGTCGGGCGAGAAATTATGGTCCCGCCGCAGCGACCTGACCTCCTCGATCAGAGCCGCGTGGGACGAAAAGGCGCGCGGCTCCTCCTGCGTATCCCAATCGGCGACGAATATCGCCCGCAACACGGGAGGAAGCACGCCGGCGAAGCGGATCGCATCGCGCATCTCGAGGCGGCGGCGGAATGTCAGCAGGACGCTCTGGGCCGTCGTATAGGCTTGATTGCGCGTCGTCAGGCCCGAGCGCTCGACGACGAGTCGCAAGAAGCGTTCGAACTCCTCCGACGCGTGCTGATAGTCCATCGGAATGGGCATAGCTTCTCCGCCCCGCTCAGTCGCCTCCGAGCGCTTCCCGCAGAGCGGCGAGGTCGGCCGGAAGCGCGCTCTCGAACAGCAATTCCTCACCCGTCACCGGATGCGCGAAGCCGAGCGTCGCGGCGTGCAACGCCTGTCGCCCCAGCGCCTCGACGGCGGCGCGAGCGGCCGGCGAGAGCAGAGCGGTCTTGGTCTTGAAGCCGGCGCCATAGGTCGCGTCGCCGATCAGCGGATGGCCGATATGCGCCATATGCACGCGAATCTGATGCGTGCGGCCGGTCTCCAGCTGGCAGGCGACAAGAGAGGCGGGGCCGAAATTCTCGACCAGCTCCCAATGCGTCACCGCCTCGCGGCCGCGCTCCTGCGGCACGATGGCCATTTTCTCGCGCTGGGTCGAGTGGCGGCCGATCGGCGCTTCGATCACGCCCTGGCGGCGCTCGGGCGCGCCCCAGACGAAGGCGAGATATTCGCGTACCAGATGCAGCTTGCGGCCGTGATCCTCGAAGAGGCGCGAGAGCCCTTTGTGCGCGGCGTCGGTCTTGGCGACGACGAGCAGGCCCGAGGTGTCCTTGTCGATGCGATGCACGATTCCGGGCTTTTTCACGCCGCCTATGCCGGAGAGGCTGGCGCCGCAATGGGCGATGAGGGCGTTCACCAGCGTCCCGGTCTCATGGCCATGGGCGGGATGGACCACGAGCCCCGCCGGCTTGTCGACGACGAGCAGATGCGCGTCCTCGAACACCACAGTCAGCGGAATATTCTCCGCCTGCGGCTCGGCGGGCTCGGGCGGCGGCACGGCGAGCGCGACCTGGTCGCCCGCGACGAGGCGACGGCTGGCGTCCCGCACGGCCGCGGCGCCGATGACGAGCCTTCCGTCCTCGATCAGCGCCTTGAGCCGCGTGCGGGAAAGATGCGCGGCGACGAGCTCCGGCCGCTCGGCGAGGAAACGGTCCAGCCGCGACCCCGCCGCCTCGGGCGGAACCTCGAAGGAGAACAGCAGCTCCTCGTCCTCGTCGATCGGCTCTCTGTTATCGATCTCTGGGGCGCCCTCGCGCATGGATTTCCTTTTCGTGCTCTCGACGTGCTAACCAGCGCGCCTGTCCTCGATCCGCATCGGAGCCGCGCCATTCCGCCCGACCCTCGCTCGCCGAGCTGCGCCATCGTCGGCGGCGGGCCGGCCGGCCTCTTCGCCGCGGACCTCCTCTCGCGCCAGGGCGCGAGCGTGACGGTCTATGAGCGCAAGCCGAGCGTCGCCCGCAAATTTCTGATGGCCGGGCGGGGCGGCCTCAATATCACGCATAGCGAGCCCTTCGATAGATTTATCGCCCGCTATGGCGAAGCCGCCGCGCGGCTCGGCCCCGTCATTCGCGCTTTTCCACCCGAGCGCCTGCGCGATTATTGCGCTGCGCTCGGCGAGGAGACATTCGTCGGCTCGAGCGGGCGCGTCTTTCCAAAGAGCTTCAAGGCTACGCCTCTTCTGCGCGCGCTGCTCGCGCGGCTTTCCGCAAATGGGGTCCGCATCGAGACGCGCTGTCGTTTCGAGGGCTTTTCGGAAAGTGGAGAATTGCTGATCGCGGATGCGAGCGGCGAGCGCCGCGCGCGTCCCGCCGAGGCGACGATATTGGCGCTCGGCGGCGCCTCCTGGCCGCGCCTCGGCGCCGATGGCGGCTGGGTCGAGCTTCTCGCGGCGAAGGGCGTCGGGATCGAGCCGCTCGCGCCCGCCAATTGCGCCGCGATCGTCGATTGGCCAGACGGATTCGTCGATCTTTTCGAAGGGGCGCCGCTGAAGACGATCGCCTTGCGTCATGGAGAAGAGCGCGCCTTGGGCGATATCATCGTCACGCGGGCGGGACTCGAAGGCGGTCCCGTCTATGCGCTGTCTTCGAGCCTCAGGCGCAAAATCGCGAGCGAGGGCGTCGCGACTCTGCATATCGATCTGCGTCCGAGCAGTCCGCTCGAGGCGCTGGCGCAAAAGCTCGCGCGCCCGCGGGAAAAACAATCGCTCGCGACCTTCCTGCGCAAGACGCTGCGGCTGTCGAAACAGGAGATCGCGCTGCTGCGCCTCTCCGCGCCTTTGCCGGACGACCCGGGCGCGCTCGCCTCGCGCGTGAAAAATCTGCCGCTCGCCGTCGTCGCCACGGCGGGGCTCGAGCGCGCGATCTCGAGCGCCGGCGGCGTGCGCTTCGACGCGCTCGACGATGATCTGATGATCGAGAAGCTGCCCGGCGTCTTCCTCGCCGGCGAGATGCTCGATTTCGACGCGCCGACCGGCGGATATTTGCTGCAGGCGGCTTTTTCCAGCGCTTTTGTCGCGGCCCGCGGCGCGGCGCGGCGCCTCGGGCTCGCGGGCTGCGTCGCCTGAATCGGACGGGCGTGGCCAGTCCCGGCGCGCCCTGCGCCTGACCGGGAATCGCGCAAAACGCCGGCGCGCTTCATGCGCGTCGGGAATGACAATCCCTTTACATCGTCCGACGCAGCGCATTCGCCCTTTGGGACTGACGTTCCACGCGAAATTCACCCGTTCGACAAAAGTAGCAATTAAACCTATTGCGTCTATAGGGTTTATAATCTTTAATAGAGCGTAAGGTTTCGCACGAGGGGGTCATTCCATGACGGCTGCGGCTGCAGAGGCGCTCATTGGCGCGCAGGAAACAATCGCGACGGCGGGGGAGTTCCGCAACACCCAATCTCTGTTGCTGCCCGACGGCGGCCGCCCGAATTATCCGGTGCGGGCAGCCGCGGTGCTCGCCTATGCGCTGCTGCTCACGGCCGCGGTGAATTTCTCCCTGCCGCATACGGAGACGCCCGCCGAGGAGCCGCTGGAGCTCGTCGTCGTTCCCAATCCGGCGGTCGACCAGCCGCCGCCGGAAGAGATTCCGCAACCCGAAGAACTCGACGATACGCCGCCGCCGCCCGAGGCGATCGAGCCGGTCGCGCCGATCGAGCCGCCGAAGCCGCCGGCGCCCAAGCCCGTTCCCAAGGTCGTGGAGAAGAATCCGACGCCGCGTCCCGCCGCCGCTGCGCGCACCGACGCCGCTCCGGCGCAGAGCGCCTCCACCAACGCCAATGCGCAGCAGTCCATCGCCGCCAATCAGTTTCTGTCCTGCATGCAGCGCTCGGCGAGAAACGCAGCGCCCGACTCGCCCATTCCCAAGCATGGCCGCGTCGCCTATCGCGCGACATTCAGCGCCAATGGCGGGATGACCGGCTTCAGCATCGTATCCTCCTCCGGCAATCCCACGCTCGACGCCATAGCGACGCGCGTCGGCTCGCGCTGCGGATCGCTGCCGGCGATCGGACGCCTCTTCACGGTCAGCGGCGGCGTCGTCTTCTAGCCCTCTTTCAACGAAAATCGCGGCGACGCGCGTCGCCGCTTCCTGTCTCTCTCGCCGACAAAGGACGAAAACGAAGATGAGTGATCCAGCAATCGGCGCGGCTTCGGCCGCGGTCGCCCACGCCCTCTCACCGGTCGAGCTGTTTCTGCAAGCGGATTCGATCGTCAAGACGGTCATCGTCCTGCTGCTGCTCGCTTCGGCCTGGGGTTGGGGCGTGATCGCCGAGAAGCTCATTCGCCTGTCGCTGCTGCATCGACGCGCCAATGCGCTCATCGACAGCGTCCAGAACGAGCTTCCGGTGACGGAAGTGGCGCCGGCTTTCCTCTCCGCGCCGGCCAATGATCCGCTGGCGCAGGTCTACAAAGCCGCCGTGGAGGAATATCAGCGCTCCTCCGATCTCGTCGCCAGCGAGTCGCAGCGCGACGCTCTGCAGGAGCGCATCCATCGCGTCTCCGTGCTGGCGAGCGCCGCCGCTCTCGATCAGCTCCAGCTGCGTCTGCCGGCGCTGGCGACGATCGGCGCCGTCGCGCCCTTCGTCGGCCTGTTCGGCACGGTCTGGGGCATCATGAATTCGTTCCAGGGCATCGCGGCCTCCAACAACACCAGCCTCGCAGTGGTGGCGCCGGGCATCGCGGAAGCGCTGTTCGCGACGGCGCTCGGTCTCGTCGCCGCTATTCCGGCCGTCATTTTCTACAACCGCATCAGCGGCGACATCGGCGCCTATGGCAAGCGCGTGACCGCCTTCATCGGCGTCTTCGAGGTCGAGCTGTCCCGTCACCTGTCGCGTAAGGGAGAGCGTCATGGCCTTCGCGTTGCGTAAGCACGATTCGGAATTCGATTCTCAGCCGATCGCCGACATCAATGTCACGCCGCTCGTCGATGTGATGCTCGTCCTGCTCATCGTCTTCATGGTCGCCGCGCCGCTGATGACCTCCGGCATTCCCGTCGATCTGCCCAAGGTGCAAGCCAAGCAGCTCAACGACCAGAAGCCGCCGATCGTCGTCAGCGTCGACGCCGGGGGTGGGTTCTTCGTCGACAAGCGCGAGGTTCCGGCCGACGGATTGCTCGCCGCGCTGAGCGACGGCAGCGACAACAGCAAGGATCGCCGCATCCATGTGCGCGCCGACAAAGCCGTGCCCTATGGGCGCGTCGTCGAGGCCATGGGCGCGATCAATGCGGCCGGCTACACCAAAGTGGCGCTGGTCTCGGAGGCCCCGACGACCGGCGGCGTGAAATCCGCCCCCGCGCCGTAAGGCCCCCGATCGCCGACTTTTTATCCTGAACTTTTTTAGGCTTCCCCGCTTTTCTCTATCCTCGACTTGGCCCGACTACGGGTCGTCGGCGCAAACACCTCCCCAGGCGCGCCGGCGACCCGGTTTTTCCTTGCGGGCGAGTTGCGAGCTTGCAGAATCGCTTTTTCAGAACGCTGTGCGTCGCTCGAGCGCCGCTGCGAGCGTGCCTTCGTCGAGATAATCGAGCTCGCCGCCGACGGGCACGCCATGGGCGAGACGCGTCGTCTTGACGCCAAGAGGCGCCAGAAGGTCGGCGAGATAATGCGCCGTCGTCTGGCCGTCGACAGTGGCGTTCACCGCAATGATCGCCTCGCGCACACCGCCGTCGGCGATGCGCTGCACCAGATTCGCGATGTTGAGCTCATTGGGGCCGACGCCGTCGAGCGGCGACAGCACGCCGCCGAGAACGTGGTAGCGCGCGGCGAGCAGGCCCGCGCGCTCCAGCGCCCAGAGATCGGCCACCGTCTCGACGATGACCAGAATGCCGGCGTCGCGGCGCGCGTCGCGACAGATTGCGCAAGGATCGCTGGTGTCGATATTGCCGCAGGTCTTGCAGGTGAGAATGCGCTCATGGGCGACGCGCATGGCCTCGCCGAGCGGGCCCAGCAGCTCCTCGCGCTTGCGGATGAGATGCAGAACGGCGCGCCGCGCCGAACGCGGCCCGAGGCCAGGCAGCCGCGCCAGCAATTGCACGAGGCGCTCGATCTCGGGTCCGGCGATGCGTTCGGCCACTTTGGTTCGCTCGAAGCGATCAGAAGGGCAGCTTCAGCCCCGGCGGCAATTGCAGCCCGCCGGTCACTTCCTTCATCTTCTCGGCGAGCGTCTCCTCCGCCTTGGCGCGGGCCTGCGCATGGGCGGTGACGATCAGATCCTCGACGATATCGCTCTCTTCCGGCTTCAGCAGGCTCGGATCGATAGCGACGCGCTGCAGCGCGCCTTTGGCGGTCATCGTCACTTTCACCAGCCCGCCGCCGGCCTCGCCTTCGACGACAGTCTGGTCGAGCTCGCTCTGCAGCTCGGCCATTTTCGATTGCATGGCTTGCGCCTGCTTCATCAGTCCCATGAAGTCGAGCATGTTTTAACTCCTCGCGCGGCGACGCCTCACGCGTCGTCCGGCTCCTCGTCGTCATAAGCCAATTCGGCGCCGGGCGCCGCGCCCTGCTCCGTCTCCTTGCCGCGCACGGCGACGATCTCCGCGCCGGGAAACCGCGCCAAAATGCTCGCGACGAGCGGATCGGCCTCGATCCCGGAGCGCTTCTCGCTCGCGCGGGCCTCGGCCTCCTCCCGCAGCGTCGGCGCGCCGCCAGAGGCGAGCGCCACCAGCCAGCGCGTCCCGGTCCAGTCCTGCAGCTTCTGCATCAAGAGCTGCGGAAGCCGCGTCGAGCCGCCCGGCGCCAGCTCGAACTCGATGCGCCCCTGCTCGAAGCGCACGAGGCGCACTTCCGATTCGAGCGCGATCTTCAATTGTATGTCGCGCTTCTCGCTCGCCAGGGCCACGAGGGCGCGGAAATCGGCGATTTTTACGCCCGGCGAGGGCGCGGAGGGCTCCGGCTCGCGGCGCGGCGCTGCGGAGGCGCGGGGCGCGCCGATAGACGGCGCGGCCCGGGGAACAGGCGCGAGCGCAACGGGAGGTCGCTCGGTGGGCGCAGCCGCCGGAGCCGCGCCCGGCGTGGGGCGGGGCGCCCCGCCCTGGCCGAAGCCGAGCTTGCGCAGCGCCTCCTCTGGCGAGGGCATTTCGGCGGCGTGAGTCAGGCGCACCAGCACCATATCGGCGCTGGCGAGAGGACGCGGCGAGCCGCGCAGCTCGTCGACGCCCTTCATCAGGATTTGCCAGGCGCGGGTCAGCACGGAGATGGACAGCGTCCCCGCCGCCGCGGCGCCGCGGCGGCGCTCCTCCTCGGTCAGCGCCGTGGATTGCCCGGCGTCCGGAGCGAGCTTCAGCCGCGTGACGAGATGGGTGAATTCGGCGAGCTCCAGCAGCACCTGCGCCGGGTCGGCGCCGCCGTCATATTGGTCCTGGAGCAGAGCGAGCGCCGTGGCGATCTCGCCCTTCATCGCCGCCTCGAAGAGATCGATGACGCGCGATTTATCGGCCACGCCGAGCATGAGGCGCAGATCCTGCGCGGCGATCGCGCCGCCGCCAGCGGCGCCATGGGCGATGGCCTGATCGAGCAGCGACAGCGCGTCGCGCGCCGAGCCTTCCGCGGCGCGGGCGACCATGGCCAGCGCCTCGTCCTCTATGGTCACGCCCTCGAGATCGCAGATCTTGCGCAAATGCGCCGCGAGCAGGCCAGCGTCTATGCGGCGCAGATCGAAGCGCTGGCAGCGCGAGCGCACGGTGACGGGAACCTTGTCGATCTCCGTCGTCGCGAAGATGAATTTCACATGCTCGGGCGGCTCTTCCAGCGTCTTCAGCAGGCCGTTGAAGGCGGCCTTGGAGAGCATATGCACTTCGTCGATGATGTAGACTTTGACGCGCGCCATCACCGGGCGATAGCGGGCGTTCTCGATGATCTCGCGAATGTCGTCGATGCCGGTGTGCGAGGCGGCGTCCATCTCCAGCACATCGGGGTGGCGCGAATCGATGATCGCCTGACAATGTGCGCCGAGCGCGTCCATATGAATGGTCGGCCGATCGACGCCGGGGCGGCCGTCCTGCGCGGGAAGCTCGTAATTGAAGGCGCGGGCGAGAATGCGGGCGGTCGTCGTCTTGCCGACGCCGCGCACGCCGGTCAGCAGATAGGCCTGATGGATGCGGTTCAGCTCGAAGGCGTTCTCGAGCGTGCGCACCATCGGCTCCTGGCCGATGAGATCGGCGAAGCCGGAGGGGCGATATTTGCGCGCCAGCACGCGATAGGCGGCGGAAGGCGCGCCGGCGGCTTGCGGATCGGGAAACATCGCGTCATCCATGGCGGAAGTCTAAAGGCTCGCGACCGCCTTATCCACCGCCATGCGGCGAAAATCTAGACGCTTCTCCCGTCGACGTGTGTCGACGCCAGCGCGCGCGGATCGACGCCGTCGAGGCAATTGACGTTGACCGCGACCATTTGCGCGCCATCCGGCGACACGCCCTGGGCGAAGGGCTCGATCCCGCAGATCTTGCAGAAGCGGTGAGCGATCATCTTCTTGTTGAAACGATATTCGCCGAGAGCATCCTCGCCCGAACTCAAGTGGAATTTTTCCGCGGGCGTAAAGCTCAAGACGGCGCCCAGTCGCTGACAACGGGAGCAATTGCATGTGATGGTGTGGTCGAGGTCCAGCGTCGCCTCGAATGTCACCGCCCGACATTGGCAGGAGCCGTGATACGACGCATCGCCCATGAGCAAAATTCTCCGCAAAACCAGAGTGGGAGGCTGGACAAAGACCCGCCCGGAACTCGTTAGGGCTGCTTCCTTCCGGACCTGACCCGGTTGGCGAGTGGAGCGTCCACCGCCAACCTCCCGCGCCCTATGTGGCAAAACTCGCGCGCCGGCGCAAGGGCGTCGAGGCGGGTAGGCTATTTCAGGCGATCGGTGAAGAAGCGAACGACCTGGCCACGGGCCGCGTCCGCCTTCGGATTGCCGTCTTCGAGGAAAAAGCCGTGGCCTTGGCCCGGAAAGGTGATGAGTTCCGCCTCGCCGCCGAGCGAGCGTGCAAAGTCGCGCAGCCGGATTCCTGTGCTCTGCTGGAATACATGGTCTTCACCGCCCCAGATCAGCAGGAGCGGCGGCATGGAGCGGACGCGTGGCTGAAAATTGATGGGAAAGTCGCCGTCGACGATGACAGCGGCGTCGATCTCAGGATTATTCGCACCGGCCGCCGTTGTCGGCATCGCGCCGAGCGACACGCCGAGCAATCCAATTTTCGTCCGATATTCGGCCCGCCGCCGCAAGGCGGCGACTGTCGCATGGATCGTCTCCGTCCAGGCGGCCATTCGATTCGAGTAATAGGCGATGCGATCCCGCGCCGATTTTGCACTCTCGAACGCCGCCGCGTCGCGGTCGGAAATATAATGGACGAAAAATACGTCGATCCCTTGCGCGTTGAGGTCGGCCGCTAGTCGAAGATAGGTGGGGGATCGGTACCCCTTGGAGCCGCTCGCCGCCAGTACCGCTGGACGTAGCGCGAAGCCCGCTGTCGTATGGCCGGTCACGGTGAACCGACCTTCGGAGGTTTCGAGCGTCAGTTCGGCTGCTCGTGGCGTCGATGTCATGAAAAATATCATCGCTGCGAAAGCGACGAATAGGCTCCAGACGGGCAAGACGATAAAGCTCCGAAACGAAACGGGACTGGCTGCTTTTAAAATATGCCCCGAATTTACGCGGGGCCACATCCATTCTATCGCCGCCTGGCTCCGAGTCGATTCGACGGCTCTGCCGACGCTTACTCCTTTGTCGCGTTCTCCCGCGCCTTGGCGGCCAATTGCTGGGTCTGCTCGCCGATGTCGGCGACGATCTTGCTGGTCGCCTCCGTGGCCGCTTTGGTCGCCTGCTCGCTCGCCGTCTGGGCGGAGACGAAGGCCTCTTTGGCGAGATTGGAATAGAGCTCGCCGACGCGCGAGGCGCGGGCGAAGAAATCGCCATAGGCGTTGCGGTAGAATTCCGACTGCAATTGCACGATGTCGTCGATCTTCTGCACGCGCAGCAGCTTCTCGAAATAGGCGCGGCCATTGTCGAGCGATTGCTTGGAATAATCGGTCGCCTCCGCCGCGATCGCGCGCAGGCTCTTGGCGGTCGAGCTGCTCGCCGTGTTGAAGGCGTCGAGCTGATATTTGCCGAGATCGCGAAACTCGTCGAAATTCAGATTGGCCATCGGACATCCTCCCGCCGGTCGCCGCACGTGGAAGGCGACCCCCTCCGACGCTACGCGCGCGACTTCGCTCGCGAGCGAGATTTTCGGGAATGAGCGCCCGGAGGGAAATAAGGGAAATCACTTAGTCGCACGCTCGCGCCCGCGCTCAGATCGTGAGCTGAGCGCCGAGCTCGACGACGCGATCGGTCGGGATGGAGAAGAAGTCGGTGGCGTTGGCCGATTGCTTGGTCAGGGCGACATAGAGCCTGTCCTGCCATGCCGGCATTTCCGAGGCCGGGCTCTCCTTGATCGAGCGCCGGCCGAGGAAGAAGGAGGTGGTCATAATGTCGTATTTGACGCCCGCCTTGCGCATGGCCGCGAGCGCCGCCGGCACGCGCGGACTTTCCATATAGCCGTAATGCAGCGTCGCGCGGGTGAAGTCGTGCGACAATTTCTCGATCTCGAAGCGCTTTTCCGGCGGCACGCGCGGCGTGTCCTCCGTGTTCACGCAAATGACCAGCACGCGCTCGTGCAGCACTTTATTGTGCTTGAGATTATGCAGCAGCGCAGTGGGCGCGACATTGGGGTCGCTGGTCAAAAAGATCGCCGTGCCGGGCACGCGCGTCGGCTTGGATTTCTCCAGCATGGCGATGAGATCGCAGATGGGGATCGAATCGCGATGCGTCTTCTCGGCGAGCAGCGCCGTGCCGCGCACCCAGGTCCACATCACCACCATGGAGCAGCCGCCGAGCAGCAGCGGAACCCAGCCGCCCTCGACCACTTTCATGAGATTGGCGGCGAGGAAGGCGAGATCGACGGTGAGAAAGGCGAGGATGAACAGCGCCGCCGCCCACAGCGGCCAGCGCCATTTGCGCCACACCACGATGAAGGCGAGCGCCGTCGTCGTCACCATCGTGCCGGTGACGGCGATGCCATAGGCGGAGGCGAGCGCGCTCGAGCTCTTGAACGCAGTGACCAGCACCAGCACGCCGATGAGCAGCAGCCGATTGACGCGGCCGATATAGATCTGCCCCTCCTGCGTCGCGGAGGTGTGGGTGATCTCGAGACGGGGCAGCAGGCCGAGCTGAATCGCCTGACGCACGATCGAGAAGGCGCCGGTGATGACCGCCTGGCTGGCGATGACGGTCGCCACCGTCGAGAGAATGACGAGCGGCAGCAGCGCCCATTCGGGGGCGAGCAGGAAGAAGGGATTCTCGATCGCCTTCGGATCGGCGAGGATCAGCGCGCCCTGGCCGAGATAATTGAGGAACAGCGACGGCAGCACGAAGAAAATCCAGGCGATCTGGATCGGCGCGCGGCCGAAATGGCCCATATCGGCGTAGAGCGCCTCGGCGCCGGTGACGACGAGGAAGACCGAGCCGAGCACGGCGAAGCCGATCCAGCCGTGATTCAGCAGGAAAACGAAGCCGCGGCGCGGATCGAAAGCGTGCAATACCTGCGGCGCGTCGCCGATATGTAAGGCGCCGAGCACGGCTATCACGACGAAGAAGACCGCCATCACCGGGCCGAACAGCGCCGCGACGCGGGCCGTGCCATGGCTCTGCCCCCAGAACAGCGAGACGAGAATCGCCACTGTGATGGGAAAGACGAATTCGCCGAATCGCGGATCGACGATCGCGAGGCCCTCGACCGCCGAGAGCACGGAGATCGCCGGGGTGATGATCGCGTCGCCCGAGAACAGCGCCGCGCCGGCGACGCCGAACAGGAAGACCGGCGTCGCACGCCGCCCCAGCGCATTTTGCGCCAGCGCCATCAGCGAGAGAATGCCGCCCTCGCCGCGATTGTCCGCGCGCATCAGGAAGAACACATATTTCGCCGTGACCGTGAAGATCAGCGCGAAAATGAGCAGCGAGATCGTCCCGATGACGACGTCCTCGCCGAGGCCGCCGGATTTGGCGTGGGCGAGCGACTCGCGCAGCGCGTAGAGCGGGCTGGTGCCGATATCGCCATAGACGACGCCGATGGAGCCGACGATGAGCGCCGCCATATTCGCCGGGCGCTCCGCATGGAGCGTCGGCTGCGTCGCCGCGGGCCCCTCCGTGTCGCTTCGAGTGGAAGAGCCCGCCGCGTCACGCGCCACATTGGGATCCATGGAAATTTCCTCGAAAGACACCGGATGCGCGGCGCGCCGATCGGTCCTCGCTACGCTCGGGCCCGACCGCGCCGGCGCGGCGATATACGCCTGTTCCAGATAGAAGAGAAGCCGTCGCCGGCCATTTCCGGGGAAATCGCGTCGCCATCGGGACTTGGAGCCGCATCGGGACTTGGAGCCGCGTCTCGTTCACCCGATCACTCTGCGCCCGCTGGCCACGCGGCCGCGGCGATGCTATGGCCGAGCCTCCGTCACATTGTCCCGGGCTCTCCCCGCGACGCGAGCGCGAGGCGATGATCGCGATTGTCCTCGGAGGCGCCGGCCTCCTCATCTGGCTCTACCTCCTCCTCGGCCATGGCGGCTTCTGGCGCCTCGCCGAGCATGACCGCCGTTTCGCCCCCGCGGGCGCCGCCGTTTCGCCGGGGACGCGCGTCGTCGCCGTCATTCCGGCGCGCGACGAGGCCGATGTCGCCGCGACAGGCCTGCGCTCGCTGTTTCGGCAGCAATTCTCCGGGCGGCTCGAGATCGTGCTCGTCGACGACGAGAGCTCCGACGGCACGGCGGAGGTCGCGCGCGCCTGCGCCAGCGAGGAAGGAGCGCAGGATCGGTTGACCGTGCTCCAGGGGCGACCGGAGCAGGGCTGGACCGGCAAGCTCGCGGCCATGGACCGCGGCTTTGCTCATGTGCTCTCCTGCGGGGTCTCGCCCGATTTCGTGCTGTTCTGCGACGCCGACATCGCCTTCGCCCCCGGCCTCGTCGAGCGGCTGGTCGCCGGCGCGGCGGCGCGGGGAACCGTGCTCTCCTCGCTGATGGTCGAGCTGCGCTGCGAGAGCCTCGCCGAGCGCTGGTTCGTTCCGGCCTTCGTCTTTTTCTTCCAGATGCTCTATCCCTTCTCGCGTGTGAATGATCCCAAAAGCCCGGTCGCGGCGGCGGCGGGCGGGGTGATGCTGGTCCGTCCCGCGGCGCTCGAGGAGGCCGGCGGCCTGCAGCAGATCCGCGGCGCGCTCATCGACGATTGCGCGCTCGGCAAGCTCATGAAGAAGCAGGGGCCGATCTGGCTCGGCCTCACCGACGACGCCTGGAGCTTGCGGCCCTATCCGCATTTGCGCGATATCGAGCAGATGGTGACCCGCTCCGCCTATGCGCAATTGGGCTATTCCCCCTGGCGGCTGGCGGGCGCGGTGGCCGGAATGGTCGTCGTCTATCTGGCGCCGCCGATCCTCGCCTTCACGGCGCCGGAGCCGGCCGCCTATCTCGCCCTCGTCGCCTATTTCCTGATGGCGCAGTCCTATATGCCGTCTCTGCGATTTTACGGACGCAATCGGCTCGGCGCCTTCGCCTTGCCCGCGGTCGCCGCCTGCTATACGTGGTTCACCATACTGTCCGCTTGGCGGCATGGACGCGGGCGCGGCGGCGCCTGGAAGGGTCGCTATCAGGCCCCCTGACACGAGCAGGCCCGTAGACATGAGGATGAGCGAGTTCACATGAGCGACATCGCCGCCGCCGGATCGGGGAAGGGGCATAAGGACGAGAATTTCCCCGTCGCCTCTCTCTTCGCGCCGCGACACCGCGCGGCCGTCCTGGCGTTTTACGATTTCGTGCGCGCGGCGGACGATATCTCCGACCACGTGACGCTCCCGGGCGAGCAGAAGATCGCCATGCTGGACCGCATGGAGGCGGCGCTGCTGGGCTCGGGCGAGGATATTCCCGTCGCGGCAAAGCTCCGCGCGGAACTCGCCGAGCGCGGCCTCGAGCCCCGCCATGCGCAGGATCTGCTCATCGCCTTCCGTCGCGACGTGACGCAATTGCGCTATCGCGATTGGGACGATCTCATCGATTACTGCCGCTATTCCGCCATGCCGGTCGGCCGCTTCGTGCTGGACGTTCATGGCGAGGATCGCGCGACGACCTGGGGGCCGAATGACGCGCTCTGCGCGGCGTTGCAGATCATCAATCACCTTCAGGACTGCGCGAAGGATTATCGCGGCCTCGACCGCGTCTATCTGCCGCAGGACGCGCTCGCCGCCAATGGCGCGAGCGTCGAGATGCTTTCCGCCGAGCGCGCCTCGCCGCAGCTCGCTGCGACTTTGCGCGTGCTGGCGGAGCGCACGCAGGAACTGCTGAGAGAGAGCGCGCCTTTCGCCGATCGCATCGCCGATACGCGGCTCGCCATGGAAGTGGGCGCGATCCAGCGCCTCGCCGAGACGCTGACGGCGCGCCTTCTCGTCGCCGATCCGTTGAGCGAGAAAGTTCACGCCGCCAAGGGCGTGTTCCTGCTCACCGCGCTCGCCGGGGCCGGAACGGTGCTGCTGCGCCGGCTGCTGTGGCCGCGCGCCGCCTCCGCCGCGAGCGCCGCGCGATGAGCATGGAGACAATCGCTCCCGAGGCGCCGCGGGTCGCCGCGAAAAGCTCCTTCTATCTCGCCATGCGCATTCTCGAGCCCGAGCGGCGCGACGCAATGTATGCGATCTATGGCTTCTGCCGCGCCGTCGACGATATCGCCGACGAGGAGGGCGACCGCGCCCTGCGCCTCTCGCAGCTCGATGATTGGCGGCGCGATCTCGACGCGCTCTACGCCGGCCGCACGCATCAGCGCTGCGCCGATCTGGCGCGGCCTGTGCGCCGCTTCGGCCTCGAGCGCGCCGATTTCGAGGCCGTCATCGACGGCATGGCGATGGATGTCGTCGAGGATATTCGCGCGCCGGAATGGGATCGGCTCGATCTCTATTGCGACCATGTCGCGAGCGCCGTGGGGCGGCTGTCGGTGCGCGTCTTCGGCCTCGCCGACGAGGCGGATTGCGCGGGCGGCGCGCTGCCGACCAAAGCGCGCATGCTCGCCTATCACATGGGCCGCGCCTTGCAGCTCACCAATATTCTGCGCGATCTCGACGAGGACGAGGCGCGCGGGCGCCTCTATCTGCCCCGCGAGGCGCTGGCGGCTGCCGGCGTCACGAATTTCGCGCGCGGCGCGGTGTTGGCGCATCCGGGCCTGCCGGATGTCTGCACGGCGGTGGCCGAGCGCGCGCGCAAGCATTATGCGGAATCGGAGCTTCTCATGCGCGTCTCGCCGCAGCGCGCGGTGAAGGCGCCTTATCTGATGGCGACGGCCTATCGCTCCGTTCTCGATCGTCTGGTGGCGCGCGGCTTTGCGCCGCCGCGCGAGCCGGTCTCCGCCTCGCGGACGAAAGTCCTGCTGGCCCTGCTCAGATTCGCGCTGACGTGACCGGAACCACGCATATTGTCGGCGCGGGTCTCGCCGGCCTCTCCTGCGCCATTCGCCTGACCGACGAGGGCCGCGGCGTCGCGCTCTATGAAGCCGCGCGCATGGCGGGCGGGCGGTGCCGCTCCTATTATGATTCCAGCCTCGATCTCACCATCGACAATGGCAATCATCTGCTGCTCTCCGGCAATTCCACGGCGCTGGATTACGCCCGTCGCATCGGCTCGGTCGGCGAGCTCGTCGGGCCGAAGGAGTGCGCCTTCGATTTTCTCGACACGCGCGACGGAACGCGCTGGCGCATGAGGCCCAATTCCTCGCGCCTGCCCTGGTGGATTTTCGTGCGCGATCGCCGCGTTCCCGGAACATCGCCCGGCGATTACCTCGGAGCGATCGGCATTCTCCTCGCCAAAAAAGGCGCGACGATCGGCGAGGCGATGAATTGCTCCGGCACGCTCTATGAGCGGCTGTGGGGCCCGGTGCTGCTCTCCGCGCTCAACACAGAGCCGCGCGACTCCTCCGCCGCGCTCGCCGCCGCCGTGCTGCGGGAGACGCTTGCCGCCGGCGGCGCCGCCTGCCGTCCGCTGGTCGCGCGGCGCGGGCTCGGGACCGCCTTCATCGAGCCGGCGCTGACGACGCTCGCCGCGCGCGGCGCCGCGCCACGCTTCGCCGCGCGGCTGAAGGGAATCGAGTTTGCGGGCGAGCGCGCCGTGGCGCTCGATTTCGGCGACGAGAAAATCGCGCTCGGCGAGAATGATCGGGTCGTGCTCGCCGTCCCGCCTTGGGCGGCGCAGGAGCTGCTTCCCGGTCTCGTGGCGCCGGATGATTTCCGCGGCATCATCAACGCGCATTTCAAGATCGCGCCGCCGCCCAGCCAGCCGGCGCTGCTCGGCATGATCGGCTCGCTCACCGAATGGCTGTTCGCTTTCGAGGACCGTCTCTCGGTGACGATCAGCGGCGCCGATCGGCTGATGGACGAGTCCCGCGAGAGCCTCGCCGAGCGCATCTGGGCCGAGGTCGCCGCCGCCACGGGCCTGCCCGCGGCGCTGCCGCAATGGCAGATCGTGAAGGAGAAACGCGCGACCTTCGCCGCGACGCCGGCGCAGCAAGAACGCCGACCCGGCGCGCAGACGAGCTGGCGCAATCTCCTGCTCGCCGGCGATTGGACGGCGACCGGCCTGCCGGCGACGATCGAAGGGGCGATAAGGTCGGGCTATCGCGCGGCGGAACTCGCGGGGCGCTCGTAACGCTCGGGCCGCCCCCTTCCCCAGCCCTCCCCCGCTTCGCGGGAGAGGGGGCGTTGCGCGCAATGAGGAAAATGGAGCCTCAATTCCTTCCAAAGGTCTCGTCGAAGGAATAGCCGGTGCCGCGCACGGTGCGAATCGGGTCTTTCTCGCGGCCGCGGATGATCGCCTTGCGCAGACGTCCGACATGCACGTCGACGGTGCGCTCGTCGATCTCCGCCGAGAGCCCCCACACGCTGTCCAGCAATTGCGCGCGCGAGAAGACGCGGCCGGGCTTCTCCATCAGATATTCGAGCAGGCGAAACTCCGTCGGCCCGAGATGAATCTCGCGCCCGCCGCGCTTCACGCGCCGCGTCTCGCGGTCGAGGTCTATGTCGCCGGCGACGAGGCGCGTCGCCACGCGCTCCGGCCGCGCACGGCGCAGCAGCGCATGCACGCGCGCCATCAGTTCCGGCGTCGAGAAGGGTTTCACCACATAATCGTCGGCGCCGACGGAGAGTCCGCGCACCCGCTCATTCTCGTCGCCGCGCGCGGTCAGCATTATGATCGGCATGGTGCGCGTGTCGTCGCGGGCGCGCAGCCGCCGGCAGATTTCCAGCCCCGAGACGCCGGGCAGCATCCAGTCGAGAATAACGAGGTCGGGAACCGATTCGGCGAGGCGGATCTCCGCCTCGTCGCCGCGCTCCACATGCTCGACCTGGAAGCCTTCGGATTCGAGATTATAAGCGAGAAGCAACGCGAGCGCCGCCTCGTCCTCGACAACGAGAATGCGCGGCGCGCGGTCGTGCGGCGTGTCGCGCGGCGTTGCGACGCGTATTTCGTTCATTGCGAGGGCTCATCCGTTTCCGCGCTGGCGCCGACGACCGACGACTTTCCCTTCGGACGGTCGGTCGGCATCGCCTCGCCAGTGACGAGATAGACGATCGTCTCGGCGACATTGGTGGTGTGATCGCCGATGCGCTCGATATTCTTGGAGCAGAACAGAAGATGCGTGCAGAAGGAGATGTTGCGCGGGTCTTCCATCATGAAGGTGAGGAGATCGCGGAACACAGAATCTTCGAGAGCGTCGAGCTCGCTGTCGTTGGTCCAGACGGCGCGGGCGCGCTCCACATCGCGCTGGGCGTAGGCGTCCAGCACGTCCTTCAATTGCATGGCGGCCACTTCCGCCATCGTCTTGAGGCCGATGACGGCGCGCGGCACGCGCGCCTCCGAGAGGATCTTCACCGTGCGCTTGGCGATGCTCTTGGCGAGATCGCCGACGCGCTCGAGATCGGCGGCGATGCGCATCGCCGCTATGCATTCGCGCAGATCGATGGCGAGCGGCTGGCGCCGCGCGATGGTGAGGATGGCGTTCTCCTCTATCTCCCGCTGCAGCGCGTCGAGGCGCTGATCGGTGGCGACGACGCGATGGGCGAGCTCTATGTCGAAATTGGCGAGCGCATCCATGGCTTCGGCGAGCATTTTCTCCGCGATGCCCCCCATCTCGGCGATTCTGCGGCCGAGCACCTCGAGGTCGCGGTCATAGGAGCTGACGATATGTTCGCTCATGTCTCATATTCCTCGTGCGCGTATCGCGCTCAGCCGAAGCGGCCGGTGATATAGTCCTGCGTCTTTTTGTTCTGCGGCGCGGTGAACAGATTGTTCGTCTCGCCGAATTCGACGAGATCGCCGAGATACATGAAGGCGGTGAAATCGGAGACGCGGGCCGCCTGCTGCATATTGTGGGTGACGATGGCGATCGTGTAGCGCTCCGACAATTCGTCGATGAGCTCCTCGATCTTCGCCGTCGAGATCGGGTCCAGCGCCGAGCAGGGCTCGTCGAACAGGATCACATCCGGCTGAATGGCGACGGTGCGGGCGATGCACAGGCGCTGCTGCTGGCCGCCCGAGAGGCCGAGGCCGCTCGAATTCAGCTTGTCGCGCACTTCGTCCCACAGCGCCGCGCCACGCAGCGCCGCCTCGACGCGGCCGTCGAGCTCGCTGCGCGACAGCTTCTCGTAGAGGCGAATGCCGAAGGCGATATTGTCGTAGATCGACATGGGGAAGGGCGTCGGCTTCTGGAACACCATGCCGACGCGCGAGCGCAGCAGGTTGAGGTCGATGCGCGGGTCCAGAATATTCTCGCCGTCGAGCAGCACCTCGCCCTCGGCGCGCTGCCGCGGATAGAGGTCGTACATGCGGTTCAATATGCGCAGCAGAGTCGATTTGCCGCAGCCGGACGGGCCGATGAAGGCCGTCACCTTATTGGTGTACAGCGGCAGCGAGATCGATTTCAGCGCGCGCGTCTGGCCGTAATAGAAGTCCAGATCGCGAACCGAGACCTTGGTTGGAATGGTGGCTTCGACAACCGGCATGGCGGTCATTGTTGTTTTCCCTGGCTGCTGAGCGCACGCGCGGTGATGGAGAGCAGAAGGACGGCGAGGGTGACGAGCAGAGCGCCGGTCCAGGCGAGCTGCTGCCAGTCCTTGTAGGGCGAGAGCGCGAATTGGAAGATGACGACGGGCAGGCTGGAGACCGGCGCGTTGAGGTCCGTGCTCCAGAACTGATTGTTGAGCGAGGTGAAGAGCAGCGGCGCCGTCTCGCCGGAGACGCGCGCTATGGCCAGCAGCACGCCGGTGATGATGCCCGATTTCGCCGCGCGATAGGCGACGCGCAGCAGCATATGCGAGCGCGGCAGGCCGAGCGCCGCCGCCGCCTCGCGCAGCGGGCTCGGCACCAGCAGCAGCATGTCCTCCGTGGTGCGCACCACGACGGGCACCACCAGCACGGCGAGCGCCAGGGCGCCGGCTATGCCGGAGAAATGCCCGACCCGCGCCACCACCACAGTATAGACGAAGAGTCCGACGACGATGGACGGCGCACTGAGCAGAATGTCGTTGATGAAGCGCACGACCATGCTGAGCTTCGAATAGCGGCCATATTCGGCCATATAGGTGCCGGCGAGCATTCCGAGCGGCGTGCCGAGCAGCACGCCGATCGTCGTCATCACCAGAGAACCGGCGATGGCGTTGAGCAGGCCGCCGGTGGCGCCGGGGGGCGGCGTCATCTCGGTGAAGACGGCCGGCGTGAGGCCGCGCGCGCCCTCATAGATCAGCGCGCCGAGGATCAGCACCAGCCAGGCGAGGCCGAAGACCGTGCCGGTCCAGCACAGCGTCGTGGCGAGCGCGTTGGTGCGGCGGCGGGAGGCGGAGATGGACAAGGGTCAGGCTCCCGATTTCTGCTCGATGCGCATCAGCATGAAGCGCGCCGCCGCCAGCACGAAGAAGGTGATGACGAAGAGGATGAGGCCGAGCTCGATCAGCGCGGAGGTGTAGAGGTCGCCGACCGCCTCGGTGAATTCATTGGCGATCGTCGCCGAGATCGTCGTGCCCGGCGCGAGCAGCGAGCTCGACACTTTATGCGCGTTGCCGATGACGAAGGTGACGGCCATCGTCTCGCCGAGCGCGCGGCCGAGGCCGAGCATCACGCCGCCGATGACGCCGACGCGCGTATAGGGGATCACGACATAGCGCATGACTTCCCAGGTCGTGCAGCCTATGCCCGAGGCCGCCTCCTTCAGCATCGGCGGCACGGTGTCGAACACGTCCCGCGAGATGGAGGTGATGAAGGGCAGCACCATGATGGCGAGGATGAAGCCCGCCGTCAGCATGCCGATGCCATAGGGCGGGCCGGCGAACAGGCTCGACAGCACCGGAATGTCGCCGGTGAAGGAGATCAGCGCCGGCTGCACATGCTGCTGCAGGAAGGGGGCGAGCACGAACAGGCCCCAGATGCCGTAGATGATCGACGGAATGCCGGCGAGCAGCTCTATGGCGACGCCGATCGGCCGGCGCAGCGCATGGGGGCAGAGCTCGGTGAGGAAGATGGCGATGCCGAGCCCGAGCGGCACGGCGATGACCATGGCGATGGCCGAGGTCACCAGAGTTCCGTAGATGGGCGCGACCGCGCCGAATTTCTCGGTGACCGGATTCCAGGATTCCGTCGTCAGAAAGCCGAGGCCGAAGGCCTGGATGGCCGGCAGAGAGCCATAGATCAGCGAGAAGATCACGCCGCCGAGGATGAGCAGGACGAGCACCGCCGCGGCGCGGGTCAGATTGTGGAAGAAGAAGTCGAACAGGGCCATGCGGCCGAGAACTTTCCCGCGGTCGACTTCGGCGGCGCGGGGCGGCGCTTCTACGATTGCTAGGTCCGACACGCTATTGTCTCTCGTTTGGCGGGTGAAGCCGGCTTCCATCGCGCGCTCCCGAAGGCGGATTTTTCATGTGAGGTCATAGCGCAGGTCTTTGGTGAACTCACTGCGCCGGGAGGCGCCGCGTCGAAAGGAAGCGGGGGGAGTTCGTCCTCGGGTGGGTCGTTGCGCGCCATTCCGCCACCTGTGGCTCTCGTGCGTCTGGCGTCGAGGGGCGCCGGCGAAATATTCCGTCAGGAATTTCGCCGGCGCGTATCGACGATGCGCTCAGTTGTTCGACGCCAGCGGCTTGCCGCTCGCGTCTTTGACATTGGCGGTCCAGCTCTTCTTGATCAGAGCCACGACATTGGCCGGCAGCGGGATATAGTCGAGCTCCTCGGCCGCCTTATTGCCCTTGGCGAAGGCCCAGCCGAAGAATTTCAGCGCCTCGGCCGCAGCCGCCGTGTCCTGCGGCGCCTTGGGCAGCAGGATGAAGGTGGCGGCGGTGATCGGCCAGGACTGCGCGCCCGGCTGGTCGGTGAGAATCTGGTAGAAGCCCGGCGCATTGGCCCAATCGGCGTTGGAGGCCGCGGCCTGGAAGGTCGGCGTCGTCGGAGCGACGGTCTTGCCGTCCTTGTTGACGAGCTTGGTGTAGGTCAGCTTGTTCTGCTTGGCGTAGGCGTATTCGACATAGCCGATCGCGCCCTTGGTGTTGGCGACATTGTTGGCGACGCCTTCATTGCCCTTGGCGCCGATGCCGACCGGCCATTCGACCGAGGCGTTCTCGCCGACCTTGGACTTCCAGTCCGGGCTGACCTTGGACAGATAATTGGTGAAGTTGAAGGTCGTGCCCGATCCGTCCGAGCGATGCACGACGGCGATCGCGGCCGACGGCAGCTTGGCCTTCGGGTTCAGCTTCTTGATCGCGGCGTCGTCCCAGCTCTTGATCTCGCCGAGGAAGATGGCGCCGAGCGTCTTGCCGTCGAGGACGAGATCGCCGGAGGCGACGCCGTCCAGATTGATCACCGGCACGATGCCGCCGATCACCTGCGGCCATTGGGTGAGGCCGGCGGCCTCGAGCTCCTCGGCCTTCAACGGCTGGTCGGAGGCGCCGAAGGTCACGGTGCGGGCCTTGATCTGCTTGATGCCGCCGCCCGAGCCGATCGACTGATAATTGAGGCCGGCTCCCGTCTCCTTCTTATAGCTGTCCGCCCATTTGGCGTAGATCGGATAGGGGAAGGTGGCGCCGGCGCCGGAGATGTCGATCGCGAAGGCGGCTCCGGCCGTCGCCACGGCCAGGCTCGTCGCCAGTGCGACACGATGAAGAACTTTGGAGAGCATGTTCGGTCTCTTTCGAACTCGAGGTTCACTGTGTCGGCGCGCGTCCAGCGCCCCAGCGGTGGGCACACTAGAGGCCCACGGCGAGGGTTTTACGACTGTCTAATGACTGTCATATGACAGTTTATCTATTTGAATATATTTACTTAATTCGTCTTTTCGTCAGGCGTTTTCGGCTTTTTCCGGGTCGATCAGTGGCAGAAACACCCGGAATGTGGCGCCCTTGGCTGGCGCAGAATCTATGGCGAGCCGGCCGCGATGGCGAGCCACGATATGCTTGACGATGGCCAATCCGAGCCCGGTGCCGCCCTTGGCGCGGCTCTTGCCCGCGTCGACGCGATAGAAGCGCTCGGTGAGGCGGGGCAAATGCTCCGGCGCGATGCCGGGGCCGTGATCGCGCACCGAGAAGACGGCGGAGGCGCCGAGCGGGGAGAGAGATATCTCGACCGGCCCGGCCCCGTATTTGATCGCGTTCTCGATGAGATTTTCGGCGACGCGGGCGAGCTCGTCGCGATCGCCCGGCACGACGACCTGCCCGACGATGTCGAGCTTCAGCTCTATGCCGCCATCCTCCGCCATGGGCGCGAGCGTGTCGACGATATGGGCGACGAGAATGCCGAGATCGACCGGCGTGTCCGGGCGCAGATGGAGATGCTGCTCTATGCGCGACAGGGACAAAAGGTCGTCGACGAGCCGCGACATGCGCTGCGCCTGATCGCGCATGATGGAGAGGAAGCGGTCGCGCGCCTTCTCATCGTCGCGGGCCGGGCCCTGCAGCGTCTCCACGAAGCCGAGCAGCGAAGCGAGCGGCGTGCGCAATTCATGGCTGGCGTTGGCGACGAAATCGACGCGCATACGCTCGACGCGGCGCGATTCGGTCAGGTCGCGCAGGCTCACCACGGCGGCGTTCTCATAGCCTTCGAGGCGCAGCGGCGCGATATGCACCTCGAACCAACATTCCACCGGCAGGCGCTCGAGCCAGATGACCTTCTCCGGCTGGCCGCCGCGCAGCACGCGGTCCAGCGCGTCGAGCACGTCGGGCGAGCGCAGGCTGCGCGCCAGCGGGTCGTTGGGGCGCAAGGACGGCAATACGGAGCGCGCGGCGCGATTGGCGGCGACGATGCGCGCCTCCGAGTCGATGACGAACACCGCCTCCGGCAGAGCGTCGATGACGAGGCCGAGCAGAGCTTCGCCCTGATAGCGTCTGCGTAGATCGGGCATGGTCCCTCGGTCGGATTAATCGCGACCGAAAGCGAGCCTGATGGCTCGCGGTCCGGAGCGCGCATTGGACCGCGAGCCTTCAGGCTCGCATCGGAAGCGAGCGGCTGGAAGGCGGATCATTCTCTCGCCTCCAATATACGCGCGATCGTCTCGCGCAGGCTGTTCCAGCGCCGCGAGCCCTCGTCGGCGCCAAGAAGCGCGAGCGCGAGTATGAAGGGCAGGAAATAATAGATGACGCGGAACAGCAGCAGCGAGGCGAGCAGGCTCTCCTGCGAATGCGACGGCAGCGCGTTCAGCATCGTCGCCTCGAACACGCCTATGCCGCCCGGCGCATGGCTGATGACGCCGAGAATGCAGGCGAAGACATAGACCGAGACGAAAGTCGCGAAGTCGAGATTCACATCCTGCGGCAGCAGCGCATAGAGCGCGGCGGCCGCGCAGCACAGATCGGCGACGCCGAGCAACGTCTGGCCGACGGTGGGCGCGAGCCCCGGCAGCTCGAAGAAATGCCCGCGCAGCCGCACCCGACGGCGGCGCAGCGACACCCAGACGACATAATAGCCGACGCCGGCGCAGATCATGAGGCCGAGCACGAAATTGGCGAAGGCCGGCAGTTTGTCGATCGCGCCGATCTCGCTGGCGCGCGCCATGAGGCCGACGCCCACGACGGAGGTCATGCCGAGCCAGAAGGTCACGCCCGCGATGACGGTGATATTGGCGACCTGCACGGCGGTCACGCCGACGCGCGCGTAGATCCAATAGCGGACCGCCGCGGCGGTGACGACGGGAAAGCCGAGATTGAAAGAGAAGGCGTAGCTCGCGAAAGAGGCGAGCGCGGCGACGCGGTAGCGCACACGCAGCCGCAATTGGCGCAGCGCCAGCGCGTCATAGCCGGTGAGCGCGACATAGGAGAGCGCGGTGAGCAGCAAAGCGGCGAAAATCTGCTCGGCGCTCATCGCCGCTATGGCGGCGCGGACGTCGGAGAATTTGACGCTCGAGATCGCGCTCGCCAGAGCAAAGCCCGCCAGCGCGAAGACGGCGAGGCTGGCGATTCCGCCGAGCGCCTTGCCGAGGTTGGGCGCGATATAGCGCCGCGCTGTCGCCAGCAGGTCGAGACCGGCGGCGCCCTGATCGGGATTCGGCTTCTCCTCGGCGGGCGCGGCGACGCCCGTCTCGTCGAGATCGCTGTCTGGCCGCTTCAATTTCTCTTTTTCCTCGAGGCGTCTTCGAATATGCGCGGAATATGCCTCTTCGATACGACGTCGGGCGGCGGAATTCAAAGGCGACCGACGGGCCTCGCGGCGTCCGTTCATAGGATTTTCGATCCCTGTTGCGCGACCCCGGCGAGCCTTCGACGGGGGAAACGTCCGGGGGGAGGGGATGGTTCGGTTTCGCCCCGAAGCGTGACGATAAGATGACGCGACGGCCGCGGCTCAGAACAGGCCGTGGACGAACCAGCGCGGATCGGCGCTATCACGGCCGATGAGCCCCTCGCGGAACAGCCAGAAGCGCGAAGCTCGCCGGCCGCATCTGGGTGGAGGAGACGCCGGGCGGCGGCGCCACGTTCAAGCTCGCCTTCGAGAAGGTCGACTGAGCGCGCTCAGGAGAGGCCGCCCGAGGCCGGCGAGCGCGAGACCATCTCGACGCGATTGCGGCCGCGGAGCTTGGCGAGATAGAGCGCCTCGTCGGCGCGGCCGACGAATTCCTCCGCGGAATCGTCCGGCGTAAATTGCGTGACGCCGAAACTGCAGGTGACGCCGTCGATCTCCTCGACGCCGAGCCTCTCGATCGACGCGCGCAATTTCTCGGCCGCCTTCAGCGCCGCGGAGCCGTCCACGCCCGGCGTCAACAGAGCGAATTCCTCGCCGCCCCAGCGCGCCAGAATGTCGGACCCGCGCACGAGCTTCGCCGCCGCCTCGGCGAGGCGCACCAGCGCGCGGTCGCCCGTCTGATGCCCATGGGAGTCGTTGATGGCCTTGAAATTATCGACATCGAACAATACGAGCGAGAGCGGAACGCCATAACGCTGCGACCGCAGCATTTCGCTCGCCAGCGCCTGATCGAATTTGAGCCGGTTGAACAATCCGGTGAGACGGTCGGTGACGGCCTGCTGGCCGAGGTCGCGCGCGAGCTCCTGCAGGCGCAGGCGCTTCTCCATCTGAATGCCGTCCTGCAGACGGCGCTCCTGTCCGATGAGATAGATCAAGGTCATCATCGTCACGAGCAGAGTGACGATGATGCCGAGCACGCGCGACGCGAAAATCTCGCGCGTCGGCGTCGCGATCGCCACCGACCAGCCCTCCGTGTCGATGAAACGACGCCGTATGTAGCCCTGCTCGCCTTCGAGCGCGACCCAATTGGATTCGCCGAGCTCTCGTTCGAGCAGAGGTCGATCGTCGAGCGCGCCATAGCGGCGCTCGGCCTCGCGCAACCTCTCCGTCGAGAGCGGCCACATCGGCCGCGACATATCGGCGTCGCGATTGGTCATCGCCACCACGCCGTCGGAGTCGAGAAGAAAATAGGGCCGGTCGAATCGGCGCAGATCGGCCTGCAGGGCGACGAGCGGCTTTCCGAGCACGGCGACGCCGACGACGCCGCCACTCGTGTCTCTTATCGGCGCGCTCGCATGATAGACCACGTCGCGATTGGTCGAATCATAGGTCATGCAGCGGCTCGCGACGCCGCCGATCGCCTCGCGAAACGAGCGATGCGACGCATAATCTCCGCCGATGGGCGCCTTCTCCCCCGAGGCGGCGGCGGAAGCGACGATGCCGCCGGAGGCGTCGAGGAGCAGTCCCCTTTCCGCGCCCGAGGCGTCGACATGGAGCTGCAGAGTGGCTCGCGCCGCCTCATTCGCCTGCGGCGCCTCGCCCTCGCCGGTCGGCCGCACCGAGGGCGCGCCGGCGAGCGTCGCCGCCATTCCCGAGAGGGCCGCCGTCTCGCCGACGAAGCGGCTGGCGAGCAGATCGAGATCGCTGCGCGTCTCCGCTTGAACATTGCGCTGATAGACTGCGCCGAGGAAATCGGTGAGGCCCCAGCCGCAGAGCAGGATCGCCATCATCGCCGCAATGGTCCAGACGAACTGCCGGCGCAGATAATCGGCGAAACGCCGCGACGAGAGCTCCTGCGCCAGCTGATGCTGGCGGATCGACCAGACCGAAAACGCGATGACGCAGGCGAGCAGCCCGCGCAGCAGCTGGATCGGAACGCCCGTCACGGCCACGAAACGGTCGCTGTTGAGCGCGCTCGCAGGCCAGAACGGCGCCGGCGCGACGACGAGCCCGGCGCAAAAGGCGTAGAGCGCGAAGCCCGCGGCGGCGAGATAGGCGTAAGGGCGCGCGGCGGCGGCGAGCGCCGGCGCGCCGCCGGCGAAAACGAGAGCCGCGCCGAGCGCGCCGACGAAGCCGATCATATAACGCGCGACCGCCGCCGCCGAGGCGAGGCCGGCGACCGCCGCGACCACGATGATGATGAGCGCGAGCGGAACATGAATCCATCGGCCCGGCTTGCCGTCGCCGGCGGCGACCGCCTCCGATCGCGCGAATTCGAGCAAAAGGAGATAGGACGCGGTCATCAGCGCCTTGCGCGCGAATTCGAAAGCGAAGCCGTCGCCGATGACGAGCGCGAGCAGATCGAGCCATTCGACCGCGCCATGCGCGTAGCCGAAGAGGCCGAGCATGACCCAGCCTGCGCGGCGCGGGCCCTCGCCGGCTACGGCGAAGCAGATCGCGCCGAGCAGCAGAAAGGCCAAGCCATAGAAAAAGAAAATGAAATCGAGCTGTGCGTCGAAAAACGCCGATATGGTCTCACGCATTTTGCTTGCGCCGGCGCTCCCATTCGACGCGCCTGCGCGCGCCATTGTCGACAAATTGGCGAGGCGACGGAATCGTCAAGGCTCGGTGGACAACGGAGTCGGCGTCTCGATATTGAATCCAGAGGGCCGACGTGAGACTCTGCGCTCCACCGACATTGCGCTCGGCGCCTCGCTCGCGATGGCGTCGCTCGGAAACTGGCGTCGCTCGGAACATGACGTCGCAACGCAAGATCATCCACGTCGACATGGACGCCTTCTATGCGTCGGTCGAGCAGCGTGACAACCCACAGTTGCGCGGGCGGCCGGTCGCCGTCGGCTCGCCGCGCGAGCGCGGCGTCGTCGCCGCGGCGAGCTATGAGGCGCGCGCTTTCGGCGTGCGCTCGGCAATGCCATCCGTCACCGCGATCCGGCGGTGTCCCGAGCTCGTCTTCGTTCCGCCGCGCTTCGACGTCTATCGCGAAGTTTCGCGGCGAATTCGCGCGATCTTCTTCGACTATACGCCGCTCGTCGAGCCGCTCTCGCTCGACGAGGCCTATCTCGACGTCACCGAAAATCGCCGAGGCCTCCCCTCCGCGACGCATATCGCCGAAGAGATCAGAGCGCGCATTCGCGAAGAGACGCGCCTCACCGCCTCGGCCGGCGTCTCCTACAATAAATTTCTGGCCAAGCTCGCCTCGGATCAAAACAAGCCGGACGGGCTCTTCGTCGTCACGCCGCAAATGGGCGCCGCTTTCGTGGCCTCTCTGCCGATCGGCAAATTCCACGGCGTCGGGCCGGCGACGACGAAAAAGATGAACGCGCTCGGCATAGAGACCGGGCTCGATCTGCGCGCCAAGCCCCTGCCCTTTCTGCAAATGCATTTCGGCAAATCGGGGAGCTATTATTACGGAATCGCGCGCGGCGTCGACGATCGCCCCGTGCGGCCCGACCGCATTCGCAAGTCGATCGGCGCCGAAGTCACTTTCGCCCGCGATCTCCTCGCGCGCGAGGAGGCCGTCGCCGCGCTGGCGCCCATAGTGACGCGCGTTTTCACGCATTGCGAGGGTGCGCGCATCAGCGGCCGCACGGTGACGCTCAAAATCAAATATGCGGATTTTCAGCAGATCACGCGCCGCAGCACCGGCGCGGCGCCGATCGCCTCGCGCGGCGAGCTCGAAGCAGCCGCGCTGGCCTTGCTGCGCCCGCTGTTTCCTTCGGAGAAAGGCGTGCGCCTGCTCGGCGTCACGCTCTCCTCTCTCTGCCCCGCCGGCGGAAGCGCCGATCCGCAGCTGAGCCTCGCCGTATGAGCAGCCGAGAGTCTTTCCGCGTTTCCAACGCCGAACCGGCATCCACTTCGGCTGGAAACGCTCTTGCGAATGGCGAAGGGCGAGAGGCCGTCTATTCGCTCCTCAGGGCGCGGTCCAGGGATAGGTCCAGGTCTCGGTCAAAGTCTGAGAGCCTGCTTTGAGGAAGGCGCGAATATCCGCCGTCTGTCCGGATTTCACGACGATGTCGAACATCACGCGCATGCCGTCTATATGCGGATTGGCGGCGACGCTCGAGCGGATGACGACGCCATTCGCGGCCGAGGCGACGACCTCCACCTGCGAGGGATCATTGGCGTAGAAGGGCAGCTCGCCGCCGGCGAAATCGACGATGAACCGATGCGCGCCGGGCGTCATCGGCTCGCCGGAGCCCAGAGCCCGCGCAGGCGTCTCGAACGTATTCGCCGCGCGGCCATTGGGCGAAAGACGCGGCAGCTCGAGCAGAGAGGTGATACGATAGGCGTAGGAGAAGGGCTTGCCGATCTCCAGCGGCTGCGCGCCGACCCAGGCGGCGACGATATTGTCGTTGGTCTCGTCGAGCGTCGGCAGCTCCAGCAGCTCGACAGCGCCCTCGCCCCAGGCGTTCAGCGGCTCGATGAAATAGCTCGGCCGGCGCTCATAGGCGAGGTCTATATCCTGATAAGTCTCGAAATTGCGGTCGCGCTGCATGAGCCCGAAGCCGCGAATATTGGGATCGGAGAAGGAAGTGAGCCGGGCGATGGGCGCATTGGCGAGCGGGCGCCAGAGCCATTCCTTCGAATCGCCATGGACGAGCAAGCCGTCCGAATCATGCAGCTCGGTGCGGAAGCCGTCGCGCATGCGGCGATCGTTCTCGCCGGTGAGATACATGGAGGTGAGCGGCGCCAGGCCGAATTTCGCTTTGCGACGCGGGAACAAAGTCGCCTGCACGTCGATCGTGCTCTCCTGGCCGGTGGCGAGATCGAAACGATAGGCGCCCGTCGCCGCCTCGCCGTCGAGCAGAGCATAGATGGTGATGCGATTGCTTCCCGGCTGCGGCGTCTCGATCCAGAATTCGCGGAAGAAGGGGAAGACTTCCGAATTGTCGCCGCAATCGACGCAGAGCGCGCGCGCCGAAAGGCCATATCTCTGGCCGCGGCCGAGAAAGCGGAAATAGCTCGCGCCGAGGAAGGAGATCACCTCGTCGTGAACATGCGGATCATTGAGCGGGAAATGCAGGCGAAAGCCGGCGAAGCCGATATTGATCGGCAGGGTCTTCTCGAATTTGTTGCGGCCGGAGTCGAATAGAGCCGCCGAATAGGGAATCGGCGTCGGTATGCCGTCGCGGATCGTGTTCACCGTCACCGGGCGCTTGTAGAGAAAGCCCAGATGGAAGGCGTGCAGGCGAAAGGAGCCCGGGATATTCGAGAACAGCGCCTTTTCCGGACGGAAGCGAAGGTCGCGGTAAGAGTCGAAGTCGAGCTTCGCCAATTCCTCCGGCAGTTGCGGCGGCGCCGCCTCGAAGGGCGCGCCGGCGAGGTCGCGGGCGCGGCGCGCCACATCCTCGAGCCCGAATCGCGACCCTTGCCCGTTCTGTATGGACTGCGCCACGGCGCGCCCGAGCGGCGCGGCCTGCGCGCCCGCCGCGAGCATCGCGCCGAGAAGACGGCGGCGTGTGATGTCGATCATTTTAGTCGGTTTCCGGAAAAAGGACGAGTGGAGCCCGTCTTCGGGTCGCAGACGAATCGGGCGTTCTTGGGGACGCCGGACCCGTCCTCGGAGCGCGGCCCGCCGCCGCCGGCCCCGTCCGTGCTTCTGCCTATCCGGCTTTGCGCCCGCCCGCAAGACGCCCCGCTTTCGCCGCCCACGGCGCGCGTTGGGCAAAAAATGCACGCCCGCTCGAAAAAGCTCTTGCAGAGCCGGCGAAAGCGCGTATTTACGTTCTCGCCCACTTTCGCACGTGCCTGTGGTCGTGTGTCGGTCGATGGGGATCCGGACAAGAGGCCGGTCAACCATCGGAATAAAACCGGCAGCCGGAGGCGAAACCGGCGAACCTCGCCTGAGCGAGGGATCGCGACTTAAAGCAACGACGGACCGGGCTTTTTCGTCTCTGTCGACCCTCCAAAGGTCGGCGTACCGAAGAGGCTTGTCTTTCTTGCCGGGCGTGCGGAAAGGGAAAAATCCCCTTCCAAGCGATGGCTATACGGGTCGGATTCCATGTCCGTTCGGACATGCGCGTCCGTGTCCTGTCTAGCCTACGGCGCATCACCCGACCGTCTCGCGCTTCGCCTCCAGCGGAGCCATGACTGTCATGGAACGCAGTCGTCTCGATGTGCAGCGCGCCTCCACCGCGCCTGTGCAAACGGCGGCGTGCATCCGATCGAAGCCCTTGGCCACTCCGCGGCTCTCGCGCCGCGACTTCGTTGGGGATGCCGCAAATGACGGATCGCATTCGCGAATTTTTGGACGCCCGCCGTCGCGCCGGACGTGACACGGGTCCGTGCCTCGTCGTCGACCTCGACGTCGTGCGCGACAATTACACGAGCTTCGCCAAGGCCCTGCCGGACACGCGCGTGTTCTATGCGGTCAAAGCGAATCCGGCGCCGGAGGTGCTGTCGCTTCTCGCCTCGCTCGGCTCCTGCTTCGACACCGCCTCCGTCGTCGAGATCGAGCAGGCGCTCGCCGCCGGCGCGACGGCCGATCGCGTGAGCTTCGGCAACACGATCAAGAAGGAGCGCGACATCGCCCGCGCCTATGCGCTGGGCGTGCGCCTCTTCGCGGTCGATTGCGAGGCCGAGGTCGAGAAGATCGCTCGCGCTGCGCCCGGCTCCAAGGTTTTCTGCCGCATTCTCTGCGACGGAGCCGGCGCCGAATGGCCGCTGTCGCGTAAATTCGGCTGCGCGCCGCAAATGGCGCCGCGCGTGCTCGAGCACGCGCATCGTCTGGGCCTTTCCGCCTATGGGGTGTCGTTCCATGTTGGCTCGCAGCAGGGCAATCCCGGCATGTGGGACGGCGCGCTGAAATCGGCCTCCGAGATTTTCCGCGATCTCGCCGAGCGCGGAATCCAGCTGCAGATGGTCAATCTCGGCGGTGGATTTCCGACCAGATATCTCAAGAATGTCCCGGCGGTGAAGACCTATGGCCAGGCGATCTTCCGGGCGCTCTCCAAGCATTTCGGCAATCGCATCCCGGAGACGATCATCGAGCCGGGCCGCGGCATGGTCGGCAACGCCGGAGTGATCGAGGCCGAGGTCGTTCTGGTGTCGAAAAAGTCCGAGGACGACGCCGTCCGTTGGGTCTATCTCGACATCGGCAAGTTCAACGGCCTCGCCGAGACCACCGACGAGATGATCCGCTATCCAATCCGCACGACGGCGGACGGCTCCGCGACGACGCCTTGCGTCATCGCCGGTCCGAGCTGCGATTCGATCGACGTTCTGTATGAGAAGGCGCCCTATCTGCTCCCGATCAGCCTGGAGATCGGCTCGAAAGTGCTGATCGAGGGAACGGGCGCCTATACGACGACCTATTCGTCGGTCGGCTTCAACGGCTTCCCGCCGCTCGAATCCTTCGTCATCTGACGGCGAATTGCCGCGAGCCTGATGGCTCGCTCTATGGGGCTGCGAGCCTGATGACTCGCGGTCCGTTTCTCCCCGCTTTGTCCCGTTCGGCGGGCGCGCATGCAGATGCGCGCCAGGCGCGAGGGTCGTCCGTCCTCGAATGGGGGAAGAGATGGCCTTTGAAACCTCCTGTCATCAGCCTGGGCCGTCGGCCTTCGGCTTCGCATCGCGAATGGCGCCGGCGAGCCTGACGGCTCCGCGTGCGTGCGTCCAGATTTTCGACGAAGCGCCGGACGACGTCGCGGCGCGCGAGGCGCTGCTCGACGCGGCCTTCGGCCCGGCGCGCTTTCTGAAGACCTGCGAGCGCCTGCGCGAAGGGCGGATGCCGGCGCGCGGCCTCGCGCTCGTCGCCAGGGATGGGGAACGGCTCGTCGCAACCATGCGCATGTGGCCGATCTTCGCGGGGGCGGGACGTCCAGCGCTGCTGCTCGGCCCTCTGGCCGTGGCGCGCGACTATCGTTCGCTGGGGCTCGGCGCCGCCATGATCGAGGAAGGCCTCTGCCGCGCCGCGGCGCGCAATCATCGCGCCGTGCTGCTCGTCGGCGATGCGCCCTATTATGCGCGCTTCGGCTTCGAGGGGCGCTTCACGGATGGGTTGGTCATGCCGGGGCCGGTCGAGCGCGAGCGTTTTCTCGGCCTCGAGCTCTCGAAAGGGGCTCTCGAGGGCGCCGAAGGCCGTGTCTTTGGCGCCGGCGCGCGCGAGCCGTCGGCGGTCCGGCCGGCGTCCCCGGAGTTGGCGCGCGCGGCCTGACGTTTTGTCCGCGCCAAAAACCCTTTATCGCGAGCGGAGCGATACGGAGCCGCAGCAGCGCTGTTCTATTTTATCGCTTCGTCGCGACGCTTCCTCGCAAAAGCGCCGAAGGAGCGCGGGAAAACAAAACAGCCCGAAGTCAAACGACTTCGGGCTGTTTTGTGTTGTCCAAGGGAGAAGTGGGCGTCAGTGCGCCAGCGCCTTCACTTCCGCAATGCCGGCGGAGACGAAATCGGTTCCGGCGACGCCCTTGCGCAGCACGGCCTCGGCGACCTTCACCGCGGCGTCCGCGGCGCTGGCGCGCACTTCGGCGGCGGCTTGAGCCTCGGCCTGGGCGATCTTGTCCTCGACCTGCTTGGTCCGGCGGGTCACATAGTCCTCGAGGCGTTGACGCGCCTCAGTGGCGAGCAGCTCGGCCTCGCTTTTGGCCTGAGCGACGATCGCCTTGGCCTCGATCTCGGCGTCTTCGCGCTTCTTCTCGAAGGAGGCGAGCAGGCTCTCCGCCTCGCTGCGCAGGCGCTCGGCCTCGGCGAGCTCGCCCTTGATGCGGCCGACGCGCGCATCGAGCGCGGCGCCGAGCTTTTTATGCGCGCCCACATAGAGGAGCACGCAGAGGAAAATGCCGAAGCCGATGGCGACGAAAAGTTCCGCGTCGTAATGCATGGCCTGTCCCCTGCTCAGCTCGCCTTGATGTTGCGGAATTCGCTCTGCAGCGTCTCAGCGGCGAGGCGGGCGCCGGTCAGCTTCTCTAGAATGGAGCCGGCCGCCTCGGTGGCGATCTGCTCGACATGCGACAGCGCCTCGGATTTGGCGGTGAGAATCTGCGCCTCGGCCTCGGCGACCTTCTTGGCGAAGGCGGTCTCTTCCGCAGCGCGGCGCGTGGCCGTCTCGGCGGCGGCCTGCTGCTGCGCGGCGCGGCCGATCTCCTGCGCCTGCGCCTTGGTGGCGCGCAGAGTCTCGTCATGCTCGGCGGCGGCGGCCTGCGCCTTCCCCTGCAGCTCGCGAGACGCGAAGAGATCGCTCTCGATGCGGCTCTCGCGCTCGCTCAGGATCGAGCCGATGCGCGGCAGCGCGATGCGCGACATGAGGACGTAGAGGACGCCGAAGATCAGCGCCAGCCAGACCAGCTGCGGCGCGAAATTATTGGTGTCGAAGGGCGGAAAGTCGCCCCCGCCGTGATGCTCGACGGTCCCATGCCCCGCGGACTCATGCGTCGCGCCTTGCGCGGCGTGCGGCGCCGCTTCCTCGGCGGCGGCGAGAACGATATTCGCCATGACGGCTCCGAAACCTCTCGAGTGCGTTCAAATGCGACGAAGGCCCGGAGCGCTTTGGCCCCGGGCCTCCGAAACGGATCACTTCAGATAGAGCAGGATCGCGATCAGAAACGCGAAGATGCCGAGACCTTCGGCGAGCGCCGCGCCGATGATGGCGTTGGTGAACTGGCCGGCCGCGGCCGACGGATTGCGCAGCGCGCCATTGACGAAATTGCCGAAAATCAGACCGACGCCGATAGCGGCGGCGCCCGTGCCGATCGCGGCGAGGCCCGCGCCGATCAGTTGGAAGGAGGAAGCATCAGCCATTGGTAACTCCTGCTCTTAGCTCTGTGGGCGACTATTTATTGTTGGATGTTTATCAGTGGCCCGGGTGGATCGCGTCATTGAGATAGACGCAAGTGAGGACGGCGAAGACGAACGCCTGAAGACAATTGACGAGCAGCTCCAGCGCATACATCGCCACGACCGCGAGGATCGGAATGGGCGCGAGCGCGGCCCAGGCGCCGGCGCCGAGCAGCATCACCACGAAGCCGCCGAACACCGCCAGCGTGATATGGCCGGCGAGGATGTTCGCGAAGAGACGAACGGAGAGCGACACCGGGCGCGAGAGGAAGGAGATGATCTCGATCGGGATCAGCACGACCAGCACCGGCGCCGGAACGCCATGCGGCACGAAGAGCTTCAGAAAGCCGAAGCCATTGCGATAGAGCCCGTAGAGGATCACCAGAAGGATGACGAAAGCCGCGAAGGCGAAGGTGATGACGATCTGGCTCGACAGCGAGAATGTGTAGGGGACGAGGCCGATCAGATTCGACATCAGAATGAAGGTGAACAGCGTGAAGACGAAGGGGAAGAAGCGCATCCCTTCCTTGCCCGCCGTCTGACGCACCGTATTCGCCACGAATTCATAGAGAACTTCGGCGAGCGCCTGTCCGCGGCCAGGCACCAGCGCGCGCTTGGACGTCGTGAACAGGGTGAGGATGATGGCGGCCGAGGCCGCGAGCAACATATAGAGCGCGGAATTGGTGAAGGAGACGTCGACGCCGTTGATGAAGTAAGGCGCAATGCGTTGGAGCTCGAACTGCTCGATAGGATTCATCGCTCGATCCCGGACGGCGCGCCCGGCCCTTCATCTCCGCGGCGCCGAGGGAGTCGGGCCGCCCGTTTCATCCGTCGCCTCGCGCGTTTTTCGACGCGGCGAAGCGAAACACATTGTAGAAGCCCGCGGCGACGCCGAGCCCCAGGAACAGGACCAGCAGCCACGGCTTGGCGCCCAACCAGAGATCCGCCTGCCAACCGATCAGCGCGCCGACGAGAATCGCCGCCACGAATTCGGACAGCACGGTGAAGCCCGCGCTCAACGCCTTTCCGAACGACCCTCCGACCGGCAAACCACCGCCAATCTCGGCGCGTCGCTCCGCTTCCTGCTTGCCGAGCGCGGTCTGGAGCCTTTCCAGTCTCGCGCGCAGCTCGTCGTCGCTCTCGTTCTTGTCCGCTCTCATCGGCTCTCTCCCTCGCGCAAAAGCTCAAAAGCACGCGCGAGCAGCATAGATGATTGCCGAAGAAACGCCCGGACAGGGGCGACGGAAGGGATTTCGACGCGACGCGATATGGGCCGGGCGGCCAAGTCGTTCGAGCCGCGCGCAACATATGGGCGGCGTCCATTCGTGTCAAGCCGCAGCCGTCGCCGCGAATCGCCCGGAAAACTAGGGTTTTTCCGCGATTGTCCAATTCTTGCGCAGACGCTTTTTCGCGGTTGCGAGATGGCGCGGCGGCCGTGACGCGCGAAAGCCGCCCTTCGCTCGGCCCTGGGGGCGTCGCGATGGGCGGCTCGCTTTCTCGCGTCCCCGGGAGCAGCGGGCGCTGGAAAGTCGTGACGCGCCTGCCGCCAATGGATCGGCAGGCGCGGGAAGGGGCGGCCGGCGCGGGAGGAGCGCGTCAGCCGATGACCGCCGCGACCCCGTCTTCGCCGAGCAGCGCCTTTATGCGCATCAAAAGTTGCAGCACGACGCCGAACACGCCGAGCGCCATCCAGCCGAAGAAGACGAAGCCCCAATGCAGCGGCGCGACGAACAGCTCCTCCATGAACCAGAAGGTGTGGCCCCATTCGTTGAGGCCGACATTGGGGATGATCATGAAGGGCCCGACCGCGACGATCAGATAGGCCAGCGAATAGCCTTTGGCGAAATAGGGGGTGCGCGTCTTGGCGTGGAAGAAGGCGCCCACCGCCATGATCGAATAGATCGGATAGCTCATGTAGAATTCGATGATATGCGACGGGGTGAAATCGGTGTCGCGGATCACCGTCATATGCCAGGTGCCGTCCTGCTCGGTGAAGAAGCTGGCGCCCCAATAGATGGCGATGGCGTAGATCGTCAGCCATTTCAGATTGTCGACGAGCGCGCGGAATTCCTGCCGCGGCGTCACCGCGGACATGTCGCGGGTGCGCGTCTTCCACAAATAGCCGGCGAGGCCGAGGCCGGCGACGAGCTCCAGCGGGATCTCCGTCCAGAGGATCGACAGCCAATAGGTCTGGAACTCCGGCGCGAAGGAGTCGAGGCCGGCGCGCCAGCCGAAAATCTGCTCATAGATCCGCACGATCAGGTAGAATGTGCAGAGCGCCGCGGCGCCGATCCAGAACGGCTTCATATCGACGATCACATCCGTGTCGTCCGCGACGCCGGCCTTGCCGGCCGTCTCCGTCGTGAGGCTCATGTTTCTCTCCTTTTTGCGTCTTGCGCCCGCGCGCTCTTCCGCGCGGCCGTCAGGAGAGGTAAGGTCCGTCTCGGCTTCAGGTAAAATGCATTGTTTTCATCGTGCTATTCGCATTTTTCAGTGGCGTCGGAGGCGCCGATCTGGCGTCATCTTCACGCGTGATCTCGGATCGCGCGAGGGGCGAAGGGCGGACATATGACCGAGCTGCGGAACTTCGATCTCAATCTCCTCGTCGCCTTCGATTTTCTCATGGAGGAGCGCAATGTCTCGCGCGCGGCGCAGAGGATGTTCATCACCCAATCGGCGATGAGCCATGTGCTGCAACGCCTGCGCCAGCAGCTCGACGATCCGGTGCTGGTGAAGACGCCGCAGGGCATGAAGCCGACCCAGCGCGCGCTCGCGCTCGTCGAGCCGGTGGCGGCGATATTGAGCGAGGTCGAGCAGGTGATCCGCGGCTCGAAGGCGTTTTCGCCGGCGACGACGCAGCGGCGCTTCACCATAGCGACGAATGATTATGTCGAGTTCTGCCTGCTGCCGCCGTTGATGAAATCGGTGAGCCGCCAGGCGCCCAATGTGGAGATTCATCTCGTGCAGACATCGGGCTCGCTGCGTGAGGCGGCGGACGCCGGCGATGTCGATCTCGTCATCGGCTTCGATGTGATTTTGGATTCGACGCCCTATGTGCGCCGCGAGCGTCTCTACACAGACCGCATCGTCTCGCTGGTGCGCCAGGACCATCCCGATTTTCCGAGCGACGAGCCGACGCTCGAGCAATTCGTCGCGGCCAAGCATATGCTGATGTCGCGCCGCGAGGCCGGCACCGGGATCATCGACGATTGGCTGGAGCAGCGCGGCCTCGCGCGCAAGGTCGCGCTCGTCGTGCCGAATTTTCTCTCCGCTCCTTGGATATTGGCGAGCACCGATCTCGTCTTCTCGCTGCCCTTGCGCATCGCCGAGCATTTCGTGCGTCTGGCGCCGCTGAAGATTTTGGAGATACCGATCGAATTCCCGACCTATGATCTGCTGATGGTCTGGCACTCGCTGCAGGACCGCGAGCCGGCCCACGCCTGGCTGCGCCAAGAGATCGTGGAGATTTGCCGAGGCGTCGTCGCGGCGCCGCGCGAGGAAGCGCCGCGGCCGGCGCGCGCGAAGGGTCGAGAGCCGGCGTGAGATCACACGCTTCGAACGCTCGGAAAAGCCCCCTCCCGCATTCTCCTCCGCTGCGCGCTATCGGATTCACACGCAGCGAAACCCGGCGGCCGTCATGGCCGGGCTTGTCCCGGCCACCCACGCCAACCAGCTGAGAAATTTGGGGAAATAGACGGATTTCGGCTTGCGTGGGGCGGGGTTCTGGCAAGGCCCGGCAGGGGTCGCCGGAACTTCGACATCACGCCAACCATCCGAGAAGCCGCGGCGTATCGGCGTGGATGGCCGGGACGAGCCCGGCCAAGACGTCGCGAGGCGAGGATGTGCGCATTCGATAGCCCGCGGCGCGGGAGAGAGCCGAGGTGGGGGCGCTCCCGCCCCGCTCAGCGCGAGAATTTCTTATATTTCAGCCGATGCGGAACCACGCTGTCGAGGCCGAGGCGACGCTTCTTGTCCTCCTCGTAATCGGCGAAATTGCCCTCGAACCATTCGACGTGGGACTCGCCCTCGAAGGCGAGAATATGCGTCGCTATGCGGTCGAGGAAGAAGCGATCATGCGAGATCACCACGGCGCAGCCGGCGAAATCGTCGAGCGCCTCTTCCAACGCGCGCAGCGTGTCGACGTCGAGATCATTGGTCGGCTCGTCGAGCAGCAGAACATTGGCGCCCTGCTTCAATATTTTGGCGAGATGCACGCGGTTGCGCTCGCCGCCCGAGAGCCCGCCGACCTTCTTCTGCTGATCGGAGCCCTTGAAGTTGAAGGCGCCGCAATAGGCGCGAGAATTGATCTCCCGCTTGCCGAGATAGATGATGTCATTGCCGCCGGAAATCTCTTCCCAGACGGTTTTCTTGTCGTCGAGCGCGTCGCGCGACTGATCGACATAGCCGAGTTGCACGCTCTCGCCGACGGTGATGGAGCCATTGTCCGGCTTCTCCTGGCCGGTGATCATGCGGAACAAGGTCGTCTTGCCGGCGCCGTTCGGGCCGATCACGCCGACGATGCCGCCCGGCGGCAGCTTGAAGGAGAGGTCGTCGATCAAGAGACGATCGCCGAAGCCCTTCGACAAATGATCGAAGGCGATGACATTGCCGCCGAGGCGCTCGGCCACCGGAATGACGATCTGCGCGGTCGTCGGCGCCTTCTCGTTCTGCTTGGCGACGAGATCCTCATAGCGCTGAATGCGCGCCTTGGACTTGGCCTGCCGCGCCTTGGGCGAGGAGGCGATCCACTCGCTCTCCATCTCGAGGGCGCGCTGGCGGGCCTTGTCCTCGCTGCTCTCCTGGGCGAGGCGCTTCTGCTTCTGCTTCAGCCAGGTCGAGTAATTGCCCTCGTAGGGAATGCCGCGGCCGCGATCGAGCTCGAGAATCCAGCCCGTCACATTGTCCAGGAAGTAGCGGTCATGGGTGACGATGAGGATCGCGCCCGGATAATTGCGCAAATGGCCCTCGAGCCAATTCACCGTCTCGGCGTCGAGATGGTTGGTCGGCTCGTCGAGCAGCAGCATCTCCGGCTGCTCGAGCAGCAGGCGGCAGAGCGCCACGCGGCGCCGCTCGCCGCCCGAGAGCTTGGTGACGTCGGCGTCGTCGGCGGCGCAGCCGAGCGCCTCCATGGCCTGATCCACCTGGCTGTCGAGATCCCAGAGGCCCTTGGCCTCGATCTCGTCCTGCAGCCGGGTCATCTCGTCGGCGGTCTCGTCGGAATAATTCACCGCGAGATCATTGTAGCGGTCGAGCACCGCCTTCTTATCGGCGACGCCGAGCATCACATTGCCGCGCACGTCGAGCTCGGGATCGAGCTGCGGCTCCTGCGGCAGATAGCCCACGCGCGCGCCCTCCGCGACGAAGCCCTCGCCGGTGAACTCCTTGTCTATGCCCGCCATTACGCGCAGCAGCGTCGATTTGCCGGCGCCGTTGACGCCGAGCACGCCGATCTTCGCATCCGGGTAGAAGGAGAGGTGGACGTTGTCGAGGACCTTCTTGCCGCCCGGATAGGTCTTGGTCAGACCCTTCATATGATAGATGAACTGCCGCGCCATGGATGATCGGTTCCGCTCGAGGATGAAAGGCTCGGCGCGATGTTTAGCGCCTTTTGGGCCGAAGTGAAAACCGGCTTTTTGCACGGGCCGGCCCGATCGCTCGAACCTCGTACGGCGCCGCAAGTTGACAGCGACGGGCGTTTTCCGCCAGAGGTTGCCGGTCTCCAACGGGAACGGGCTCATGCGCGTCTTCGTGACCGGCACGGCCGGATTCATCGGCTTCCATCTCGCAAAGCGCCTGCTCGAGCTCGGCTGCAGGGTCGACGGCTTCGACGGGCTCACCCCCTATTACGACGTGACGCTGAAGCAAGCGCGCCACGCCGAGCTCGCGCGTTTTACCGGCTTTCGCGCCCATATCGCCATGCTCGAGGATATGGAGGCGCTGACGCGCGCCGTGGAGGCGGCGGAGCCGGATGTCATCGTCCATCTCGCCGCGCAGGCGGGCGTGCGCTACAGCCTCGAGAATCCGCGCGCCTATGTCGACGCCAATCTCGTCGGCGGCTTCAATGTGCTGGAGATCGCCCGCGCCCGCGCGGTCCGCCATCTGCTGATGGCCTCGACCAGCTCCGTCTATGGCGGCAATCAGCATGTGCCCTTCCTCGAGAGCGAGCGCGCCGATTTCCCGCTGACGCTCTACGCCGCGACGAAAAAGGCCAATGAGGCCATGGCGCATTCCTATGCGCATCTGTGGCGGCTGCCGACGACGATGTTCCGCTTCTTCACCGTCTACGGCCCCTGGGGACGGCCGGATATGGCGCTGTTCAAATTCGTCGACGCGATCGAGAAGGGACAGCCGATCGACATCTACAATCACGGCAAGATGCAGCGCGATTTCACCTATGTCGGCGATCTGGTCGAGGCGATCTCGCGCCTTCTCGACCGCGCGCCGGAGATCGGAGCCGACGAGTCCGTTTCGCCGGTCGCGCCCTACCGCGTCGTCAATATCGGGCGCGGCGAGCCTGTGGGGCTGCTCGATTTCGTCGAGGCGATCGAGCGCAAGCTGGGCAAGACGGCGATCCGCAACTATCTCGAGATGCAGAAGGGTGACGCGCCCCGCACTTTCGCCGACTGCTCGCTGCTGGAGCGGCTGACCGGCTATCGCCCGCAGACTTCGGTCGAAGAGGGCGTTTCCGCCTTCGTCGACTGGTATCGCGATTATTATGGAGCCGCGTGACCCGAGCCGCCGGAGGCCGTTCCGGGGCGAGCGGCCGAGGTCCGGCTCGAGATTCTCTCCCAATCCTGCTCGCGCCCGAGGTTGATCGTTAACCACCTGTCTGAGACAAGGCCATAACCGCCGCGCGGGGGCGATTCGCCCCGAGGGCGCGGCCGCGGGCCTCGTTTCGGAGAGCGCTTCATGGCCTTGGCTTGCACTTCAGGTCTCGACACCGGCTTCGTCGAACTCGGCTATGCGAAAGTGGCGGCGCTCGGCGTCGTTCAAGGCATAACCGAGCTCCTGCCGATTTCCTCCACCGCCCATATGCGCATCGTGCCGGCGCTGCTCGGCTGGAAGGATCCGGGCTCGGCCTTCTCGGCCGCCATGCAGCTGGCCGCGCTCGCCGCGGTGGTCAGCTATTTCTGGAAGGATATTCGCGAGATCGCCTTCGGCTCCGTTCGCGCCCTGCGCAAGCGTGATTTCAACGACTGGTATTTCCGCTTCGTCGTCTGGATCGTCCTCGCCACCATACCCATAGGCCTCGCCGGCATAGCGCTCTCGGGCGTTCTCAACGCCTGCGGCTCGCCGCTGCGGACCCTGCCGGTCATCGGCATCTCCTGCATCGTCATGGCGGCGCTGCTCGCCATCGCCGAGCTCTATTGCAACCACTCCCGCACGCTCGACCATGTGAATATGAAGGACGCGCTGGTCGTGGGATTCGCCCAGGTGGGGGCGCTGGTGCCCGGCGTCTCGCGCTCCGGCTCGACCTTGACGGCGTCGCTGTTTCTCGACCTCAAGCGCGAGCAGGCCGCGCAATTCTCCTTCCTTCTCGGCCTGCCGGCGATCACCCTCGCCGGCCTCAAGGAGCTCTACGAGCTCCACAAGGCGCATCTCGACGCGCATGGCTGGTCGGTGCTGGCCGTCGGCCTCGTCGTCGCCTCCATTTCGGCCTTCGCCGCCATCTGGGGGCTGATGCGCTTTCTCGAGCGATTCTCCACCTGGCCCTTCGTCGCCTACCGGGCCTTCATCGGCGTGGTTCTGCTCGTCGGCGCCGCCACCGGCCTATTGTCTTGAGGTGAAAGGGAGCGGGCGCCGATCCCGCCGTTTCGGCGCCGCGATCTTTTATTTTTGTTCGCTTTGTCGGCGCCCGGCTCTTGCCCAAACAGGCCCTCGAGACCTAACATCGGGGCCATGGTCGAGACCGCCACCCTCATTCGCCACGCTGGACCCGGCGACGCCGAGGCGATCACCCATGTGCATGACGCCTCCTGGCGGGACGCCTACCGCGGCGTCATTCCAGGCGGCGAGCTCGAGCGGATGATCGCCCGTCGCGGGCCGCAATGGTGGGCGCGGGCGATCGTGCGCGGCAGCGGCATTCTCGTGCTGGAATTCGGCCGGGAAGTCGTCGGCTATGTCACCTATGGGCGCAATCGCGTCCCCTCCATGCCCTATTCGGGCGAGATCTTCGAAATCTATCTCCTGCCCGAATATCAGGGGATCGGTTTCGGCCGGCGGCTGTTCAACGCCGCCCGGCAGGAGCTCGCCGAGCACGGCTATCTGTCCACCGTGGTCTGGGCCTTGGCCGACAATGACAAGGCGCTCGCCTTCTATCGCCGGCTCGGCGGCCTGACCATACGCCGCGCGGAAGAGCGCTTCGGCGACGACATGCTGACGCGCGTCGCCTTCGGATTCGTGTCCGCGCCCGTCCGCTGAATTTTCCCCCTCCAGGAGTTGTCATATGCGTCTCGACGCCATTGAAATCGGCGCGAATCCTCCATTCGAAGTCAATGTCGTGATCGAAGTGCCGCTCGGCGGCGAGCCGATCAAATACGAGCTGGACAAGGCGTCAGGCACGCTCGTCGTCGACCGTTTCCTCTATACGTCGATGCGCTATCCCGGCAATTACGGCTTCATTCCGCATACTTTGTCGGAGGACGGCGACCCCTGCGACGTGCTGGTCGCCAATACGCGGCCGATCGCGCCCGGCGCGCTCATCGCGGTGCGCCCGATCGGCGTGCTCTATATGCGCGACGAGGCCGGCGGCGACGAGAAGATCATCGCCGTGCCGGCGCCCAAGCTGACCAAGCGCTACGACAAGGTGCAGACCTACACCGACCTGCCGGAGATCACGACGCGGCAGATCGAGCATTTCTTCGCCCATTACAAGGATCTCGAGCCCGGCAAATGGGTCGAGGCGGCCGGCTGGGGCGACGCCGAGGCGGCGCACAAGATCATCCGAGAGGCGATCGCGCGGGCGACCGCGAAGGGCGAATAGCAAAAGCGCGCAGCGTGCAGCGAGTAGGCCGATATCTACTCGCTGCTCCGCTATTTCGCTTCACCTCGGCGCCGGCGGCGTGCGCGACACGACGCCCTTGCGCATCGCGTCCGGACGATCCTTCTTCGGCACCAGGCCGGTCTCCGACGCCGTATAGCGCCGCGCCGATTCGATGAGATCGCCCACATCGTCGGCATTGTCGAAATCGCCCAGCACATAGGTCCATTTGCCGCGCGCGGCCATGGCCACGGTGCAGGGGCGCGAGCAGACGCCGAGACATTCGACCGGCTCGGCCGCGACGATCGCGCGATCCTCCGAGGTCAGACGCGCGTCGAAAGCCTCGAGCAGCGCCTGACCGGGACGCACCTCCGGATCGTCCTTGCTGCGGCAGACGGTACATACATATACCGTCGTTTGGACGGTCGTTTCCTGCTGACTCAACTGACCTCCTTCGCCGCTCATTTCGGCGGCTCGTATTTGCATTGCGCTCCGCCGCCGGCCTTTTGCGTGATCTCGTCCGGGTCGACCGTGCAGTCGAGAGCGGAGACCGCAGCATAAATCGTTCCGGCGGCGCCGTCCGGCGGAACGCCGACCTCGAGCAGCGTCGCGAATATCTCATGGGCGAGGCGGCCGGCGACCTGGACCTTCTTCTCGCCGAAGGTCAATTCGCATGCGTGCTGCGTGATGTCCACATTGCTCGCCCGGCAGCTGACCGCATCGACGACGACATCGATGGTCTTGCCCTTTGGGAAAGCGATCTTCGCATGTCCGTCGGCGAGCTTGGCGAGCGCCGCCTTCGCGGCCGGCTTGACCGTCGGCGAATATTTGCTGGCCAGCGCCGCCAAGGACAATGCGCCGCTTCCATCCGTCGTGGCGGCGGCGAGCGCGGCGCCATTGGCCGCGAGAAAGAAAATGGCCGTCGAAAAGAATCGTTTCATGCGCAATTCCCCATTTGTCGCGCATCGCGCGCGAGGGGCGGAGAATCGCGTCATGCGGGGCCGAAATTAAGGCGTGGCTCGAAGGCTCAAGCCAGCGCGCCGCGGCTCTCGATCAGATCGCGGCGCTCGGAGGGCAGGCCCGGCTCGCGCTCGCCGCCGCAGCATTCGCTCGAGAGGCGCGCGACATTCTCTATGGTGACGTCGCGCGTCTCCGTGCGCACGCCGATCTCGCGCAGCTTGGCGAAAGCGCGCGACAGCGTCTCCTGCTTGACGCCGAGCCGCGCGGCAATGAGTCGCTTGTCATAGGGCAAACGCAGGCAGCAGGACTCGGCGTTCGGCGGACACAACGACAAGAGGAAACGCGCGAGCCGCTGCTCGGCGGTCTGACCCTTCAGCGATTCGATCTCGCCGATGAGGCCGCTCAATTTGCGCGCCGCCTCTTCGATCACCGCCGTCGCGAGCGAAGGCGATTCGCGCAGCATGTAACGAAATCGCGGCGCGGACAGTTTCATCACATGTGCATGGCCGACCGCTTCCGCGCCCACGCGATAGCTCTCGCCGTCCGGCGTCAGCGCCTCATAGAGGCTCTCGCCGATATTGCAGATATTGATGAGAGTCTCGTCCCCGCAGGAGGCGGTGCGCGTCAATTTCACAAAGCCGTCGAGCACGATCGCCACATAGAGCGCGCGATCACCCTGACGAAAAATCGTCTGTCCATCTTCGAATTGTTCTAATTTCGCATCGCGCGTCAGCCGCTGCATCGACTGCGCATCGACAGTCGCAAACATCGGCACGTCTCGAAGAGACGGCGGCTCCGGCATTAGCGCGCTCCCGCGGTCGCCGACGATTTTTTAGCGCAAATCGACGCATGTCCGTCGGTCATTGCCGGCAATCTATCGCGAAGCGTCCGCATGCGAAAGCCGTCCGTCCCGGACAGGAGGTCGCACGACGCGCGCGAGCAAGACGCGCGAGCGCCGACAAAAAACGGCGCTCGTCATTGAAATTCCGTATCTTTCGCAAATCGTGCGGAGCCGCGGCGGCGAATGGGGACGCGCGTCCGCGCGATATTGCGCAGACGCCGAGCGCCGCCGAATTCAAGCGCCTAAGTATTTTTTGTAGCGAATGACGATATTTTTTTCGGCGGATCACGCTCGAGCAGGAAGATCGCCTGCGCGCCGAACAGATTCCACACCCACCAGGGCGCGTTCACACGGATCGGCGCGCCGGAATGATCGAGCGCGACGCCGCGCTCTATATGCGCGCCGAGCGCTTCGACGAGATCGACGAAATCCCTGATCGTGCAGAGATGTATGTTGGGCGTGTCGTACCAGGCGTGCGCCAGCGTCGTCGTCTGCGGCATGCGGCCTTTCGCCAGCAATGACAGGCGCACTTTCCAATGGCCGAAATTGGGGAAGGACACGATCGCCCGCCGGCCGATGCGCAGCATGTCGACGAGCACCTGACGCGGGTGATGCGTCGCCTGCAGCGTCTGCGAGAGAATCACATAGTCGAATCCGTCGGTCGGATAGTCGCGCAAATCGGTGTCGGCGTCGCCTTGAATGACCGACAGGCCCTTGGCGACGCAATCATTGACGCCGCGCTGCGACAATTCCACGCCGCGCCCGTCGACCCGCTTTGTCTCGGCCAGCAATTGCAGCAGCGCGCCATCACCGCAGCCGACATCGAGCACGCGGCTGCCGGGCGCGACCATCGCAGCGACGGCGGCGAGATCGAGGCGGACCGAGCGCGCCTGCTCGCTCTGCGGAAAGGAGGGTGCGTTCACTTTTGCGCCTCCGTCGCCCGCGGCAGGCCGCGCGCCGCCGCGGCGGCTTCGAGAAAGCCGCGCGTCGTCGCAATGAAATCCGGCTCATAGACGAGAAACGCGTCATGGCCCTTGTCGCTGTCGATCTCGACGAAGGAGACCGAGGCGCCGCCGGCGTTGAGCGCATGCATGATGGCGCGCGAGGCGGAGGTCGGATAGAGCCAGTCGGTGTTGAAGGAGACGACGCAAAAGCGCGTCTTGGTTCCCTTGAACGCCTGCGCCAGAGAGCCGCCGTAATCGGCCGCCAGATCGAAATAATCGCAGGCGCGCGTGACATAGAGATAGGAATTGGCGTCGAAGCGGTCGACGAAGGCCATGCCTTGATGGCGCAGATAATTCTCGATCTGGAAATCGGCGTCGAAGGAGAAGGTCGGCGCGGCGCGATCCTGCAGCTTGCGGCCGAATTTGCGTTGCAGCGCCGGCTCCGAGAGATAGGTGATATGCGCGGCCATGCGCGCGACGGCGAGGCCCTTCTCGGGCCGCACGCCATATTCGAGATAGCGCCCGCCGCGCCAGTCGGGATCGGCCATCACCGCCTGACGGCCGACCTCGTGGAACGCGATATTCTGCGACGAATGCTTGGGCGCCGTCGCGATCGGCATGGCCGAGAACACGCGCTCTGGATAGCTCGCCGCCCATTGCAGCACCTGCATTCCGCCCATGGAGCCGCCGGCGACGCAGAACAGCGTGTCTATGCCCAGATGATCGATCAGCATCGCCTGGGCGCGCACCATGTCGTGAATGGTGACGACCGGAAAATCGAGCCCATAGGCCCGGCCGGTCGCGGGATTGATCGAGGACGGACCCGAGGTGCCGAGACAGCCGCCGACGACATTGGAGCTGACGATGAAATATCGCTCCGTGTCGAAAGGCTTGCCGGGACCGACCATCACATCCCACCAGCCCGGCTTGCCGGTCAGCGGATGCATATTGGCGGCGTGCTGGTCGCCGGTCAGCGCATGGCACAGCAAAATGGCGTTGGAACGCTCGGCGTTCAATTCGCCATAGGTCTGATAGGCGATCGTCAAAGGCGCGACGCAGCCGCCTCCGTCGGTGCAGAGCGGCTGGTCCAGCGGGAACTCGACGATGCGCCCATTGAGCGGGTCCGCGGAGGACATCGTCTCTATGGCAGGAAGCGCATTGGCCAAATTCTTCTCTCCTGTTCGATATGCCGAACAATTTGTTCGGCAGCATCGGCGGCGAAGAGGAGAGTGTCAAGGCCTTGGGCGTCCGCGCCGAGGGCGTCCGCGGCGCTCACCGCGCCGCCGATCTGGGCGGCCCGGCGAAGGCCTGGGGCGGCAGCGCCGGATCGAAACGGACCGAGGCCGCCCTTGTCTCGACGGTCTTCGCCGGCTCGCTGTAGCGGCGCGCCTCGGTCGTCGTCTCCTCGTGGCGATGGACGGGCCACGCCTTGACCTTGTGGGCGATCGCCCGTTTCGCCGGGGCGGCTATGCTCGCCACCGTCGCCGGCGCCGCGGGACGCTCGCTGGCCGAGGGCGCGAGGGGGGGCGCGTCCGCGCCGCTGCGCGCGACCTCGATGACGCGCTCCACATTGGCGGTCTCGGTGGCGCGCAGCCGCGAGAACCAATCGGCGAATTGCTGCTCCGTGACGCCCTTGCGGCAGAGCCGCAGCCGGATCGATGCGGGGATCTCGTCGCCGCGGACGATCGTCGTGGCGGCGGCCTCCGGGCGGGCGACGGCGCGCAGATCGTCGACCCATTGCCAGGCGAAGGCGCAGCGAGCGCCGTCCGGGCTCGGCCCCACGGCCAGGCCGAAGGGGCCGAGCTCGTTGCGCAGCGGCTTTGCGACGATCCGCATCCGCGTCGTCGGGAAGCGCAATGCGAGCTCCTGCCGCACGCCCTCCTCCGTCGGCTTGCCCATCGGTATCTCGCCCTCGCGGCCGCCGCCGGCTGGCTGAGCGCGAATGTCGATGGTGAGCTCGTTCCAGCCCTTGCCCATGATGGCGCGGTCGAGCGCGACGCTCTGGCGCCAGCCATTGGCGTAGCGGCGCTCCTCGAGGCCGCCGCGCACGCGCGCCTCGGCGGGCAGCGCCAAAATGGAGGCCGCGCCGCTGCGCGCCTCGACCCCCTGCGCCGGCGGCGGGCCGGCGGTGGCGCCGGTCGGCGTCGGATCGACGGCGAGAACGCCACGCGTCGGCATGGTCGAGCAGGCGGAGAGGCCGAGCGCCAAAATCAGGAGCGGCGGCGAATGTCTCGAAAAATGTCTCATGACGCAATCTCCGAAAGGATCAACGGGTCTGGCTCTGCTTGGCCGCCGGGAGGGAGAGGACGGCGGCGATGTTCGGCGATGGCGGAGCGGCGCCGTAGCGGGCGCGGGGCGCCATGGCCGTCGCGACATGCTCGGCGGCGCTGGCCGAGAGCTTGGTCGCGGCGTCGGCCTTCTGCTGGCCGATCCAGGCCGGATCGGCCTCCTGATTGGCCCATTGCGTGCCGAGCGGCGCGACCTGCTCGGAGGCCGGCGGCCAGGTCGCGAGATCGACGGCGTTCCAGCCCGGCGAGAGAATGAAGCCATAGCGCTCCGAGGGCATGGGACCGACGCCCGGCACGCGCCGCGCGACCAGAGGCGCCTTGCCCGTCAGCGGCTCCGGCCGCAGCCCGACAGGCGCGGCGACCGGGATCGGCGCCGGCGGGACCGAGACCGAGCGCGACGCCACGACCGGCGAGAGCGGCTGAAAGCGCAGCGGATTTTCCGCGGTGACAGCAATGGGGAATTTGCCGCGCACGGCTTTCAGCACGCGCTCGCGATCCTGCGTCTGCGCCGCCACTTTGGCGGCGTCCGGCGTCGTCGCCTCCTTCTTCTCCGCCTCGACGCGCAGCCGATCGCGCTCGGCGGCGAGCGCCGGGCCGGCCGGCCCCGGCACGATATAGCCGGCCATTTTCACCGCCGGCCCATGCGCCTTGGCGGCGACGCGCGAGTCGCAGGGGAAGGGCGGATGATAATAATCGTCCGGGAACAGCAGCTCGACGAGCTTGGGGAACAGCCCGTCATAGCGGTTGATGAGCTCCAGCGCCTCCTTGTCCTGGCGCAGGCGTTTGAGCGTCAGCACATAGCCATAGACAGTCGCCTCCTTCGGAAACCAGGCGACCGCGCGCTCGAACCAGAAGCGCGCCACATCGAACTGGCAGGAGTTGTAGGCGTACCAGCCGAGGCCCTGCGCGCCTTCTCCGGAAGCGGATTCGATCGTCACCGCCGCATAGCGGGCGAGGCGCGCCGGCTCGACATAGGGCGGCGTCTCCTGAGAGAGCTCGCGCTCCAGAAGATCGAGAAAAAGAATGCCATTGTTCACGAGCGGCGCGCGCCACGCGTAGGAGACCTCCTCCGCCTCGCGACGCAGATCGAGCGCGCGCAGCGTATGGGCGAGCCCATGCGCGATCATCGCGTCGCCGCCATTCTCGATCGCCGCCTTGAAGGTTTCGAGCGCGGCGCGAAAATCGCGGCGCTTATATTGCAGCCAGGCGACGAGGCCGAGCTGCTGCGGCTCGCGCGTCAACTTGGCGAAGCTCTCGAAGCGCTGCAGCTCGTCGGCGGAAATCTCGTCCTTGCGCTCGTCGCGCAGCACGGCGACGATGCGCGCGCGGGTGATGTCGATCGCCACCGCGACGAATTCGTCATCCGGCCCTTTCGAGCTCTTGCGCGCCTCGACGAGCAGCGCCTCGACATCGCTCATATGCAGAGTGGCCATCGCCTTCTGCATGGTGGCGAGGCGCAAATGCTTGTCCTCGTTGGAGGCGAAAATCGCTTTATAGACATCGGCCGCCTCATTGATCTGGCCGGTGCGGGCGAAGGCCTCGGCGATCGCCCATTGCGCCTCGACATCGGCGTTGGCGGCGAAATAGCGGCTGTCGCGCGCAAAGGCGGCGATGTCGAGCCAGCGCCCTTCGCGCCAGAAGGCGAAGATCGTATTGCGCTGCTCCTTGTGCTTGAGCTTCTGCATCAGATCGTCGGATGGGCGCCAGCCGGGCATGTCCTTGCGGCGCGCCGCGATCGTCTCGTGCAATTCGTCGAGCCTGTCGGCCGAGAAGAGCTCCCACAGCCCCGCCTCGTCTATGTCGCCGCGGCGCGGGCCGTAGAGATCGGCCGGCGGCTCGAAATTGGGATAGAGACGACGCAGCCGTGAGAATTCGGCGCGAACGCGCGCGCGCTGATCGAGCGCCGCATAATAGCGCAATGCGAGATCGTCCGGTTTCTCGCGGTCGGCGAATGAAGCGCCGGCGCGGGCCGGCGCGACGAGGACGGATTGCGGATCGGCGCTTTCGGCGCGCGGCGCGGAGGGAGCCGCCGAGAGAGAGACGGCGCAGGCCGCGACGAGGAGGGCTCTCAATTGGTGAGACACGACGGATACCTCATTTGCGCCGCGAGCAGCGCCAGCAGATGCAGAGTGGCGGGGTAATAATCTTCGTTCGCCTTGGGAGCGGCGAAGTCGCTGGGAAGCTTGCCGCCGTCGACGACGCAGGCGACGAGCGCGCCGATCGAGGCGATGCCGCTGCCACCGAACTGGCCGACATCCTTGCCGGTCATGACGTCGACGATCGGCGGCGCCTCCTTGGCGCGCTGCGCCCAGGCCAGGAATGGCGCGTAATGGGCGCGCTCGCCGACGCCCGCCCAGGCGAGATAGAGCGGAATACGCACGGCGTTATAGGCGAACTCCGGCGCGAAGCCTTCGGCCGGCCGCGCCCGCCAGCCTTCGAGCGCGACCCAATCGGCGGGCAGGGACTGGGGCGTCGGCCGCGACGCCTCGAGCAGATCGAGGCCGGTTTGGGTGAGGCCCGCCCAATCGACCTCCGGCGCGACACTGTCGAGCCGCGCGAGCGCCGGGAAGACGTAATAGGAGAGGTTCACCACCGGCCCGTCGGAACGATCGGAGGCGTTGAAGCCGGCGACCGCCGGCAGCAGCAGCGCGCCGATCTTCGTCTTGAAGAGCACCACTTTGCGCGAGACCTCCACGGCGATGCGCCGCCCCGCCATGCGAAAGGGCGCATCGTCCCATTGATCGGCCGCTTCCGCGAGCGCCCAGGCGATCAAAAGATCGCCGTCGGACGCGTTGTTCATGTCGCCGACGGCGGGACGACGCTGCGGATCGAAGCGCCAGGCGACGAGCTCGTCGTTGCGCACCATGAGATTGGCGCGCGTCCAGCCCCACAGCCGATCGAAAGTCGGGCGGTCATTGGCGGCGACGGCGAGCAGCATGGCGTAGCCCTGCCCCTCGCTGTGGCTCACCTGATCATTGGCCGTGTCGATGACCCGGCCCTGCTCGGCGATGAAGCGCTTCTTATAGGCGAGCCAGGCGTCGGGAGCCTTCAAAGCTCCGCCGAGCTTGATCTTATGGGCGTCGAGCGTGAGCGGAACGCCGATCGCCGCGGCGATCTCGGCGATCGGCTCGGCGCGCGGCGCGGCCGGCGCGAAAGCGACGGCGAGGCCGAGGGCGGCGAGGACGGGTGCGGCGAGACGCAGAATTCTCATCTTGTCCTCCTTCCGACATTGCGCGTCAGCCACCGCGACGAGGCGGCGAAGAGCGCGGCGACGAGAATTGCGAGGCCGACATAGACGCCGGGATGCAGCGACATCCATCCGGCGGCGATGAGGCGCAGATTGCCGAAGGAGAGCGGACGCGTGACGATGAAACGGGGGCTGTCGGCGGGCGTCGCCAGCACTTTGGCGTCCTTCATGTCGAGCATGGCGAGCGAGCCCTGCACGCGGCGCGAGACGCGCGGATCGACGAGACAGGCCGAAGCTTCCGCGAGCGTCGCGGCGTTGGGCGCGGTGACGACGGTCCAGACATCCTTGGCGGTGTCGCCGAGGATCGACTGGCTCATCGCCAGCGAAGCGTGCTGCGTGGCGGCGCGATCCGCCGCCTCCGCCTCGAAGCCCGCACGCAGCCATGAGGCGGCGTCGGCGACGCGGGCCGCGCTCCAGGCGCCGGCGACGCGCAGACGCTCGACGACGCCATAGCCCCAGCGGCCCTCGCGGCGCAGATCGTCGCGCCAGGCCTCGAGCAGATCCTGCTCGCCGTCGCCTCGCTCCACGCGGCCGCCGCGCACCGTGCCGACCGGCGCGAAGTCGACGCGCTCCGGCTCGCCCGCCGGCCCCGTGGTCGTGGGCGTGGGCGCGGCTTGGGCGGTGATCGTCTTGTCCAGCATCATGCGCGGCGCATAACAGGCCATTGGGAAGTTGCGCTGCAGAACGAAGCGATTGCGCGCGGCGATCTCGAGCTGCGACAGGCGCTTCTCGGAAGCCTTGCGGCGATCGGCGGTCAGATGCGGACCCCAGGCCTCGCGCAGCATGTCGGCCGGCATGTCGAGGCGTTGCAGCAGCGCGGCGTCGAAGGAGTCGAGCGGCGCGACGGCGAGCGTCGGCCCCTGCCCCTCGCCGGGCGGCGTATCGACGATCTCGAAATCGATCGGCTTGCCGGCGGCGATGGCGAAATGCGCGACGATCGTCGCCGCCGCGCCGATCGCGTCGGAGTCGAGCGAGGGCATGTAGAGCTTCGGCCGCCCTTTCGCGCCGGCGTAAGGAAAGCCGCCGCTCGCCGTCACCGCGAGATCGGGCATGCGCGCGATGCGGGCGATCGGCGGCAGCTCGATCTCCGTCTCGTCGAGGAAGAGGAAGCGCTTGGCCGCGCGCATCGCCGCGAGCGGATCGCAATCGGCGTCCTGGCTCGTCGGCACATGCGCCTCGATCTCGATGCGGTTGAGGCCCGGCTTCAGAAAGCCGAGCGGCAGCGGCAAGGGATTGTCGCGGAACACCTCGCCCGAGGCCTTCAAGAGATTGAGGCTCACCGCCGTGCGCTCGTCGACCTTGACGACGATCTGCGCATTGGAGTCGAGCCCGGCCGCATAGCCGCCGGCGAGCCGCAGCAGCGCATTGCCATAATCCGCCGCATAGAAGTCCGGCGGCATGACGATGTTGAAGGCGGCGCGATAGAGATGGCCGGTGAACTCCTCGCTGGCGACGCCGAGATCGCGCAGCTTCACGCGTCTGCCGCCATCGAGCCGATAGCCGGGGAAGGCGGCGGCGGCGCGCAGTCCCTGCGGCGAGCCCTTGGGCGCGGGCGAGACGAGCAGGCGGCGAATGGCTTCGTCGACCTGCGCCGAGGTCGCGCCGGTGACGACGATGCTGGCGCGCCGGCCGGGCGCCGCCGGCAGCACGAAGGCGCGCGGCTCGTCTAAGGGGCCGACGCGCGAGAGATCGACTCGGCCGGCGAGCTCGGCGGCGGGGCCGACGTAGAGATTGGCGCCATAACGTCCACCAGCCGCAGGGCCCGCGTCGACGACGGGCTGCTCGAAACGCCCGGCCAGCGAGATCGCCTGCGCCGCGCGCAGCATGCGCTCGATCTCGAAGGGGCGCGCATTGGCGCCGAGCACGGCGCGGATCGGCAGCGCGCCCTGCTCGTCCGGCGGCAACGCGCCGAGATCCGCGAGGCTGGCGACGCCGACGTCGTCCTCCGGCAGCACGAGGCCGGTCTCTGTCGGATCGATCTGCGTCCACAATTCGTAAGTCGCCTCGAGCGAGCAATCGACGCGATGACGCTGGCTGGTGGCGATGCGCACCGAATTGAAGCCCGGCCGCATCACGCCCGGCGGAATGTCGAAGACGATGGTCTCGACCTCCTGCACGGCGCGAATGGGCGTGTCGCCGATCGCCTGATCGTTGATCGTCAGCGTCAGCGCCGAGGCTTCCGGCATCACCGACACGGCGGCGAGATAGCCGACGCGAAATTGCAGCCGACGCGAGGCCTGCGCCTCGGTGACATAGATCGGCCATTCCGAGGCGCCGATCTCGCCGGCGAGACGATAGCCTTGGATATTGTTGGTGAGATGCCGCAGCATCGCGCCCGCGATGGCGGGCCGCGGCGCCAGCGGCGCTGCGACGACGGGCGCGGGAGCGACAGGCGCAGGAACGACAGACGATGGCGCGACAGGCGATGGCGCGACGTGCGACGGCGCGACTGCTGGCGTCGAGGGAAGTTCGACGGCGGCCACGCGCGCGGCGAAACGCGCGGGGATGATCGGCTGGAGGCCGGCGACGGCCGGTTTCGGCCTGTCGAATTTCAAACGGAACAGCTGCTCTTGCGGCGCCGTTGTGAAGATCGCCTGGGCGCCGACCGCGATCGGCGTCAGCGCCGTCGTGGTCGCGAGCAGAGCGGCGAGGACTCGGAACTGCATCTTGGCACTCATTTTTTCGAGAATGTCTCGCGTGTGAAAGGATCAGACTTTTTCATCGGTGGCGGAGCGCTTGCGCTCTATGGCGGGCGTCGCCCTCTCGTCCGCCGGCGGTCGCAGGCGCTGCGGACGGCGGCCGAAGATCGTGGAGAAATCGGCGAAGGGCGGCGGCTCGCGCAGCGAGGGGTCGCCCGCGCGGGGGCGCAGATAGGCGAAGGCGCGCAGCGGCTCGATCGCGCCCCACCAGAGAAATTGCACCGTTCCGGCGACAATGCCCTTGTGTGCGCGGCGCGCGGCCTGGAAGCGCTCGAGCGCGGAGGCGTCGCCATACATGAGATCGGCGAGCGCCAGATAATCCTGAGGCTGCGACAAGGCGAAGGCGGCGGCGGCGCGTCCGTCCGGCGCGACGCTCACGATGCGCGCGGAGAGGCTCGGACGGCGCGCGGCGTCGACGCAGGAGTCGATGAAGAGACGTCCCTCCGCGACCTTTGCGGCGGCGAGCGCTTTGGCGTCCGCCTCCGTCGCGGCGCGCAGGCGGCAGCCGCCTGCGGAGACCTCCTCTATGGCGACGCGAATATGCTCCTCGCCGAGCGCCAGCGCGCCGCGCCGCTCGATGGAAAGACGCGGATGCGCCTCGCGGCGACGTCGCTCCGCCACGGCGCCGAGCGCGACGCCGGCGGTGACGAGATTGAACATGTTCCACAGCCCGACGAAGAACATCAGCTGGCGCACGCCCGGCTCGGCGACGCAGCGATAGACGGCGACGGCGGCGCCGAGCGCGAGCAATCCATAGATGGCGAAGAAGGGCCAGGCGAATTCGGAGAGGCGATCCTGCGTCTGCACCGCGCCTTTGGCCGTCACCTCGAAGGAGGGGCTGCGCGGCCGCAGAAAGACGGAGACAATCGCTTTGGACAGGAACACGCCCTGGCAATATTCATAGAGCTCCGACATCCAGGGCCAGCGCACCTTGCCGAAGAGATAATTCTGTAGCATCGCATTCACGACGACATAGGTCGCGGTATAGGCGATCGCCTCTTCTATATTGGAGACGAATATCTTGACGTCGAAGAGGATGAAGGCGAGCGGCGCCAGCATGAAGACGAGACGCGGGAAGGGAAAGAACCAGAAGCTCATGCTCGACAGATAGCCGAGCCGTTGCAGCGGCTCGAGGCCGCGCTTCAGCAGCGGATTGCGCAGCAGGAAAATCTGCAGCATGCCCTGGCACCAGCGCACGCGCTGGCCGATGAAGGAGACGAAGCTCTCCGGCTGCAATCCGGCGACGAGCGGCCTGTCGACATAGACGCTGGTCCAGCCGCGCGCATGCAGCTCGAGCGCCGTCTCGCAATCCTCGGTGACGGAGACGCCGGAAAAACCATCCGTCTCGTCCAGCGCGGCGCGACGCAGCAGGGCGGCCGAGCCGCAGAAGAAAGCGGCGTTCCATTTGTCGAGCCCGCGCTGCGTGATTCCATAGAACATCTCGTTCTCGGAGGGCATGCGGCGGAAGGTGCGCAGATTCTGCTCGATCGGATCGGGATTGAGGAAGACATGCGGCGTCTGCACCAGGAACAGCCGGTCATCCTCGAAGAAATAGCCGATGGTCTCGCGCAGGAAGGAGCGGAAAGGCGCGTGATCGGCGTCGAGCACGACGACGATGTCGCCGGAAATTCGTGTCAGCGCAGCGTTGAGATTGCCGGCCTTGGCGTGCTCGTTGCGCTCTCTGGTGAGATAATAGCAGCCGAGCGCGGCGCAGAGCTCCTGCAAGGCGGCGCGGCGCGCCTTCGCGCGTTCGGCGATTTGCGGATCTGGGTCCGCGCATTTTTGATCCGTGCCGCCGTCGTCGAGCAAGAAGACATTCAGCCGATCGACAGGATAATCGATCGATTTCGCCGCGGCGAGCGTCGTGGCGAGAATGGAGGCGTCCTCGTCATAGCTCGGCACCAGAACGTCGACGACGGGCAGAGCCTCGTCCTCGATCTGCGGCGCCGGCTCGCGCGTCAACGGCTCGGCGTTGACGACGAGAGTGAGGAACAGCATCGCCACGCAATAGAGCTCGGCTGCGAGCAATATGGAGCCGCAGGTGAGGCCGACGGGATCGGAGAGCGGCGGCAGAGTCGAGGTGATGCGCCAATAGACATAGCGCAGCACCACAAAGAGCGCGAGCGCGATGAAGAGTTGGCGCGACTCCGCGCCGCGCGCGAATTTCCACAGCGCCGCCAGCAGGAAGATGACGGCGAGGCTGGTGACGAGCTGCGCCTGCACGCTGACCGGCTGTGTGGCGAGCGCGACGGCGACGACGCCGAGCAGGAGAAAGGAGAGAAATCGCAAGGTCGACATGGCGAGCCTTCGAGCAAAGGACGGATGAAATGATTTCGGCCCGAGAAAAACGGCCGTCGAATTAGAAAGCGATATGGGTGTCGAGAATTCCATAGGCGCCGCTGCCGCGCACACGATCGCGCAGATAGCCGCTGGAGAGGCCGATCTGCAGCGCGCCGAATTTCAATCCGGTGATATGCGCGCCGGCGCGCCATTGCGCGAAATAATCGTCGCCGAGCGCCAGCGCCTCCGGGCCGACATAGACATAATCGGCGAGCTCCACGCCGAACTTCAGGCGTGTGTAGTAAGAATTGTGAACCGTCGAATAATAGGCGACGAGCGCCAGCATGGTGGAGTCCGTCGGCCGCGTGAAGGCCTCGACTCCGACCTTGGCGCCGGCGGAAACGCCGCGCACCTGATTGCCCGGATCGAAAGGCGACAGGCTGTGATTCATCACATCCGGGCCGACATAGACAGCGACGCCGCCCTGATTGGTGACGACCTCATAGCCGACCATGAAGGAGCCGTCCTCGAGCGTTCCATGCACGCGGCCATAGCCGGAATTGCTCGGAATGAAAGCCGCGCCGACGGGGATATAGACGGGGAGATCGCTCGCGTCATAGGCGTATTTGCCGATGACGGTCGAAACGCGAATGCGCGGGCCGCTCTCCGCGAGCGAGCCGAAAGGCGCGATCTTGCCGATGGCGGCGCCGGCGATGGAGCTGCGCGACGTGCCATCGACGGAAAGATCGATGGAGACCGTCGGCTGCGGCGCGGCGGGCGGGGGCGGCGTCTCCCCTGCGGGAGAGCCCGTATACCAATCGGCGGCGCGAGCCGTCGACCACAAGGCCGCGCACATTGCGAGCGGCAGAGCCGTTTTCGAGAGCATCATGACTCTTCATTCCCAGGCCCGATGAGGCGGCGCGCGCGGGAATACCCGCGATGACATTCGCGTCTCTCGATCAAGAGCGCCTGACATGGCGCCTTCCTTAAGAATGGAGGTTAACGGGACAATCTTTATTGAATCCTTTAGCGCTTCGGAAAGCGACCGTTATGCCTAACACACGGTACTGCAAAGCTTTTGGCATCGCCGCGGCAAAAGCTCGAGCGCGACTTAGCCCAGCGCCTCGATCGTGGCCGTGAGATGGGCGAGATCCTCGCCGCGCGAGAGGCGGTGATCGCCTTCCATCACCAGCGTCAGCACGACGGGATCGCTCGCCAGACAATCCATCAGCCGCAGCGCATGGCGATAGGGCACGTCCTCGTCGCGCATCCCTTGCAATATATGCACGGGCGCATCGACGCGGATGACGTCGCCCAGCATGAGATGCGCGCGTCCTTCCTCGATGAGCCCGCGCGTGATCGGCGTCGGCTCCGGCGCATAGGGCGAGGAACGCAGCCAGGCGCCGTCCTCGATGATCGCGCGGCGGATTTCATCGTCGGCGTTGTTCCAGATCAACTCTTGCGTGAAATCGACGGCGGGCGCGATCAGCACGAGGCCGTGCAGGCGGCGGCCCGCAGCGGCGAGGCGGCGCGCCATCAGCAGAGCGAGCCAGCCGCCCATCGAGCTGCCGACGAGAATCTGCGGTCCGCTCGTCGAAGCGTCGAAGACGGCGAGGCTCTGCGCGAGCCAATCGCCGATCGTCCCATCCGCGAAGCGCCCGCTCGATTCGCCATGGCCCGAATAGTCGAAGCGCAGGAAAGCGCGGCCCTCGGCCTCCGCCCAGGCGTCGAGATGAGAGGCCTTGGAGCCGAGCATGTCGGATTTGAAGCCGCCAAGCAGGACGACGCCGGGGCGCGCCGCCCCCGCCCCACGCGCGGCGCGAAAACGGCGAGCGATGCGCCAGGGCTCGCGCCCCTCGAGGGCGAGATCGACGAAGCTCAGCCCCTCCTCGACGCCGTCCACAGCCATCCTATCCCCTGCGGCGCGTGCGCGCCGCCGCTCGAATGAATAAAAATCTCTCGGCTGCTCAATAACATGGTCCGATCATGGGACCAAAGGGGCCATATTGCCGGCCCATTTCTGGGGCGAAAAAGGCCCCCGCCACTCGACCGCGACGACGATCTCGTTTACTGGGCACATTGGCTCCATGCTAGAGAATTTCCACGCCTTCCCCTCGACCAGCCGTCCCCTCGCGGGTCGGACGATTTTGCAGGTCGTGCCCGATCTCCAGTCGGGCGGCGCCGAACGCGCGACGATCGACATCGCCGAGGCGTTGCATATGGCCGGCGCGCGGGCGCTCGTCGCCTCGGAGGGCGGCCGCATGGTCAGCGAGCTGCAAGCCAAGGGCGGAGTATGGCTGCCATTCCCCGCCGCGACGAAGAATCCGCTCGCCATGGCGCTGAACTCCTTCCGCCTCGCCCGCATTTTGCGCGAGGAGGCGATCGATCTCGTGCATGCGCGCTCGCGGGCCTGCGCCTGGGTCGCCTATTACGCCGCGCGGCGCGCCGGCGCGCGCTTCGTCACCACCTTCCACAGCATCTATGGCGGCGCCTCGCCCATCAAGCAGCGCTACAATTCGATCATGGCGGCGGGCGATCTCGTCATCGCCAATTCGCATTTCACCGCCTGCCACATCGCCGAGCTCTATCCGCAGGCCGAGCGGCGCATCGTCGTGATCGCGCGCGGGCTCGATCTGCGCGCCTTCTCGCCCTCCGCCGTCGAGCCCGCCCGCGTCGAGCGCATGCGCGCCGCATGGGGCGTGGCGCGGCACGAGCGCGTGGTGCTGATGCCGGCGCGGCTCTCGGCGCGCAAGGGCCATCTCGTGCTGATCGACGCGGCGAAGCTCCTCGTCGTCGGAGGCCTCTCGGATGTGCGCTTCGTCTTGGCGGGCGACGCGCCCAACGCCGCTTTTCGCGCCAATGTCGAAGCGCATATCGCGCGCGCCGGCCTCGAGGGCGTCGTGCTGACTCCAGGCTATTGCGCCGACATGCCCGCCGCCTATCTCGCCGCCGCGGTCGCCGTGGCGCCCTCGACGACGCCAGAAGCCTTCGGCCGCGTCGCCGTAGAGGCGCAGGCGATGGGCACGCCGATCATCGTCTCCGATCTCGGCGCGGCGGTCGAGACCGTGCTCGCCCCGCCGCAAGTGGACGCCGCCGACGCCACCGGCTGGCGCGCGCCGGCGGGCGACGCGGCCGCGCTGGCGCGGGCGATCCGCGAGGCGCTGGAGCTGCGTCCCTCCGCGCGGGACGGGCTGACGACGCGCGCACGGCAGCATGTGCAGACGCATTTTTCCGTCGAGCGAATGTGCGGCGCGACGCTCGACGCTTATGAGCTCGTGCTCTCGGCGCGCGCGCCCGGCGCGTGACCCGCGCCTTGCGAGGGCCTGAGGAAGACATGCGAGCGCCTGCGGAAGAAATGTTTCGACCTTCGCCCTACGAAGCGGATATTCTCCTTCCATAAAAGATATCTGGCGATCGATCGCAGCGCGACAAAAGGAGTTGGCGGATGGCTTATGATCTCATCGTCATCGGCACGGGGCCGGGCGGCTATGTCTGCGCGATCCGGGCGGCGCAGCTCGGTCTCAAGACCGCCGTCGTCGAAAAGCGCGCGACCCATGGCGGCACTTGCGGCAATGTCGGCTGCATTCCCTCCAAGGCGCTGCTCCACGCCTCGCATATGTTCGACGAGGCGGGCCACGGCCTCGCCGATCTCGGCGTCATCGTCGATCCGCCGCGCCTCGATCTGAAGGCGATGATGAAGCACAAGGCCGACACGGTCGCGGCGAATGTCGGCGGCGTCGCCTTTCTGTTCAAGAAGAACAAGATCGATTCCTATCACGGCGTCGGCCGCATTCTCGGCGCCGGACGCGTCGAGGTGACCGGCGAGAATGGCGCGACGCAAATTCTCGAATCACGAAATATCGTGATCGCGACGGGTTCCGCCGTCGCGCCGCTGCGCGACGTCGACGGCAAGGAGATCGCTTTCGACGAGAAGACGATTCTCTCTTCGACCGGGGCGCTCGAGCTCGACGCCCCGCCCAAGCATCTCGTCGTCGTCGGCGCCGGCGTCATCGGCCTCGAGCTCGGCTCGGTCTGGCGCCGGCTCGGCGCGCAGGTGACGGTCATCGAATATCTCGACCGCATATCGCCCGGCGCCGACGCCGAGATCGCGACGCGCTTTCAGAAGATTTTGGAGAAGCAGGGCTTCGCCTTCCATCTCGCCGCCAAGGTCACCAAGATCGAGAAGACCGCGGAGGGCGTCTCGGTCGCCTACGCCTCCACCAAGGGCGGCGGCGGCACGCCCATCGCCGCCGACGCCGTGCTCATCGCCACGGGGCGCCTTCCCTACACGGCCGGCCTCGGCCTCGAGGAGGCGGGCGTCCTCACCGAGCGCGGGCGCGTCGTCATCGACGAGCATTTCGGCTCCAATGTGCCGGGAATTTATGCGATCGGCGATGTGGTGCGCGGCGCGATGCTGGCCCATAAGGCCGAGGAGGAGGGCGTCGCTCTGGCGGAAATCCTCGCCGGCCAGGCGGGACATGTGAATTACGGCATCATCCCTTCGGTGGTCTATACGATGCCCGAGGTCGCCTGGGTCGGGATGAACGAGGAAGAGGCGAAATCGGCGGGCCTCGCCTATAATGTCGGCAAATTCCCCTTTTCCGCCAATGGCCGCGCGCGCGCCAACCGGCAGACGGAGGGCTTCGTCAAAGTGCTGGCCGACGCCGCGACCGACCGCGTGATCGGCGTGCATATATTGGGCTCGGACGCCAGCGAATTGATCGCCGAAGCCGGCGTGCTGATGGAGTTCTCCGGCGCAGCCGAGGATCTGGCCCGCACTTGCCACGCGCATCCGACCTTGTCGGAGGCGATCAAGGAGGCGGCGCTCGGCGTCGCCAAGCGCTCGATCCATTTGTGAAGCGCTCGCAAATCCAATCCCCTCATCCTTCGAGACGCCCGCTGCGCGGGCTCCTCAGGGCGAGGGGACTGGAGGTTTTTCGAGCGGCGACTCAGTGCAGACGGAACTCCTCGCCCACCAGCGAGATTTCCGCCGGGCGAATGAGACCGCTATGCGCCACTTGCACCGAATGGAGCCGCCCATCGAGGCTCCTCTGCCAGAAATCCAGGAATTTGCGCAATTGCGGAAATTCGGGCTGCAGATCGTAGTCCTGCCAGATGTAGGATTGCATGATCGCGGGATGATCGGGCAGACGGTAGAAAATATTGGCCGTCGTCAGTCCATAGCCTTCGAGCATGCGGCGAAATTCGCGCGACGCCATTCGACGCCTCCTCTTCGATCGCGTGAAACGATAGGTTCGACTGCGATCATCATGCAAGGAGAATGCCGAATAAACTTTTAAAAACAATATGCTAGCAGCAGGCCACAGCGAGTGCTGATCCGCGTGGCGGCCGCGCTCCGAAAATGGGAGAGCGCGGACGCCGTTTCTCGAGAAGCCGCCTCACTGCACGAGCGTGTCGGCGCCGATTTTGGCGACCTGCGCATCCTGCTGCGACGTGGCGCCGGAGACGCCGATCGCGCCGATGATCTCGCCCTTGTAGACGAGCGGGACGCCACCCTCGAGCGGGGTGACATTGGGCAGGCTCAGCAGAGCGACGCGGCCGCCGGCGACGGCGTCCTCGAGCGCTTTGGTCGGACGCTTGAACAGCGCGGAGGTGCGCGCCTTGCGCGTCGCCGTCTCGGACGACGAGGCCTGCGTGCCGTCGAGGCGCTGCAGATAGAGGAGATTGCCGCCGTCGTCGACAATGGCGATCACCACATTCCAGCCATTCTTGAGGGCCTCCGCCTCGGCGGCGGCGGCGGCCTTCTTGGCGCCGTCCAGGGTGAGCGAGAATTTCTGCTTCACGCCTTTGGTGTCGCCCTCCGCCGAAAAAGCCGCGGGGACGGAGAGGAAGAGGGCGCCGATCGCGGCCGCCATGACGAAGCGCATTAGTTATCTCCATTGTCTATAGAACTACTATAGTAAAATACGCGCTTCGACTTTCGTCAAGACACTCTCGGCGCTATCGGCGCGATTGACAGGGCGCCGCTTGCTTTCGAGACCGGAGAGTGATCGACTCCAGCGGCGGCTGCGGGAGGTAGCGAGACACCAAATGGAAGCACTCGGCCGGCGCCTCATTCGCGCCTTCTGGTTCACGCTGGCGATTCTCTTCCTCATCGAGAGCTGGCTGTGGGACAATGTGAAAATCGCGCTCGTGTGGCTCGCGAGCGCGCTGGGCTTGAAGGAGCTCGAGGCGCGGCTGCGCGCTTTCATCGCCGGCCTCACGCCGATCGCGACGCTCGCTGTCTTCGCTCTGCCGGCGATCACGATTTTTCCGCTGAAGTTGCTGGCCGTCGCCGCCATCGCCCATGGCCATGTGGTCGCCGGACTCGCAGTGATCCTCGCCGCCAAGACATTGGCGCTCGGCGTCACATCCTTCCTCTTCGACGCGAGCCGCGAGAAACTGCTGCAGATCGGCTGGTTCGCGAAACTCTATGAGACGACGCTGCACGTGAGCCGCTGGGCGCATGAGCGCGTCGAGCCGTTCAAGCGGCGTATTCGCGAAGCCAAGGATTATCTGAAAGCGCGACTCGCTCTCGCGCTGGGCGAAGAGGGCCGCTCGCTGTTCTTGCGCAAGCTCGCCCTGTTGCGCGCCCTCGTCCGCCGCCGCGGCGCGGCGTGACGAGACGTTCCGCTCCCCGCCGCTCAGCGGCAGAGCGCATAGCCGAGGCAGGCGTCGGCCGAAGCCGCCTGTCCCGAGGTGACGATGATCCAAACGCCGTAGCCGAAAGCCATGACGAGAACCAATCCGAGCAGCGACAGTCTCGGCGCCTGACCCATTTTCCCCTCCACCGATCGCCGGCGCCCGTCCCCTCGACGGACGCCGTCAACCTGCCTGAGCCGGAAAATCACATGCGTGCGCGATCGCACGAGGCGAGAAATCCGGCGGGTTCGCAAGGAAAGAAGGGCGGAGAAAAGAAAAGGCGAGACCTCGCCTCAGATCAAATTTTTGGCGAGGGAGCGCTTGACGAGATCGCGAGAACTCGACGCAAAATCAAATCTATTTGCGAAATGAAACCTATTTGATGGAATCGCGGGCGCCGCGCGGATGCGCCGAGCGCCAGGCGTCGAGCAGCCGCGTCTTGTCGACGGCGGCGTAGATTTGCGTCGTCGAGAGCGAGGCGTGGCCGAGCAGCTCCTGTATGCTGCGCAAATCGCCGCCACGGCCCAGGAGATGCGTCGCGAAGGAATGGCGCAGCGCATGGGGCGTGGCGCTCGCCGGCAGGCCCAGCGCGCCGCGCATTCGCTCCACGGCGAGCTGCAATATGCGCGGCGAGAGGGGCCCCCCTCTCGCGCCGACGAACAAAGGGCCGCCGGCGAGGTGATAGGGGCAGAGCGCGATATACTCCTCTATCGCCCGGCGAACCGGCTCTATGACCGGGACCACGCGCGTCTTGCCGCCCTTGCCGGTGATGGAGACGCGGTCGACGGCCCCGATGGGAGCCCGGTCGCGCTCGATCGACAGCGCCTCGGAAATGCGCAATCCCGCGCCATAGAGCAGCGCCAGAGCAGCGGCGTCACGGGCGAGAATCCAGGGTTCGCGCGCTTCGCCGGCGCGGGTCTCGGCGCAGGTCAGGTCGCGGGCGTCGGCGACGCTCAGCGCCTTGGGCAGGCTGTGAGGCTTTTTGGGCGCGCGGACGGCGCCGAAGACGTCGGTCTTGGCAAGACCCTTTTTCTCGAGGAAGCGCATCAACGAGCGCACGGCGGCCAGCGCCCGCAGGAGCGAGCGATTCTCGAGCCCCTCGGTGCGGCGCCGCGCCATGAAGGCGCGTATATCGGCCGGGGCGAGCGCGCTCAATGTGGCGGCGTCCGCCGGCGCGCCGCGATGCTCGGCGAGAAACTCCAAGAAAAACCGTGCGTCGCGCGCATAGGCGTCGAGCGTGTGGCGGGAGGCGCGCCGCTCGCCGGCGAGATGGTCGAGCCAAGCCCCAGCCTCGGAGACGACATCGGGCGCCGCCAGAAAGGCGGCGCCCGATCTTTTGGTTGCGGCTCTTGGGGAATCGCGCATGGCGATAAGTGGTGGCGCGCGCGGATAAAGGAAGGGTAAACCCGCGCCCGAATGGCTCAGCTCTGCTGCACCTCGGCCCTCGCCTTGTCCAGCAGCTCGTCGAGAGTGCGACGAATCTGATGGTCGGACTGGTCGACGCCGGCCGCGGCGAAATCGTCCTTCACCCTGGAAAAGACCAGCTCGTCCGCATTGGCGGAAGCCTCCGCCGCCACCAGCGCCTCGGCGTAGGCCTCGGCCTCCGGCCCTGTTTTGCCGAGCTTTTCCGCGGCCCAAAGGCCGAACAGTCGGTTACGCCGCGCCTCGGCGCGGAACTGGAGCTCCTGCTCGTGGACGTAGCGCTTCTCGAAAGACTCTTCCCGGTTGTCGAATGTGCTCATGGCAACCCTCGGATGTTTTGTCGGCCCACGCTCATCAGGCACGATTGTGGATGTAGGCGATTCGGTCTGAAATCCAATGACATTCCCGGAATTAACGAAAATTTCAGTCAAGTTGTGTCCGCCCCTCGATTCGGTTAGTCTGGCGTGGCGGGTTGTAACGGCCGCCGGAACAGGATACGACCCGGTTCCATCCGCGGCCACTGCGAACGCCGCTTCGGACGGACGTCCCTTTTCCCGAGCCCGCGCTCAGGTCTGGGCGGCGGTCGTTTCCGAAGCCGAACCGAGGAGCCACGGGCCCGTCAGATGGATTTTCTCAAGCCCCGGTTGATCCCGATGAATCGCCGCCGCCGCATCTACGAAGGCAAGGCCAAGGTCCTCTATGAGGGCCCGGAGCCCGGGACGTTGATCCAGCATTTCAAGGACGACGCCACCGCGTTCAACGCCAAGAAGCACGAAGTCATCGACGGGAAGGGCGTCCTCAACAATCGCATCTCGGAATTCGTCTTCCAGCATCTGAACGATATCGGCGTGCCGACGCATTTCATCCGCAGGTTGAACATGCGCGAGCAGCTGATTCGCGAGGTAGAGATCGTTCCACTCGAGATCGTCGTGCGCAATGTCGCCGCCGGCTCGCTGTCCAAACGCCTCGGCATGGAGGAAGGCACGCAGCTGCCGCGCTCCATCATCGAATTCTATTACAAGAACGACGCGCTCGACGACCCGATGGTCTCGGAAGAGCACATCACCGCCTTCGGCTGGGCGAGCCCGCAGGAGATCGACGACATCATGGCCTTGGCCATTCGCGTCAATGATTTCCTCTCGGGCCTGTTCCTCGGCGTCGGCATCCGCCTCGTCGACTTCAAGATGGAGTGCGGGCGGTTGTGGGAAGGCGACATGATGCGTATCGTCGTCGCCGACGAGATTTCCCCCGACTCCTGCCGGCTGTGGGACATCAAGTCCAACGACAAGCTGGACAAGGACCGCTTCCGCCGCGACATGGGCGGCCTCGTCGAGGCCTATACGGAAGTGGCGCGCCGTCTCGGCATTCTGCAAGAGAACGAGACGCCCCGTCCGAGCCAGCCCAAGCTGGTGCAGTAAACCCAACAATCATCGAGCGCGCTCCCTTCTCCCACTCGTGGGAGAAGGTGGCCCCGCGAAGCGGGGTCGGATGAGGGCGGCTGCGGTTTCCGGGGACGATGAAGATGTCGAGCGCGCAGGGGCGCGGACCCTCATCCGACCCTCGCTGACGCGAGGGCCACCTTCTCCCGCAGGCGGGAGAAGGCGACGCGAATCTTTTCAAATCCTTGGATTCGAGTCCGAGTCGACGCCGCTCACTGCGCGGCGAGCTTGATCTCGGGATAGGTACAGCGCTCGCGGCTCTCCGCGTCGACATGCAGATGCTGCGGCGGCTCCACGAAGGGGATGCCCAGCGTGTGCCAGACATCGACCACCGCCTCGACCAGAGCAACGATATGCTCCGGCGTATGGCGCGGCGTGGGCGTGATGCGCAGACGCTCCGATCCGCGCGCGACGGTCGGATAATTGATCGGCTGGATATAAATATCGTGGCGCTCGAGCAGCATGTCGCTCGCCGCCTTGCACAGCTCGGCGTCGCGCACCATCACGGGCACGATATGCGAGCCATTCTCCAGAACCGGCAGACCGGCCGCAGCCAGCGCATGTTTGGTGATATGCGAGGCGCGCTGATGGGCGGCGCGCAGATCGGAGCGTGTCTTCAACACCCGAACGGCGACCGTCGCCGCGGCGGCGATGGCGGGCGGCAGAGCCGTGGTGAAAATGAAGGAGGCCGCATAGCTGCGAATGGCGTCGATCACCACACGGTCGCCGGCGATATAGCCGCCGAGCGTGCCGAAGCCCTTGGCCAGCGTGCCCTCTATGACGTCGATGCGATGCATGACGCCCTCGCGCTCGCAGATGCCGCCGCCGCGCGCGCCATACATGCCGACCGCATGGACCTCGTCGATATAGGTCATGGCGCCATGACGCTCGGCGAGCGTGGCGATCTCGGCGACCGGGGCGATATTGCCGTTCATCGAATAGAGGCTCTCGAAGACGATGAGCTTGGGCCGATTTCCGGCCTCGACGAGCAGCTCCTCGAGATGGGCGAGATCATTGTGGCGGAAAATCTTGCGCTCGGCGCGTGAGCGCTTCACGCCCTCGATCATCGAATTATGGTTGGAGGCGTCGGAGAGGATGACGCAATCGGGCAAGAGGTCGGCGATCGTCGATATGGCGGCGAGATTGGATATCCAGCCCGAAGTGAAGACGAGCGCGGCCTCCTTGCCATGGAGGTCGGCGAGCTCGCTCTCGAGCTCCACGATCGCATGGCTGGTGCCGGAGATGTTGCGCGTGCCGCCGGCGCCCGCGCCGACGCGCGAGGCGGTCTCCACCATTGCGGCGATCACCTCGGGGTTCTGCCCCATGCCGAGATAATCATTGGAGCACCACACCGTCACATCGCGGGTGGAGCCGTCGTCGCAATGCCAGACCGCTTGTGGGAAAGTTTCGACACAGCGTTCGAGATGGGCGAAGACCCGGTAACGGCGCTCCTCCTGGAGACGAGTGACTGCCGTCTCGAAAAAGCGCCGATAGTCCATGTGACGACCCTTTATGCCGCGATAAGGGGGACGGATACTCTTCGCCCCTCGCGAGATCGCTGCGCGCTCTGACCGCGCTGCTCCCGCTTTGTGCGTTTTGCTACATAAACTATCCGAAGAGGCTTGGCGAGAGGCAGATCGTCGCGCCGAGACGAAGTCATGAAAAGGCCACGAATCCTTTTCTCTCCGCGAGCGTGAGCGTGAAAGAATTTCCCGCTTCAGGACGGAAATCTATTTTGCGTCGCACAAAGTCTCCAACGGCAATCGGGCCTCGAGGCGCGCGCCGCGCGGCGATGCGGTGTCGAGCGTCAGCCGGCCGCCGAGGGCGGCGACGCGTTCGCTCATGCCGCGCAGGCCGATGCCTTCGCGCGCGCCGTCGCGGACCCCGGCGCCGTCGTCGCGCACGCTGACGCGCAATTCGCTTTTTCCGCCCGAAACAATGCGCTCCACCGTCACCTCGACTCGCGCTGCGCGCGCGTGGCGGAACACATTGGTCAGCCCTTCCTGGACGATGCGATAGGCGGTGAGCGCGATCGACTCGTCGAGCGGCGCCCCCGCCTCCTCGACATGCAGCCAGACGGCGACCTTCGGATAGAGATCGCGCCAGCCTTGGGCGAGCGCCTGCAATGCGCCCTCGAGGCCCATTTCGTCGAGCGCCGCCGGTCGCAGCCGCCCGAGGATGCGGCGATTGACCTGCTGCAGCGCGCCGAGCTGCTCGTCGATATTCAGGCAATCATCCCGACGGGCGCCTTCGAGCTTGCGGGCCAGCGCGCCGAGCCCGGCGCGTATGCTGAAGAGAAAGGGGCCGATCTCGTCGTGCAGATCGCGGGCGATGTCGCGCCGCTCCTCGTCCTGCACATGGATGATGCGCTCGACCAGCGCGCGATTCTCGGCGTCGAAACGCGCCAGCGTCTCCGCCAGCGCATCGACTCTGCCGGCGATGGCGACGAATTCCGGCGCGTCGCCGGCGACCATTCGGACGTCGCGGTCGCCGCGCTCGAGACGATGCAGCGCCGCGGCGAGCGTCGAGACGGGCGCGAGCGCGCGCGAGACGACGATCGACACCACGCCGAAGCCGGCGAGCGCCAGAGCCGCGGCGCCCAGCGCCAGCAGCCAAACCTCCTCCCAAATCTCGTCGATCTCGTCCCCTGGCTCCGCGACGAGCGCCAGCTCCCCGCCGAGCCGGCCGCGACCCTCGAGCGCGATGCGCGTCGCGCTGCGCGGGCCGGCGACGAGCGCCGCGAACCAGGCGGGCGCGCGCCGGTCCTCCCCCGTGATCGCCCTCTCCTCGTCCGAGCCGGCCATGAAGATATGGATGTGCCGCAGCCGCTCGACCTCGGCGAGCCGGCTGCGCAAGGCGGGAAGCGGGTCGTCGCTCTCCTCGACGCTGGCCAGCGCCGTCGCCACGAATTCCCGGGCGAGCCGGGCGGTGCTGTCGGCTTCCGCACGCACGCGGGAGGCGGCGTGCAGCATCAACAGGCCGACGCCGAGCGCGAGGCCCACGGCGAGCGTCGCGCCGAGCAGCGCCAACAGCCGGGCGCGAAGCGACAATCCTTTCAGCATGACGGCCCGCCTTTGCATTGCGCGGCGACTTTACGTAAGGGTAGCGCCCGGTCAATCCGTCCCGGCGCTTCCGAGCGAAGCGTCCCGCAACGAGGCGTCGTGAGTCAGCAAATGCGCGTCCTGATCGTCGACGATCATCCGATCATCGTCTCCGGCTGCGCTGCGATGCTCGCCGGCGAGGGCGATATAGAAGCGCGCGACGCCGGCGACGCGGAGACGGCGCTCGCCATCTTCGTCGAATGGCGGCCGGACGTCGCCGTGGTCGACATCAACCTCCCCGGCGCCTCCGGCTTCGAGCTGACGCGCCGCATGCTGCGCCACGACGCCGAGGCGCGCATCGTCATTTTTTCCATGAATGACGATCCGATCTTCGCCGCGCGGGCGATCGAGGCCGGCGCGCGCGGATATGTGACGAAGAACGACGATCCTTTTCTTCTGCTCAGAGCCGTGCGGGACGTCGCGGCGGGCGGCGTGTTTCTGATGCCGCGGCTCGCCAATCGCCTCGCCTTCGACAAGACCGCGGCGCTCGCCAATCCTCTGGCGGAGCTGAGCTCGCGCGAGCTGGAGATTTTGCGCATGCTCGGCAAGGGCTCGAGCATGACCGAGATCGCCGATGCGGTGCATGTCTCCTACAAGACGATCGCCAACACTTGCTCGCTGCTGAAGCGCAAGCTCGGCGCTCGCACGCCGATGGATCTGGTGCGCATTGCGATCGAGCAGCGTCTGGCGTGATGGCGGAGCCTCTTCCTTCTCCCGCCTGCGGGAGAAGGTGGCCCTTGCGAAGCAAGGGTCGGATGGGGGCCCGCGGAAATTCGCTTTCCAATTTTTCCCGAGCGTAATGTCAAAATATTCCTGAGAAAAAACAGCGCATCGGAACACGTTGCGCCCTCATCATCCGACCCGGCTACGCCGGGTCCACCTTCTCCCGCGAGCGGGAGAAGGGAGCGCGCACAATGATCGTGGATCAAACCAGCTCTTTCGCCAGTCTGTTCTCGACGGCGATGCGGATCAAATCGGCGCGCGAGCGGGCGCCGAGCTTGCGCTTCAGCAGAGAGCAGCTGTTCGCCACCGTCTTGTAGGACACGCGCATGATATGCGCGATCTCCGCCATGCCCTTGCCCTCGGCGAGCAGGCGCAAAATCTCGAGCTCTCGGCCATTGAGCCCCTCGAGCGGATTGGCGCCGTGCTTCTGATCGAAGAAGGCGAGCTTTTGCGCCACTTGATTGGAGAGATAACGCTCGCCGGCGGCGACCATCCGCACCGCCTTCACGAATTGCGCCGGGTCTTCGCTCTTGGCGAGATAGCCCTTGGCGCCATGCTCGATCGAGCGCGCGGCGAAGACCGGATCGTCGTTCATGGTGAAGACGATCGCCTTCGTGTCCGGCTTGCGCTTGAGCATTCGCCGTAGCAGCTCGAAGCCCGAAAGCCCGGGAAGATTAATGTCGAGCACGATGACATCCGGCTGCGCGGAAGCGTGCGCCTCGAGCGCAGCGTCGGCGTCGCGCGCCTCCAGCACTTCTATGTCCGATTGTCCGGACAACATGCCGCGGCATCCGGCAATCACCATGGGATGGTCGTCGACGATCAGCACGCGCATCGGGCCTAACCACTGTTCTGGAGTAGATTACTATGCGAATACAAAATCTTGTTTGTCAATCACCGGCCCGCGCGCCGGCGCAGGGCGAAAACGGGAGCATTCCATGTCGTTGAAGGCCCGGCTCGGCTGGCTCATCGCAGTCGTCCTCACCGCCATGCTGGCCGTCAATGTGGCGATCATGATCGGCCACGCCGGACCGCGCGTGCGCGCCGAGGCGGAGAGCATAGAGCATTTGTCGCATGAGCTCGTGGAAACGGCGCTGGCGAGCCTGCAGGAGACGCGCGACCCCATCCCCTCATTGCGGCGGCTCTTCGAAAATCTGCGCAATCTTCGCCACATAGAGATCGAGATCCTGCCCAATGACGACATTGCGCCGAGCTTCGACTCGAAATTGCGCGCCGAGATGCAGACCGGCGTGCCCGATTGGTTCGTGAGCCTCGTCGCGCCGGCGCCCAAGGTCGACATCATCCCCGCGCGGATCGGCGACATCCAATATGGCAATATCGCCATCATCTCCAATCCGGTCGACGAGCTCGCCGAAATCTGGTCCGATCTGTTGTGGCTCGGCGCGATCAGCCTCGCGGTCACTCTGCTGATGCTGGCCCTCGTGCTCGAGCTGTTGCGCCGCACGCTCGCGCCTTTCGACTCGCTCGGACGCGGATTGGCGCGGCTCGAGGCGGGCGAGAAGGAGGTGCGCCTCGATCTGCGCGGCGCCTCCGAATTCCAGGACATTTCGCATAAGCTCAACTCGCTCGCCGCCACGCTCGACCGCGTGCAGGACGAGAATCATTCGCTCATCGACCGCCTCTTCGCCGTCCAGGATTCCGAGCGCCACGACATAGCGCGCGATCTGCATGACGAAGCCGGCCCCTGCCTCTTCTCCATCCGCGCCGGCGCGGCGACGCTCGCCGCCTCGACGTCGGGCAATTTTCCCGACCCCGATCTGCTGCGGCGGACCTGCGCGAATATCGACGCCGCCGGACAGGCGCTGCAGACGCTGCTGCGCCGCATGCTCGAGCGACTGCGCCCGCCGGCCATGAGCGAGCTCGGCCTCGAGGCGGCGCTGCGCGGACTCTTCGCCTCCTGGAGCGGCAGCCGCGCCGATGTGCGGCTGTCGCTGCGCATCGCCCATGATCTCTCCTGTCTCGAAGAGAAGATCGCGCTCACCGCCTATCGCGTCGTGCAGGAGGCGCTCACCAATATTTTCCGGCATTCTTCCGCCGCCAACGCCGAGGCGCGGCTCGAATTCGTCGAGGCCCCGCCCGAGCTCGCGGAAACCGGCGGCGCCGAGGCGCTGCGCGTTCTGGTGGAGGACGATGGCGTGGGCCTGCCGGAGGAGCATAGATTCGGCCTCGGCCTCATCGGCATGAGCGAGCGCGTCCATGCGCTCGGCGGCCTCATGCGCGTGGAGCGCCGGCCGGAAGGCGGCACGCGCATAGAGGTGCTGCTGCCGCTTCCCGAGGTCGAGGAGCGCGAGGGCGACGATCTGTAGCGGAACTGCGGCCGCCCCACGCTTTGTGAGTTGGGCCGCCTCCGCCTATATTGGGAGAATCGGACATTCGGCTTGCCGTCTCTGCACGATGTTCGACGGGAAAAGGAGGCAAATATGACTTCTAAATTTCACGCTATCGCCCTCGGCGCGGGACTGTGCCTCGCATCGGCCACTGTCGCGCAACCTGTTTTCGCCGCGCCCTCGCCGATCAAGAGCTTCGATACGGACAATGACGGCACGCTCGACATCGCCGAGGTGAGCAAGGCCGCCGCCGCCGTCTTCGACAAGCTCGAGAAGGACAATGACGGCACGGTCGACCGCAAGGAGGTCGGCGCGCGCATCGGCAAGAAAGAATTCGCCGCCGCCGATCCGGACGATGACAAAACGCTCACGAAAGAGGAATATCTCGCTCTCGTCGCCAAGCTGTTCAAAGCGGCGGACAAGGACGACGAAGGCACGCTCGACGCCAAGGAGCTGAAGTCCAAGGCGGGCCAGGCGCTGCTGAAGTTGATTCGCTGAGCGAATAAGGAGCGGCCGGTCACGCGTCATGATCAAGCGTTGCGTCATCGGCGTCTCGGTCGCCGCTCTACTCTCTGTTCTTCCCGCCGCGGCCAAGCCGCTGCGGGTGAAATTCGGCGTGCTGCGCCAGCCGCATTCCAGCGAGACGCTGTCGATCCTCGACCTTCCGGCCGAGGACGACACGCTCGCCGGCGCGCTGATCGGCGTCGCCGACGACAACACGACCGGCCGTTTCACCGGCCAGAGCTTCGAGGCGATCGACGAGAAGCTCGCGAGCGGAGAAGACGCCGTCGCCGCCGCGCAAAGACTCCTCGACCAAGGCGCCATCGCCGTCGTCGCCGATCTTCCCGCTGGCGATCTTCTCCGCGTCGCCGACGCGCTGAAAGCGCGCGACGCTCTGCTCTTCAATGTGAGCGCGACCGATGATTCGCTGCGCGAGGAGGATTGCCGCGCCAATGTGATCCATGTCGCGCCGACGCGCTCCATGCTCGCCGACGGGCTCACACAATATCTCGTGTGGAAGCAATGGCGCCGCTGGCTCCTGATCAAGGGCTCGCATCTGGAGGACGAGCTCTTCGCCAAGGCCATTCGCGCGAGCGCCAAAAAATTCGGCGCCAAGATCGTCGACGAACGCATCTATGTCGACACGGAAGGCGGACGCCGCTCCGATTCGGGCAGCGTGCAGACGCAGCGGCTGATCCCGCCGTTGACGCAGGGCGCGGGCGCCTATGACGTGCTGATCGCCGCCGACGAGAACGAGGTGTTCGGCAATTATCTGCCCTATCGCAGCTTCGACCCGCGGCCGGTGGCGGGCTCGGCCGGCCTGTTCCCGACGAGCTGGGACGCCTCGCACGAGCAATGGGGCGCAACGCAATTGCAGAACCGCTTCCGCAAGGAATTCCGCCGCGGCATGAACGCCCGCGACCATCAAGCCTGGGTCGCCGCGCGCATGATCGGCGAGGCGGCGACGCGCGCCGGCTCCGCCGATCCGAAGGCGCTCTCCGCCTATCTCCTCGGCCCGGATTTCTCCATTGCGGCTTTCAAAGGCGTACGGCTTTCGCTGCGGCCCTGGAACCGGCAGCTGCGCCAACCTATTCTGCTCAGCGACGGCCGCATGACCGTTTCGGTGTCACCGCAGGAGGGCTTCCTGCACCAGACCTCCGAGCTCGACACATTGGGCGTCGACAAGCCCGAAACCAAATGCAGGCTGCAATGAAAATGATCAGAAATCTCCGTGCGCGACTCCTTCTCCCGCGAGGGGAGAAGGGGCGCGCGTTCTGCTCGGCTGCGATAGCGGCGCTGCTTCTCGCCGCCCCGGCGCAGGCCTTCACCGTCTATGTCAGCAATGAGAAGGGCAATAGCGTCACCATCATCGACACCGATAAGATGGAGGCGATCAAGACTGTGAAGGTCGGCCGCCGCCCGCGCGGCATAGAATTGTCGAAGGACAATTCCGAGCTCTACATTTGTGCCGGCGACGACGACACGATCCAGGTGCTGGATACGAAAACGCTGAAGATCACCGGCAATCTGCCCTCCGGCCCCGATCCGGAGCTGATGATACTGAGCCCGGACGGCAAGACCATCTATGTGTCGAACGAGAACGACAATCTCGTCACCATGATCGACACCGAGACGAAGCGCCAGGTGGGCGACGTCCCTGTCGGCGTCGAGCCGGAAGGCATGGCGGTGAGTCCGGATGGACGCATTCTCGTGAACACGTCCGAAACCACCAATATGGCGCATCTGATCGACACACAGACGAAGCAGATCATCGCCAATGTGCTCGTCGACGCGCGCCCGCGCTTCGCCGCCTTCAAGCCGGACGCCTCCGAGCTGTGGGTGTCGTCGGAGATCGGCGGCACGGTCTCCGTCATCGATCCGCAGAGCCATAAGGTGACGCAGAAAATCCGCTTCGAGATTCCGGGCCTTTCCAAGGAGGCGATCCAGCCGATCGGAATCTCCTTCACCGGCGACGGCAAGCGCGCCTTTGTCGCGCTGGGGCCGGCCAATCGCGTCGCCGTCATCGACACGGCGACGAAGAAAATCGAAAAATATCTGCTCGTCGGCCAACGCGTCTGGCATCTCGCCTTCACGCCGGACGAGAAATATCTTTTGACCGCCAATGGCGTCTCCAATGATATTTCCATCGTCGACACAGCCAGCCTCAAAGTGCTGAAGTCGATCCCCGTCGGCGCCTTCCCCTGGGGCATTGCGGTCGCGACCAAATGACCGACGAACCGCTCGCGCTCGATGTCGCGCATATCGGCCATAGCTATGGCGCGCGCCGCGCGCTGGACGATGTGAGCTTTTCCGTCGCATCGGGAAGCTTCACCGTGCTGCTCGGACTCAATGGCGCCGGCAAGAGCACGCTGTTCTCGCTCATCACGCGCCTCTACGCCGCGGGCGAGGGAAGAATCGAAATCTTCGGCCATGACGTCGCGCGAGAGAGCGGCGCGGCGCTGCGCCGGCTCGGCGTCGTCTTCCAGGCGCGCACGCTCGATCTCGAATTGAGCGTGATGCAGAATTTCGTCTATCACGCCGCGCTGCATGGAATCGGCGCCGGCGAGGCCAAGCGCCGCGGCTCGGGCCTGCTGGAGCGCGCCGGCCTCGCCGATCGCGCCAAGGACAAGGCGCGCGATCTCTCCGGCGGGCAGATGCGCCGCGTCGAAATTCTGCGCGCGCTGCTGCATGAGCCGCGCCTGCTGCTGCTCGACGAGCCGACCGTCGGGCTCGACATAAAAGCGCGCGCCGATATTCTCGCGCAAGTGCGCGCGCTCGTCGCCGAGCGGAGGCTCGCCGTGCTGTGGACCACGCATCTCATCGACGAGGTTGCGCCGAGCGACAATGTCGTCGTTCTGCATCAGGGCAAGGTGCTTGCCGCCGACACATCGGCGAATATCATGGCCGCAACACAAGCAGAGACGATCGGCGCCGCTTTCGAGCGGCTGACCGGCGCAAAAGCGCGGGACGCGGCATGATGCGGCGCGCGCATGAAACGGAATTCCAATGACGAGTGAGACGAGCGGTTTCACCGCGCGCCAATACGCCATCTGCCTCTCCGGCGTCGTCTGGCGCGAGGCTCTGCGCTTCCTGCATCAGCGCGAGCGCTTCGTCTCCGCTCTGGTGCGGCCGCTCGTCTGGCTGCTCATCTTCGCGGCGGGCTTTCGCCAGGTGCTCGGCGTCTCCATCATCCCGCCCTATGAGACCTATGTGCTCTATGAGGTCTATATCACGCCCGGTCTGATGGCGATGATCCAGCTCTTCAATGGAATGCAGTCCTCGCTGTCGATGGTCTATGACCGCGAGATGGGCAATATGCGCACGCTGCTGGTCTCGCCCTTCCCGCGCTGGTTCCTGCTCGGCTCCAAGCTGCTCGCCGGCGTCGCCGTGTCGATATTGCAGGTATACGCCTATCTCATCATCGCCTATTTCTGGGAGATCGAGCCGCCGACGCCGCTCGGCTATCTCACCGTGTTGCCCGCGCTCGTCCTCGCCGGCTTGATGTTCGGCGCGCTCGGCATGCTGCTCTCGTCGGCGATCAAGCAGCTCGAGAATTTCGCCGGCGTGATGAATTTCGTCATCTTCCCGATGTTCTTCGCCTCTTCCGCGCTCTATCCGCTGTGGCGCGTGCAGGAGTCCAGCCCCTTTCTCTATTGGGTCTGCGTCGCCAATCCCTTCACTCATGCGGTGGAGCTGATCCGCTTCGCCTTCTATGAGAAAATCTCCTGGGAATCGCTGGCCGCGGTCGCGGGTTACGCCACCTTGTTCTCGGCGGGCGCGCTCATCGCCTATGATCCGGCCAAGGGAATGCTGACGCGCAAGGGCGGCTGAACGGCCCGCCTTCATCCGACAGCTTCATAGGCCCTCTCCTTCTTCGGCGAGGCGACGGCGACGCCGGGCGTCGCATCGATCCAATCGACGGCGACCGGCTTGCGCGTGCGGAATATCTCCGGCGCCGGCAATGCGTCGGCGGCTTTGTAGCCGATCAACACCGAGGCGACGATGTCGACATCGGCGCCGAAACCCAGATATCGCCGAAGATCCCGTTGAACATTGAGATAGTTGGATTGAATGCATGTCGCCAAGCCGCGCGAATGGGCCGCGAGCGTGAGCGCATAGGTGAAATTGGCCAGCCCGAATGTTCTCGTCAGCGCATTCACGCGCACGAGCACAGGCACGTTTCGCAGCGAAGAAAAAAAGCAGCGCAGCCCATCGAGAAGCGAAGGCTTGGCCCAAGCCCTTCGTATCAGCGACGACAGCGAGAGAAAAACGAGATTCGCATATCTCTTCCTGTCGACGGTGCGATAGACGAACACCAGCCTCGGCGCTCCCTTCACCTCGAAGCGCCCTTGATACATAGAGATCACGCGCCGGCTCCAATCGACCGCCGCCGCGCTCGTGTCATTCGTGTCGCCATCGGACGCGAACGACGGGCGCTCCGCGGCGTCTTTCCGTAGAACCTGCTCCAGCACCGGAAAGACCGATTCCCATCCGGCCAATTCGAAACGCGCGATCACATCCTTCGAGGCCTCCTGTCCGAGAGCGATCACCTTCCATGCCTGAGTATTGCCTGGCGACGGCGCCCATGACGCGAGCTCGAAGATCTCCGAGAGCAGATCGTCGCCGACAGGCGCATCGCTGTAATGCCTGACAGCCCTTCGCTCGCGCAATCCTTGGTCGAGGCCGATCTTGTCCATGCGGTTCCTCCTGCGTCGAAGCCGACGCCGGCGACGATACGCCGGAGTCGGTAAACTCGCCTGCGGCGATCCGGCGTCAGTTCGGCGCGGCGGACATGATGACATCGGAATCGCCGGGCTCGTCCGCGGAGAGACCGGCGCCGATGGCTTTCGAGAAATGATGGTTGAGACGCTTCGGCCTTTTGCGATGCGCCGCGAGCGATTCGGCCAGCCGACTGTCGGCGCGTGACGACGCGCGCACGCGCGGAGCGTCGATGATCTCCTGCAGCGCGAGCGGCAGCGCGTCTATCTCGCCACCGAAGAACACTTGGGACATGATCTGGAGCAAATGCGCTTCGGCGATGCTTCGCGTCTTGCCCGTGCGATCTTCCACGGCGAAGAAGGCGTCGCCGATTCGCGCCGGCAGGCCATGAAAAACAGCCGCCATACGATCGAGCGCGACTTTCGCGTCGCGGATTCGTTCGCCAGGAGACAGACGCGCGATCTTTTCGCGATCGGCGAGAACTTCGGACAGCAACACCGGAATCGCATCCGTCACCATCGCTCGCGACATCACATCCCATCCGATGACGCCGGCCATGTGGCAGAGCCCGGACGTATGATAGGGGACGCCGATCCGCAGATGCGGCAGCAAAATCTTGCTGTCGGAGCGGGCGCAGACGATTTCGCGGCAGCTCAGCGCCAATTCGACGCCGGCGCCGACGAGATGTCCATCGACGAAGGCAGATGTGGGAACCGTGCGGCTCAATCTGCGCAGAGCGCAGGCTGCTCGAACGAAGTAGCTGTCCGTCGCGAGCAAATCCTCGCCGGCGCGCAATTGTCGCGCCGCCGCCTCGAAGTCCTTCAGATTGAGACCGGCGCAGGCGACCGAGCCGGACGCCGTATCGTAATCGAGCGTCAACCGATCGAAGGGCAGCTCGTGAAAGCGGCGAAGCGTCTCATAGAGGCTGTCCATCGCCGCTCGGGTCAGCGCATTGTGATTGGGCGGATCCGTTATTGTGACGAGAAGGGTCCGGTCGCTGGTTCTGTAGCGCATGCCTGCGACATCGCCGAGTCCGAGCACCGCACGCTTCGCTTCGTCCTGAAAATTGACGTCATGCTGCATCTGAAATCTCCCGCTCGCTTCGAGCGCCGCCTGAAATGGAGGCCGACCGCGCCGCCCGGCCGGCCGCGAACATAATTCTCTTTTCGCGGCTCGCATTCCCGTGGATCACACGGGGGGCGCCAGAGCGCATGAGCGGCGACGGCAGATATATCCGATGTCCGCGCGAGTGACGCGGGGCGACATCAAAATCCAGGCTGAAATTTCGGCGCGCCCGTGTCGACGGCCCGGAGCAGAAATGTGGCGATCCACGACGTCTCGGCCTCCACAAAGCTGCTCGGGACGGTTATTGCGATCACGATGATCGCGACCGCGAGAAGGAAAAGCGACGGGATCAGAAACTTTCGTCGGCGCCGCTCGATCGGACGAGGAACCCAGGGGATACGGCGGACCAGAGTCGGCGTCCGTCGCGCGGCCGCCTGCGTCATGCCCTGCTCCGATCGATTCTGCGCGTCGCGCCACGCGGCGAGCACGCGACGGGCGAATACGGTTTTCCATTCCGCATGAGCGTGATCGGGATGGAGCCAGATCATCAGCCAGCGCATGTGCTTTCGCATGTCGTCGCGGCTGGCTCCGGGCCTCACGCCGAGAATTCGATGACTGTCGGCGGCAGGAAAAAAAAGCATCTGCTGAACGTAGAATTCCGCCGCTGCTTTCACATAGCTCTTGTCCCTTCCAAAGAGCCGCGCAGCCAGATCGAGCGTTTCCTCGCAGCCGGCGGCGATTCGAATGACTTCCAGAACGTCGTCCGGCAAAGGCTGCTCGCGCGCGCGCGCCGCCATGGGCGGCATAGACGCGAGATCCAAAGCGCATTGCAACGCGCGACCTCTCGGCACGTCATTGTTCCATCATGGACGAAATCGAGCCGCTCTGCGCCTTCTTCGCGCCATAGCCGAAATATTCGTTCCCATAGGCATGCCCCTGTCCGTAAGCGTCGCCATAGGCGTAGCCGTACGAGTGACCGACATTTTTGGCGTCGAATTTATTCAGCAGCCCCCCGAGAAGCCGAGTCCTGGCGAAGTCGAGGCGTTTGACCGCCGCGCGGACCACGCGCCGACGCGTGCGCATCGCATCAACGACGAAGATCGCGCCGTCGACGAGGCTGCCGAGCAATGGCGCATCGGCCAGTCCGACGACAGGTGGGCCATCGATCACGACGATGTCGAATTTCTCTCTCGCCATCGCCAGAAGCGAGCCGAAGCGCGGTCCGGCCAGAAGCTCCGCCGGATTGGGCGGCACTGGTCCCGACGCCATGAAGGTGACGCCGAAGATGCGATTTTCGTAAACCGCCGCGGACGCGTCCATGGCTCCGGTCAACACATTCGTCAATCCCACATTGTTGTCGACCGCCAATATTTCATGCAGCGACGGCTTACGCATATCCGCGTCGATGAGAAGCACCTGCATTCCGAGCTGCGCAAAATTCGCGGCGATGCAAACAGACGTGGTCGATTTCCCTTCCCCCGGCTGCGAGCTCGTGACCAGCAAGGTCCTCGGCGCGCCCGTCGCCGTCGAAAATTGTATCGACGTGCGCAAGGAGCGATAGGCTTCCGCCATAGGCGACAGCGGATCGCCGATAATCTCCGTCGCCACCGAATAGCCGGCTCGGTCCTGCGACTTTTCCTTATCCCTCTTCGCCAACGGGATGACGCCGAGCACGGTGAGACCGAGCGCTTCTTCGATTTCCTCGGGAACTTTGAATGTATCGTCGAGGAACTCACGCACTGCGATGGTCACGATCGAGGCGATCACGCCAAAGACGAGAGCCGAGCTCAGATTCATCAGCAGCTTTGGACTCGACGGGCTCTTTGGCCGCTCCGCCTTGTCGATGACCGAAACATTGTTCGTCCCGATCGCGCCCGTGACGCCGACCTCCTTATATTGCTGAAGCAGCCCGTCATATAGCGACCGATTGGTGTCGACCTCGCGTTGTAGAATATTGTATTTGATGCTCCGATCCCGCAAATCGAGAGCCTCGACCTTCAGCGTCTCGATTCGCCTGGAGAATGACATTTCCTGATCCCGCGCGGCCTCGTAACGCGCCCTGATCGCCTGCCGGATGAAATCGACCTGCTCTCTGATCTGTCGATCATATTCTGCGATCTGAGACCGAAGCTGCCTCATCTCGGGAAAGTCCGGCTTCATGACGCCGAGCTTGTCCTGATAGTCCGCCATGAGCTCGGTTCGCCGTTCTCGGGCTCTTTGAATGTTCCTATCGTCGAGCACCTGAGGCAACCCCAATCCGGTCCCGTTCTGGGCCTGAATCCAGAGCTGCTCTTCCTTGATTCGTTGCGCCATTGCGACGCCGAGCGTGTCGTTGAGCGACTTCAGATTGGAGCCGGCGATGGAAAGCTTGTCGTCGACGCTCACGATCCCTTCCTTCTGCGCATAAGCGACGACCTGCTTCTCGGAGTCCTCCAATTTGAGCTTTACCTGCTGGAGCTTTTCCTCGAGAAAATTGCGCGCATAGTTGGAAGCGCTATAGCGACGGTCGAGCGTCATCGCCACGAAGTTTTCCGCGATCGCGACGCTGATCTGCTGCGCGAGGGCGGGGCTTGGGCTGCTGAAGTTGACCTTCACGATACGCGACATAGAAACAGGCTGAATCATCAGCCCCTTCATCACCATATCGATCGCTTGCCGACGCCTGCGCGCATTGTCCGGTTCGGCGTCCTCCCGTTTCGTGAACAGCTTTTGCAGCAGGCGCCCGACAATCGAGGCCTCGGCTTCCGCAAATTCCTTTTTGTCCGCGAGCGCGAGCGACGACACGACTCGCTCGGCCAAAGCATGACTCTTCAAGAGCTCATATTGCGTCGTGTAGAATTGGGGATCGTCGGTCCTCTCGACCATCGGGTCTTGAAGGCGCACGATTTTCGCGGCCTCTCGGTCGATCTGTATCGTCGTGGTCGCCGTGTAGATCCGCGGCGTCAGGAATGTGACCACGAAGCCGAAGAGGAGCGCCGATACGCAAATAGCCGCCACGAGAATTCGGTGCTTGACGAGCAGACCGACATATTTGAGGAAACTCGAAGCGCCGCTGCTTTCGTCGAAGCCCGACAGACGTTCGTCGTAAACAGCCGGGTAGCGCCTGCCCGCGGCGACCGCTCTCTCCGAATGCGCGGCGTCGAGAGCCACAGCAGACGGACCGGTCTCTGGCCCATGATCCGAACCCATCTGAGGACAACCTCTTCTAGCGTTTCACGCGGAGCGTCACCAAGGGAACGTCACCAAGGCTTGGCTCCGATACTGAGCATTGCGGGAACAGCAGATTTGAGGACTTGAACGCCGGTGCGCCCCAAAGATTCGTCGACGATAATCGTATCGCCCCCGTAAACCAGAGGGTCGGCCAACTGGCCGGAGCGAATGGCGGACACGTCGTATTTCGCGCTGATGCGCCTCTGATCCGAAACGCGAATCAACGTAACCGCGGAATCGCCGACATCGTTGATTCCTTCCGCCATCACGAGCGCCTGGAGCAAAGTGCTCTTGCCCTTGAGGGCATAAATGCCGGGCTTTCGCACAGCGCCTTCCACGGTCACGCGAAGTCCGACAGATTCCTTGACGAACACCGAGACCTGCGGCGACTGGAGATATTTCGCCGCGAGCTTGCGCGTGATCTCCGTTTCGAGCTCGCTCACGGTGCGGCCCGCAGCGGCGACGCCGCCGATCAAAGGAAATGAAATGCGGCCATTGCCATCGACCTGCGCCACTCTGCTGAGATTGGAGAATCCAAAAATATTGATCTCGAGAATATCCTGAGGCGAGATTCGATAGTCGCTCTGTGTGAAATCGGAATTGGCTCTGGCGGTGTCGGGCTCGGGAAGACTCGCTGTGTAGGAGGGATCGGCGCCGGCGCCGAGCTCCCCGGTAGCGCAGGCGGAAAGACTGACGACGCATGCGGCGACGAGCGCCGGCTTTCTGGAAATACGCACGATCATAATCCGGCCTTTGTTCACATGAGCGCGGTTTATCGCCTCGACCAATCGGTGGATGGAAACGGCCATTGCTCGTGAACGGCTCGTGTCGACCGAAACGCTTCGGGCGACGAATTCAACTGGGCTCGACGGCGCGATAGGGGTAATCGATTCGCACGGCGTCGAGCTTCCGGCGCCTATTGACGTTGTCGCCGGCGCTCTCGCGCCATGGACGGTTTCGCGAGGGCGCGTCGACCGACGCGAATTCTTGTCGATACCAGGCGATCGCATGGTCGACTGCGCGTTCGTTCAGCCTTTCACCGGCCAAAGCCACCATCAGCGTGCCGATGACGATTTCGAGATCGAGCCGTAGAGAGGCATGCTTGATATACCAGACGTCGAGCGCATTTTTTTCTTCCGGCGAAACGGTCGTCCCGCCATTGATCTGCGCCCATCCGGTGACGCCCGGACGCACGCTGAGCCGGGGCCCTGGATCGTCTGGTTGATCCTGCGGCAAGAGCGGCCGCGGTCCGATGAGCGACATGTGACCGACGATCACATTGTAGAGCTGGGGCAGCTCGTCGAGGCGCGTCGCGCGAATGATGCGCCCCACTCTCGAGAGGCGCTGATCTTCCGGCGCCGGTCGCCCATGCGCGTCGAAAGGAGCGCGATAGGTACGGAACTTGTAGAGAAGGAATTTTTGGCCGTTCTTCCCGATTCGCTGCTGCCAGAAAAGAATAGGCGCGCCGACGTCGAGAAAGACCACGTAAGCGACGCAGATCGCGAGAGGCAGCGTCACGACGAGCAGCAGGCTCGCCGCGCATGCATCGATCAGGCGCTTTGGCTTGAAGTAGTCGGGCGTCTCGAATTTTCCGGCCGCGCCGGTCTCCGCCGGGGCCGCCGGCGGAGACGCGATGAAATTCAACGCGTCCGATATGCCGACGATCGCCACGCCGCGCGCCTCGCATTGCGCTTCGATCTCTTCGAGAATCTCGGCGGGCAGGAACGTCCTGTCTTCGGCGAGCCAAATCTGATCGACATAGACGCCATGGACGGCGTATTCGTCGATAATGGGGCCGATGTCGCGAGGGCCGCCGACGATCGAGACGCCGGCGATCTTTCGACCGACGAGGGACGACCGACCGTCGAGCGCGGCGACGATCTGTGTCTTTCGCGGCCGGAGGAAATCGGTCAATTTGATCGCGGCCGAAGCGAAGCGATCGACGCCGACCACGATCACACGTCGTGGATCGGCCTCCCGCCCCCCCGAGTCGAGCCCGCCCTTCGGCCAGAGATCCTTGTGATGCGCGCGCGCCGCCATGCGTATCGCGATCATGCAAGCGCTCAGGACGAGGCCGTAGATCAACGGGGTCGAACGCGGCACCCCCTCGAGGCGCGTGAAAGCGAAGAGAATCGCGCAGCTGGAAGCGACGGCGCAAGCCGATGCGCCGCAGACGGCGAAGGCGTCACGCACAGAGAAAAATTGCCCCATGCGATCACTCAGCCGAAAGCCGAGAATCATGAGGATGGCGCAACCAGTCGAGATGAAGGCGTATTGATAGGGCGCCGCGGGAAAGTCGCCGAGATCGAGCAGGACGGGATCGCGCAATGCGAGCGCGATAAAGGGAGCTGCGGTCGCCGCCAGAAGATCGACGGCCTCGATTCGAAAACGAATTCGGTCTCTCGATGCCGGCGAAGCCAATCGCATGACGCACATTCTCCGATCGCGATCGGAAACTGGCGCGCATTTGTCGAAAAGTCACTCCGGGCTGGCGTCTAAGGCCAATGACGGACACGGGCGTCGGAGCGCGGTCGCGATGGCGTCGCGATACATCGTTGCGCGGCGGCGATGGATCGCATCTGCGCGGGAGAAGTCGTCAAAAAGCAAAGTCGCACGCCGTCGAATCGCAGGGCGCGCTATGATGATCGACGCGATCTGCACGGCTCGGTCGAAGCCCAGAGATCGGCCTGCGCGGCGACGCTCGTCGCCGCGCCCGGCGCGGGGCTCCGGCGAATCATTGGTGGATAAGTTCGCCGTTTCGTCCGCAAAGCGCATATTCGCCGCGATCTGCTCGATCGGTCGGAATTGGCGTCGGCTCGAAAAAACGAGCGTCGAAATATCCGCTACCGGCTTTTCGAGACCCTGCTCAGCGCGCCTCCCCGGCGGCGACGATCTGCCGGCTCTTCTCCGACATTTCGCGATAACGCTCCTGCCATTCGGTGGGGCCGTTGGAGGGCGAGACCTGCACCGCTGTCACCTTATATTCGGGGCAATTGGTCGCCCAGTCCGAATTATCGGTGGTGACGACATTGGTCTGGCACAGTGGATGGTGGAAGGTGGTGTAGACGACTCCCGGCGCGACGCGATCGGTGATCTTGGCGTGAAGCGTCGTCTCGCCGGCGCGGCTCTGCACGCGCACCCAATCGCCCTCGCGCACGCCGCGCGTCTCCGCGTCATACGGATGGATTTCCAGCACATCCTCTGGATGCCATTGGCTGTTCTCGGTGCGCCGCGTCTGCGCGCCGACATTATATTGCGAGAGAATGCGGCCCGTCGTCAGCAGCAGCGGGAAGCGCGGCCCGCTGCGCTCCTCTGTCGGCACATATTCGGTGATGACGAATTTGCCCTTGCCGCGCGCGAACTTGTCTATGTGCATGATCGGCATGCCCTCCGGCGCCGCGTCATTGCAGGGCCATTGCACCGAGCCGATCTCGTCGAGCTTGGCGTAGGAGACATGCGCGAATGAGGGCGTGAGCTTGGCGATCTCGTCCATGATCTCGCTCGGATGCGTGTAGCTCCAATTGCAGCCGAGCGCATTGGCGAAGAGCTGCGTCGCCTCCCAATCGGCATAGCGGGCCTTGGGGCTCATCACGCGGCGCACGCGCTGAATGCGGCGCTCGGCGTTGATGAAGACGCCGTCCTTCTCGAGGAAGCTCGCGCCGGGCAAAAAGACATGCGCGTAATTGGCGGTCTCATTGAGGAAGAGATCCTGCACCACGAGACATTCCAGCGCGCCGAGACCGGCGGAGACATGCTTGATATCCGGGTCGGACTGCAGAATATCCTCGCCCTGCACGTAGAGGCCCTTGAACACGCCATCGACGGCGGCGTCGAACATGTTGGGAATGCGCAGGCCCGGCTCGCCGTCCAGCGGCACGCCCCAGGCCTCCTCGAACAGCTTGCGCACATTGTCGTCGGAGACATGGCGATAGCCGGGGAACTCATGCGGGAAGGAGCCCATGTCGCAGGAGCCCTGCACATTGTTCTGCCCGCGCAGCGGATTGACGCCGACGCCAGGGCGGCCGAGATTGCCGGTCGCCATTGCGAGATTGGCGATGGCCATCACCGTGGTCGAGCCCTGGCTGTGCTCGGTGACGCCGAGGCCGTAATAGATGGTGGCGTTGCCGCCGGTGGCGTAGAGACGCGCCGCGCCGCGCACCAGATGCGCCGGAACGCCGGTGAACTTCTCCACCGCCTCCGGGCTGTTGCCCTCCTCGCCGACGAAGGCGGCCCATTCCAAATATTCGTCCCAATCGCAACGCTCGCGCACGAAGGCCTCGTTCACCAGCCCCTCTTGGACGATCACATGGGCGAGCGCGGTGACGATGGCGACATTGGTTCCCGGCCGCAGCGGCAGATGGAAGGCCGCGCTGATATGCGGCGAGCGCACCAGCTCGGTGCGGCGCGGATCGACGACGATGAGCTTGGCGCCCTCGCGTATCCGCCGCTTGATCTGCGAGCCGACGACCGGATGCGCGTCGGTCGGATTGCAGCCGATGATGAGAATGACGTCGGCCTCGGAGACCGAGTCGAAATCCTGCGTGCCGGCGGAGGTGCCGAAAGCCTGGCTGAGGCCGTAGCCGGTCGGCGAATGGCAGACGCGCGCGCATGTGTCGACATTATTATTGCCGAAGCCGCTGCGGATGAGCTTCTGCACCAGAAAGGTCTCCTCGCTGGTGCAGCGCGAGGAGGTGATGCCGCCTACGGCGAGCCGTCCATATTTCGCCTGAATGCGCTTGAACTCGGAAGCGGCGTGAGAGATCGCCTCCTCCCAGGACACTTCGCGCCAAGGGTCGGTGACCTTCTCGCGGATCATCGGGCTGGTCACGCGGTCGCGATGCAGCGCATAGCCATAGGCGAAGCGGCCCTTGATGCAGCTATGGCCATGATTGGCCTTGCCGTCCTTCCAAGGGACCATGCGGACGATCTCCTCGCCGCGCATCTCCGCCTTGAAGGCGCAGCCGACGCCGCAATAGGCGCAAGTGGTGACGGCGGAATGTTCCGGCTGGCCGATGGCGACGACGGAATTCTCGACCAGAGTCGCCGTGGGACAGGCCTGCACGCAGGCGCCGCAGGAGACGCATTCCGACTCCATGAAGGCCTCGCCGGCGCCCGGCGAGACGCGGCTGTCGAAGCCGCGGCCTTCGATCGTCAGCGCGAATGCGCCCTGCACTTCCTGGCAGGCGCGCACGCAGCGATTGCAGACGATGCATTTGGAGGGATCATAAGTGAAATAGGGATTGGACTTGTCCTTGGGCTTCCAATCCTCATTGCGACGGCCGTCGCGGCGCGCCGTCACATGGTTGCGACCATCGGAGCCATAGCGCACCTCGCGAAGGCTCACCGCGCCGGCCATGGCCTGCAGCTCACAATCGCCGTTGGCGGCGCAGGTGAGGCAGTCGAGCGGATGGTCCGAGATATAGAGCTCCATTATCCCACGGCGGATGGAGTCGAGCCGCGGCGAATAGGTCTTCACCGCAATGCCCGGCATCACCGGCGTCGTGCAGGAGGCCGAGAGATTGGCGCGCCCCTCGATCTCGATGAGGCAGAGGCGGCAGGAGCCGAAGGAATGGAGATTGTCCGAGGCGCAGAGCTTGGGAATTTCGACGCCGATCTGCATCGCCGCGCGCATGATCGATGTGCCCTCGGGAACGGTGATCTCCGCGCCGTCGATGGTCAGCGTGACCTCCTTCTCCGAGCGGGAGACCGGCGTGCCATAGTCGATTTCCTTGATGAGGCTCATTTTTCTGGTCCCCGCGGGTCGGAATGGTAAACTGTAATCTAATTACATAGCGATATAGATACGGTCAGAGGAGAGGTTTTTGTCAATATCTCCAAATCGTCGGTCGATAGGCGAAGCCTATAGTCTCGTGGAGGTAGCGCCGTTGCGTGGCGGCGGCCGGAGCCGTTCAGAAATATGTGTGCTGAATATATCGAGATGAAAGACGAGAGCGCCGGTCGCTCGGCGCGAGCCTGACGGCGCGCCCTTAATCCGCCGGTCGGAGAGATCAGGCCGCGTGCCGCGTCGGAAAGCATCGCAGAGGCTAGAATTTGGCCTTGCGCGGCGCAGCCTTCGGTCTCTATGGTCGCTATCTATATAAGACGCATACATATCGCATGCGTCCTCCCTCCATCGCCGAAGGTCGAAAGCCCTCGTCCATGCCCATGACGCGTCCCTGCGCTTCGAACCGCTTCCTCTGCGCCCTGCTGGCGCTGCTCGCGCTCGCAGCTCCGGCGCGCGCCGGCGAGACGCGCGAGATCACCGACATGGCCGGCCGCAAAATCGTCATACCGGCCGACCCCAAGCGCGTTTTCGGCGCGGCGCCGCCGATCGCGGTGACGCTCTACGCGATCGCGCCGGAGCGTCTCATCGGCATAAATGTGCCGATGCGCGGCGACGAGAAATCGCTCTACCGCAAGGAGGCGGCCGATCTGCCCGTGCTCGGCAGCAATGCGGGCATGGGCCGCCAGCTCAATCTCGAGGAGATCGCGGCGATGCGCCCCGATCTCATCATCGCCTGGCTCGGCTTCTACCAGGAGAAGGCGCGGGTGGTGGAGAGCTTCGCCAAGATCGGCGTTCCAGTGATCTTTCTGAAGCTCGACAATCTCGACGATTATGCGGAAGCTTTCACCTTTCTCGGCCGCATTTTCGGGCGCGAGGCGAAGACGAACGAAATGGCCGCCTATATTCGCGACGCGCTCGCCCGCGTGCGTAAGGCGACCGCCGATATTCCGCCGGCCGAGAGGCTGCGCGTCTATTACGCCGAATCCGCCGACGGGCTCGCGACCGATTGCGACAAGAGCTTCCACACCGAGCCGATCGTCATCGCGGCTGGCGACAATATCTATCACTGCGAGCAGAACTCGCATATCGGCATGGAGAAGATCAGCGTCGAGCAGATCGTCGCGCTGGCGCCCTCGCTCATTCTCGCCCAGGACAAGACATTCGCCGGGCTCGCCAAGACGAGCGCGCAATGGCGCAATGTGGAGGCGGTGAAGACGGGACGCATCGTCACGGTTCCGCATGCGCCCTTCAACTGGCTCGACCGGCCGCCGAGCTATATGCGCGCGCTCGGCATACAATGGCTCGCCAATCTCTTCTATCCGGCGCGCTTCCCGATCGATGTGAAGGCCGAGACGCAGAAATTCTACCGGCTCTTTCTCGGCGTCGATATCTCCGACGCCGATTACGCCCGCATCATGGAGTGAGCCGCCATTTCCATGCGTCTCGCCCTTTTGCCCTTCGTGTTGCTGGCGGTGATTCTCGTCGCTCTGTCGGTCGGGCGCTATCCGCTCGCGCCGAGCGATATTCTCAGCCTTGTCGGCGCGAGCCTCGGCCTCGTCGATCTTGCGCCGGAGCGACGCGACCTATTGCATAATCTCATCGTCGAAATCCGCCTGCCGCGCGTTCTCGCGGCGGGGATCATCGGCGCGGCGCTCTCCGCCTCGGGCGCTTCGTTCCAGGCGGTGTTCCGCAATCCGCTGGTGTCGCCGGGCATTCTCGGCGTGCTGGGCGGCGCCGGCTTCGGCGCGGCGCTCGGCATTCTCTTCTCCGGCGATTTTTTCACCGTGCAGATTTCCGCCTTCGCCATGGGGCTCGTCGCCGTCGGCGTCGGCGTCGTCATCGCAAATCTCTTCGGCGCGGCGTCCATGGTCACGCTCGTGCTCGGCGGCATGATCTCCGGCGCGCTGTTCACCTCGGCGCTGTCGCTCGTCAAATATGCCGCCGATCCCTACGATCAGCTTCCCGCGATCGTCTATTGGATGATGGGGAGCCTCGGCGCCGTCGATCTGAAGCAGCTTCGGGGCGCGGCCCTGCCCATTCTCGCCGGCGTCGGCGCGCTGACGCTCGCCGGCCGGGCACTGGACGCGCTCTCCATGGGCGACGACGAGGCGCGTTCGCTGGGCGTGCCGGTGCATGTGACGCGCTATGGCGTCATCGCCGTGGCGACGCTGGTCTCCTCGCTCTCCGTCTCGCTCGCCGGGATGATCGGCTGGGTGGGGCTCGTCGTGCCGCATGTGGCGCGGCTCGCCATCGGGCCGACGAACAGCAAGCTCCTGCCGGCGAGCGCCCTGCTCGGCGCGATCTTCCTCATCGCGGCCGATTGCGTGGCGCGCAATGTCACCCGCGCCGAAATACCGATCGGCGTCGTCACCGAATTGCTCGGCATTCCGGCCTTTGTCCTGGTGCTCGGCCGGGCGCGGAGGGCCTGGGCGTGAGTTGGGAGGTGGTGGAGCGCCCCCTCCGCCCCGGCCCTCCCCTGCGGAACGCGGGGACGGCCTGGAGAGGGGGCGCAAAATGAGAGCGCCCACCCCAGCCGCTCGGCTCGAAGGCCTGGGCCTGCATTTCGCGCGCGGACGGCGCACAGTGCTGGACGGCGTGACGTTCGGCCTCGGCGCCGGGGAGATCGTGGCCCTGCTGGGCGCCAATGGCGCCGGCAAGAGCACGCTGTTCCGCCTGCTGCTCGGCTTTCTCGCGGCCGAGCGCGGCGAGGTGCGGCTCGACGGCGCGCCGCTCTCGACCTATTCGCGGCGTGAGATCGCCAAGCGCGTCGCCTATGTGCCGCAGGGCCATGTCACGCCCTTTCCCTATACGGTGCGGGAGGTCGTCACGCTCGGCCGCCTGCCCGAGACCGGTTTTTTGCGCGCGCCGCGGGCGCAGGATCGCGAGATCGTCGAAAGCGTCATCGCCCGGCTCGGCATAGAGTGGCTGATCGACCGGCCCTATACCGAGATTTCCGGCGGCGAGCGGCAGCTCGCGCTCATCGCCCGCGCGCTGGCGCAAGGCGCGCGCCTGCTCGTGATGGACGAGCCCGCCACCGGGCTCGACTATGGGTATCAGCTGCGCCTGCTGCGGCATTTGTCCGATCTCGCCGCCGACGGCCATGGCGTGCTGGTCAGCACGCATCATCCAGAACATGCGATGCAGGTCGCGACGCGAATCGCCATTCTGCACGAGGGCCGCATCGACGCCGACGGCGCGCCGCAGGCGGTGGTGACGGCGGAGCGGATGCGCCACATCTATGGAGTCGATGTCGAGGTCTTCGACGATCCCTTCGGCGCGCGGCGGCTCGCGCCGGTCGTCGAGCGACATGGCGAGGCCGAAAGATGAAGCTCTATATGGGTTTCGACGACACCGACGTCGCCGGAGCGAAGATCGGCACGGGCCGGCTGGCGCGGCTCTTCGAGCACAAGCTCCCCGAGGGCGCGCGGCTCTGGGGCGCGCTGCGTCATCAATTGCTCATCGATCCGCGCATTCCCTTCACCTCGCACAACAGCCCGGCCTGCGCCGTGGTGGAGATAAAGGACGAGGCGCTGATCCCGGCGCTGGTCGCGCGCGCGATCGCCCACATAGCGGAACTCGCCAGCGAGGGCTCCGACCCCGGCCTCTGCGTCGCGCGGGAGACCGACGAGCTTTCCGAAATCATCGAATTCGGCCTCTCCTGCACGCATGAGATCGAGACGCAGGATCATGCGCGAGAGGTCGCCGCGCGCGCCGGGGTGGAGCTGCTCGGCCTCGGCGGCACGAATGACGGCGTCATCGGCGCGCTGGCGGCGGTCGGCCTCTCCGCCTATGGCTGGTCCGGCCGATTCTTGGAATATGGCCGGCTGCGCCGCCTCCCCGATCCGATCTCCGTCGCAGCCCTCGCCGAGGTCGGCATAGAGGCCGTGGCGATCGACGAAAACGCGCATGCGCTCGACGCCGATTCGTTGATCCATACCGGCGGCTGGCTGTCGCCGCGGCTCTGGGGCGGGCGCGCCGTCGCGCCGATAGAGGAACGGGACGGACGCCTCCACGCCATCGGCAAGCGCCCGCGCGACGCGGAGGTCGCCGACTGATGCGTATTTTCATCGGCATGGACGACACCGACGGGGCCGGCTGGGCGACGAGCACGGCGCGGCTCGCGCGCGAATTGGGCGATGCGCTCGCGGATGAAGCGCGCTTCATCGGCTCGGTCGGCCATATGCTGTTTTCCGGCGTGAAGGCGACGACGAACAACAAAGCCTCGTGCCTCGTTCTCGAAACCGAGCGGACAGACGCGCTCGACTCTCTCTTCCAGCGCGCCGCCGCCTATGTCGAAGCGCATGCCGCGCCATCGAGCGCCCCCGGCGTCGTCGTCGCGGGCGAGGAGGCGGAGCAGCTCGCCGAGTTCGGCCGCGAGGCGAGCCGGCGCGAAATCCGTTGCGACGAGATCGACCGCTTGCTCGCAGGGCGTCGCGCGACCGGATTCGGCGCGCGCCGCGGCCTCGTCGGCGCGGCGGCCGCAGTGGGGCTGACGGCGCGCGGATGGTCGGGGCGCTGGCTCGAATTCGGCGGCCTGCGCCGCGTCGAGCGCGTCGTGCAGGCCCGCGAGCTCGCGGCGCTGGGCGTCTTTCTCGTTTCATTGGAAACGGACGCCGAGGTTCCGGGGCCGGAGGATTGGGTGGACACCCATGGCTGGCTGCGGCCCCAGCTCATCGCTGGACGCGCCGCCCTTCCCTTGCGCCGGATCGGTGAAAGACTATGGGAGGCGGCGAGCGTCAAAGCGGCGAAGACATTTCGATAATCGCGAATATTACATGCAATTTATATCGCGCGTCGTGACGCGATAAGCGTCGATTTGCCGCCTGATTAGACTTGCAGCCATGAGCGCATATATTTAGGTAATTTTGTTATATCACGAATCGAGCGGCAGGCGAGCGGCGCGTCGGCCCGGGGCGACGAAAGGCTGACAGCAATGACGATGTTCGCGCGTGGAAGACGCGGCTCCTCCCTTCTCCTCGGCGGCGCGTCTTTCGCCGCGCTGCTCGGCGTCGCCAATGGCGCGAGCGCCCAGACCTTCACGCCGCTGCCGGAAATCTCGATCGGGCAGGCGCCCGCCGCCGCGCCGAAGAAAAAGCCCGAGCCGGGCGTCATCGGCTCGGCCTCCGACTCCTCGACCGCCTATTCCGCCGACAGCCGCGGGCTCGATCTCGCCAGCGGCGGCGGCGGCTCCAATCCCATCCGCGGCATCTCCTGGCTGCCCTCGGTCGACGCGCCGGCCATCGATCCTTACGGCCTCGCCAATCTGCCCGGCGGCAACAAAGGTCTGCGCATCCGCGGCGAGGTGAGCCAGCACGGCAACAGCATCGGCACGGTGGAGGGACTGCCGCTCTCCGGCATCAATCCCGGCCCCGGCGTCACCTGGCTCATCGACAATGAAAATCTGAGCAAGATCGTGCTGCGGCAGGGCCCCATGCCCTCCGACGTGAACTCCTATTTCACCACCGGCGGCAATTTCGACAGCCGCCTGCGCTGGCCCGCGGAGAAATTCGGCGGCGAGATTTCGCAGAGCGTCGGCTCCTTCTCTTTTCTGCGCACATTCGCCCGCATCGACACGGGCGAGATTTTGAACGGCACGACCAAGGCCTTCGTCTCCGGCTCCTTCACCGACGCCGACAAATGGCGCGGCTCCGGCAAGGATCCACAAGGCAAATCCGGCTTCGCCGTCGGAATCGAAACCAAGCCCGTCGACGGGCTGGAGGTGAAACTCTTCGTCGCCAAGAGCAGCTTCGACCAGCACAGCTATCAAGGGCTCAATTACCAGCAGGCGAGCAATCTCGGGGCCTTCCGCCGCTATGACTTCGCGACCTATCCGGGCCCGACGACGGCCAGCCAGATCAATTATTACGGCTATAATCTCCAGCATTTCGATTCCTGGTCGGCGCTCTCCGAGATCACAGTGAAAGTCGACGAGACGACGCGCCTCGTCTTCAAGCCCTATTATTTCCGCGAGGACGGCTATTATCTCGACGGCCAGGCCAATGGCCGCATCCGCAAATGGATCATCGACCACGACATGTGGGGCGTGGTCAGCGAGTTGCAGACGCGCGTGCTCGACACCGACGCCAAGCTCGGCTTCTGGCATGGCGTTCAGAATCTCCCCGGCCCTCCGACGGCTTGGGAAGTCTTCGCCCCCAATGCCGCGGGCGGCCTCATCACCCCGAGCTGGGCGATCCTCGGCAAGCAGACGTCTCCGCACACATTCGATTCCGCCTATGGCCTCGCGAGCCGCGACTTCGGACCGCTGCATGTGGAGGCCGGCGCGCGCTATGTTTGGGAGCGCATGGCCGGCATAGACTCCTATAATTCGACCGGCATAGGCGACGTGCCCTATGACACGGCGCTGGCGCTCTCCTCCGGAGTCGTCGCCAATCGTAGCGTCAAGCCCTTCACCATCGGCACATTCCTGCCCTATGGCGCGCTCACCTATCGGCTGACCGACGATCTGCTGCTGAAATTCGGCGGAGCCGCCGGCTATGGCGGGCCGGGCTATGACGCCTGGCCCGTGTTCCAGCAGAATTCCGCGGTCTTCCTCGCCAAGGGCATCACCGCCGATCAGCTGTGGCGCTCGATCAAGCCGGAGACCTCGACGCAGCTCGATCTCGGCCTGCGCTGGTCCTTCGACGGCGCCTATGGCTCGGGCTATGTGGAGCCGACGGTCTATTATTCACGCAACCACAATAAGCTCGTCTCTTACGATCCCGGCGTCGGCACGCAATATGGCGCGAATGTCGGCGAGAGCCAGAGTTACGGCGCCCAGGCCATCGTCCGTTATTCGCCGCTCGAGAGCGTCTCTCTCTTCGCTTCGCTCGGCTATCAGCGCGCCGAATTCGTTCAAGACCTGCCGCTCCTGCCCGGCGCCTCCTCGGCGATCTATTGGTCGACGCGCGTGAAGGGCAAGCAATTGCCGGACGTGCCCTATTTTATTTCGACGATCGGCGGCGATCTGCGCATAGAGGAATTCACCATCACGCCGATCCTGCATATCGTCGGCTCGCGCGCGGGCGACACATCCGGCTATCAGCCGCTCGCCGGCTACTCCACATTCGATCTCACCGTGAAATATGAGCACAAGATCGACTGGGGGACGATCACCGCCAGCGTCACCTGCATGAATATGTTCGACACCGCCTATATCGGTCAGATCAGCAGCGGCTATTATCAGCAGACGTCGGCCAACGGCATCTATTATCCCGGCGCGCCGCGCACCGTGCTGGCCAAGGTCGGCTTCAAATTCTGACCGAAAAACGCCCCGCCGACGCGATGCGGCGCCATCCGCGCGCGCCGGCGAGCGGTAAGACATATTTAACCATAGGTTGTATCGTTAAGCTTAACGCGATGGACCGCTTGCAGCGCTCCGCTTATGGTGCGGCAATCCTTGGTTCGGGTCGTTGCGACGTGAAATATGTGAAGCGTTTCCTGGGCGTGACGGCGCTCCTGGCGTTCGGCGGGCAGGAGGCGGCCTCGCCCGCCCGCGCATTCGATCTGTTCGGCCTCCTCGGCGCCACCGAGGAGACGCCCGAGCCGAGCCGCGACGCGCTGCCCTATAGAATCGAATTCGTCGGCCTCGACGAGGCGGAGGGCCTCGCCCGCAATCTTCAGGACGCCTCCAACAGCTGGCGGCGGCGCCTGCAGGCGCCGCCCACCGGCGCCGGGCTGGCGCGGCGCGTCGTCGCGGATTTTCCCCGCCTCGCCGAAGCGCTATGGGCGAGCGGCTATTATGATGCGGAGATAAGGGCGACGGTCGCCGGCGTCCCGGTGCGGCCGGACGGCCATGGCGCCGATGTCGCGGCCGCCGCCGCGGAACGGCTGCGCGGCCAAGCGCTCGCGCCGATCCGCATAGAGATCGTCCCCGGCCCGCTGTTCCGGCTGCGCAATGTCGTCATTCTCGACGCGCGCGACGGCAAGCCGCTCGACGAAGCGCTGCTCTCGCAAAAGTCGCTGGAGCGCGACAAGGAGGAGCCGGCCCGCGCCGCCGCCCTGCAATCCATGCAGACAGGCTGGATCGACGCGCTGCGCGCCAATTCTTTTCCGCTCGCCAAGGTCGTCGCGGCGAAGCCGACCATTCTGCATCCCGAAAAGGCGATGGATGTCGTCGTCACGATCGATCCGGGCCCGCGCGCGGGAATCGGCGAGGCGACGGTGAGCGGCTCGCCCAGCATAGACCCGCAAGTGATCCGCTCTTTCATCTATCTCGAAGAGGGCGAGGCCTATAGTCCGAAGAAGCTCGCCGATACACGCAAATCCGTCGGCCGGCTGGAGGCCGTCGGCTCGGTGAAGGTGGAGGACGGCGACAAGCTCGACGCAAACGGCAATCTGCCGATCTTCGTGCAGACGAGCGAGCGCAAGCGGCATACGGTGGGCGCCGACGCCTTTTTCTCCAATGTCGATGGGCCGGGCCTGCGCGCCTATTGGACCGACCGCAATCTGTTCGGCGGCGCCGAGCGGCTGCGTTTCGATGTCGAGGGCGGCCTCGCGCCCTTCGGTGGCGCGGCGAGCTACAAGGGCCTCTCCTCGATCCGCCTGAGAGACGTCATCGGCCGCGCCAAGGCGAGCTTCGTGAAGCCTGCTCTGTTCGGATCGCGCGACGATCTGCTGCTCGATATGAGCTTCGTGCGCGAGAGGACCGACTATTATGGGGCAGCGTTCGGAAACGCCTCGGCCGCGATCCGCCATCGCTTCAGCGATTCCGCCTCCGTGCAGGCGGGGCTGGAATTCGAGCGCGGCCATACGTTCGACGCCTTCGGCCCGCATGATTATTCGCTGCTCGGCTTCCCGCTCTCGGCCAGTTACGACGGAACCGACGAGCTGCTCGCGCCGACCAACGGCTTTCGCGCCGTCGCCAATGTCACGCCTTATGTGAAGGCCTTCGGCGACAGCGTCGGCATGGTGCAATCCAAGACGCAAATCTCCGGCTATAAGGCCCTGGACGAGGACGGCTGGTATGTCCTCGCCGGCCGCATGGCGGCGGGCTCGATCGTCGGCGCGAGCATAGAAGACATACCCGCGAGCCATCGTTTCTTCGCCGGCGGCGGCGGCTCGGTGCGCGGCTATCGCTATCGCTCGCTGAGCCCGGACGCCGGCCTCCGCTTTCCCGTCGGCGGACGCAGCCTGCTCGAGGGCTCGGCCGAGGCGCGCATAAAGGTGACGCGCGAGATCGGCGTCGTGCCCTTCTACGACATCGGCTCCGCCTTCTCCTCTCCCGTCCCGGATTTCCGCTCGTCGATGCGCTCATCGGTCGGCGTCGGCCTGCGCTATTACACAGGGATCGGCCCCGTCCGCCTCGATGTGGCGACGCCGCTCGGCCGGCGTCCCGGCGAGAACAGATTTGCGATCTTCATCGGCGTCGGGGAGTCGTTTTGATGCGCTTTCGTCTGCGCCGCATTCTCGCCTATGCGCTGGGCGCGCTGCTGCTGCTCGCCGTCGCGGGCGCGCTCGCGCTGCGCATGCAAATCCGCGAGGGCAAGAGCTTCCTCGCCGATCTCGTCTCACGCGCCGCCTCCTCGCCCGATATGAAAGTGGATATCGGCGCTTTCGAAGATCCTTTGTCGGCGCATCCGCTGCTGCGCGATATTTCTCTCGCCGATCGGGACGGCGTCTTTGCGAAGATCGACCGAATCGCTCTCGATTGGTCGCCTTCCGCCCTCTTCGCTCTGCGCGTCGATGTGGAGACGCTCGCCATAGGCGCGATCGAGGTCGCCCGCCGTCCGGCGCCCGCGCGCGCAACCGCCGAAACGAGCAAGAGCGGCGGCGGAAGCTTCGCGCTCCCCGATCTTCCCGTGCGAATCCGCCTCGGCCGGCTGGCGCTGGATTCGCTGTCGCTCGGCGAGCCCGTTCTCGGCGCTGCGGCGAAATTCACCGCGAGCGGCGACGCTGCGCTCGACAATGGCGCGCGCCTCGCCTTGGACATTCGCCGGCTGGACGCGCCGGGCTCCATCACCGCGAAAGCCGATATCGCTGCGGACGGGCGCAAGATCACTCTCGCCGTCACGGCGCAGGAGCCCGAGGGCGGCGCCATCGCCCGCCTCGCCGCCCTGCCCGGACTGCCGCCGGTCGATATCGCCCTGACCGGCGAAGGCGGTCTCGACGACTTCGCCGCGCGCCTCGCGGCCCGAGCGGGAGAGAAAATCGGCGCCGAGGGCCGCGCCCATCTCACGCGCGATGGCGCGGCGCGGCGGCTGGAATTCGATCTCGAAAACCGCCTCGCCCCGCTGCTGCCGGCCGCCGCGGCGCCGCTCTTCGAAGGGACGACGCAGCTCGCCGGCGCCGCCAGCTTGCGCGACGATGGCGCGCTCACGGGCGACATCGCCATCCGCAGCCGAACGTCGGCGGATGGCGCGCCGCGCCCGCTCGATCTCGCCATCGCGCTGAAAGGCGTTCCGAAAGACGAGCGGATGAGCGCGACGCTGAGCGGAACGCTCGCCGCGCCGGCGCTCTCCGCGCCCGTGCTGGAAAAGCTGCTCGGTAAGCGGCTGGCGCTCGGCGGCGCGGTCGCTTCGCTTCCGGGCGGCGGCCTGCGCTTCGAGGGCCTGTCGCTGCGCGGCGACCATCTCTCCGCGAAGATCGACGGCGCCGCGATGCGCGAAGCGCTCGATGTCGGCGCGAGGATCGACATCGCCGATCTCGCTCCGGCCGATCCGCGCCTCTCCGGCCGTGTCGAAATCTCGCTGAAGGCGACGGGCTCCTCCGACCGGCCGAACGCCGACTTCGACGCGCGGATCGAAGGCGGCCGCCTCGACGGCCATGCGATTCAAAAGCTCGCGCTCTACGGCTCCGCGCATGATCTCACCGGCGCGCTCTCCGCGACCGCGACGCTCGACGGCGCCATAGACGGCGCCCCGGCGCGCGGAAAATTGAACGCGCGCAAGGACGCCGGCTGGAGGCTCGACAATCTCGATCTCGCGATCGGCCGCGCGACGCTACGCGGCGCCGTCACGCTCGATGCGCAAGGCCTCGCCAACGGGCGGCTCTCGCTCGCCGCGCCCGATCTCGACGATCTCTCCGCGCTGGCCCTGCGCAAGCTCTCCGGCGCGCTGCAGGCGGACATACGCCTCGATGCTTCGCAGGGCGCGCAGAATGCGACGATCGACGCGAAGGGGACGCGCATTCGCGCCGCCGACGCCTCGATAGAACGGCTGAGCGCAACGCTCTCCGGCCACGATCTCCTGCGCAAGCCGGCGCTGGACGGAAGCGTCGCTGTGGATTCGGCCCGCATCGGCGGCAAGACCATTTCCAAGGCGCGCCTCACCGCCGCGCCCGCCGGCGCCGCCACCGCGCTCGATCTCGCCGTCGATGCGGAAGGTTTCGCCATCGCCAGCCGCTCCATGCTGACGCCGGGCGAACGAACGCGGCTCGACATTCAATCGCTCTCCGCGCAGCGCGCCGGCAAGCGCATCGCCCTCGCCGCTCCGGCGAGCGTCACGCTCGGCGGCGGCTCCGTGGAGCTGAAAGGCCTCGCCTTCGCGGTCGGCGCGGGCCGGCTCGACATCGACGGCGCGATCGGCGAGCGGCTCGATCTCACCGCGAGAGCGCGCGCTATTCCGCTCTCCATCGCCGCCATCGCCGACGCCAGCCTCGCGCTCGATGGCGCGCTGGACGCGGAGGCGCGCATCACCGGCGACAAGAAATCGCCGAGCGGTGATTGGAAGATCAAGATCGCCAAGCTCTCCGCGCCGCAATTGCGCAGCAATGGCCTGCCGCCGCTCGACATAGCGGCGCATGGCGCGCTCGCCGGCGCGCGCACGAGTCTCGACGCGAATATCGTGCTCGGCGCCGGCGGGCGCTTCGCCATCACGGGCTCGGCGCCGATCGACGCAGCCGGCGCGCTCGATCTCAAAGTGAAGGGCGAGGCCGACGCCAAGCTCGCCGACACCGCGCTCGCCGCCAATGGCCAGAGCCTGCGCGGCAAGGCCAATGTCGATCTGCGCATCGCCGGCTCGCTCGCCGCGCCGGCGATCGAAGGCGGCGTGACGCTGGCGAACGGCTCCTTCTCCGATCCGCTGAACGGCGTCTATCTCGATCACATAGACGCCAAGCTCGACGGACATGGACGCGAGATCGCCATCACGCGCTTGACCGCGCTCACCAAGAACGGCGGACAGATCGCCGCGACCGGCAATATCGCCGTCGAGCCGCAGGCCGGAATGCCCGGCGCTATTCGTATCAAAGCCAAAAATGCGCAGCTCGTCAGCAGCGATCTCGTCTCCGCCACCGCCGATCTCGATCTGGACATAGGCGGGCCGCTCGCGCGAGCGCCGAAAGTCTCGGGCCGCGTGACGCTGACGACGATGGAGGTCAATGTCCCCGATCGCCTGCCCGCCTCCTTCCAGGCGCCGCGCGGCGCGGTGCATATTTCGCCGCGCGCTTTCGCCAAAGAGATGCTGGCGTTGGAAGCTAAGGAGAAAGCGCGCGCCGCAAAACACTCGCCCTTCGACGCCACCATCGATCTCGCGCTCGCCGCGCCCAATCGCATCTTCGTGCGCGGCCGCGGCATTGACGCGGAATTCGGCGGCGAGTTGAAATTGAGCGGCACGATCCAAAAGCCCGTCGTCAATGGCGCTTTCGATCTGCGCCGCGGCAAGCTGCAATTGCTGACCCAGCGCATCGATCTCACGCGCGGAAAACTGACATTCGCGGGCGGCCTCGTCCCGCAGCTCGATTTCACCGCCGAGACGACAGCGAGCGACGTCACCGCCAAGATCGGCGTCTCCGGCCCCGCCTCGCTGCCGAATTTCTCCTTCTCCTCCTCGCCGGAGCTGCCGCAGGACGAGGTGCTCTCGCGCCTGCTCTTCGCCAAGGCTTCGGGTTCGCTCTCGGCCTTTCAGGCGGTGCAGCTCGCCACCGCGCTTGCGCAATTCTCCGGCGCCGGAACCGGCGTCGACGCATTCGAGAAAATGCGCAAGGCGCTCGGCGTCGATTCGCTCGATCTCGAGGCCGGCGGCTCCAGCGGGCCGACGGTCGGCGCCTCGCGCTATATTTCGGACAATATCAGCGTCGGCGTACGCACGGGCGCCAAGCCCGAGCAGACCGCCGTCAGCGTCGGCGTGGACGTCACCAAGAATGTCCGCGTGAAAGGCGAAACCAAGGTCGACGGCAAATCCTCGCTCGGCGTCGGCGTCGAATGGGAATATTGACGGGGCGCCGCTGTCGCTCGCCGACTCGCGACGCCTCGCCGAAGCGCTTCCCTCTCCTTCATCCTGAGGAGGCCTCGAAGAGGCCGTCTCAGGACGAAGGAGAGGGAAGCGCGTCACGCACAGTGTTTAGCGGGCGATTTCCGAGGCGGCGCATGAAGCTCTCCTCGTCCTTCGAGACGGGCCCTGCGGGCCCTCCTCAGGATGAAGAGAACTTCACTCGATTGCCCCGGGGGCCGATAGGTCGTCATTTCGTTCACCAACTCCTTCCGCTATATTGCCTCCAGAAACATCATTCACCCGAAAGGCCGCGAACATGCTCGACCGGCTCGTCGCGCGCGCAGCGCAATTGCCCGCCTATGGGGAATTACGCTGGCACGCCAATCATTCTTCCCGCATCATGATGCGCAAGGGCGTGTTGCTCGCCAATGGTCGCTCACGCGATGGCGGCGTCTCGGCGCGGCTCTATCACAACGGCGCCTTCGGCTTCGCCGCAGCGCCCGCCGACGACGAAGCGACGCTCGCCGCCGTCATCGCCACGGCCAAGGACAATGCCGAATTCGCCGGCGGTCATGCCGCGAGCGGCGGGCTCTCCACCACGGCCGGAAGCGGAAGCTATGATTATCGCAGCAAGCGCGCGCCGCTCTCGGCGGAGCAGCGCGTGGAGATCGTGCAGCGGCTCGACGAGGCGATCCGCGCCCGCTATCCGGGCCTCGTCAATGTCGACATCTCGCTGTCCAGCCATGCCAGCGAGAAGATCCTCGCCAATAGCGACGGCGCCGCGACCTCTTCCTTCGTGCCGCGCGCGGCGCTCGTCGTCTCCATGAGCGTCGAAGCCAATGATGGAATCGTTGAGCTCTATGACATTCTCGGCGGCTTCGGCGAGATAGAGGATCAGTCCTTCGACGAAGCGACGCTCGCGCCCTGGCTCGAGGAGCTGCACGAGCATTTGCGCCGCAAGGCCGAGGGCGGCCAATGCGAGGCCGGCGATCACGATGTCGTGCTCGATTCCGCGCTCGCCGGCATTCTCGCCCATGAGGCGATCGGCCATACTTGCGAGGCCGATCTCGTGCTCGCGGGCTCGGTCGCCGGCGACCATCTCGGCGAGCTGGTGGCGAGCGAGAAGATCACGCTCGGCGATTATGGCGGACGCGGGCCGGACGGGAAATCCTCCTTCGCCATTCATGTCGACGACGAGGGCACGCCCTGCCGCGATGTGGCGATCATCGAGGACGGCGTGTTGAAAAATTTTCTGCACAATAAGCGCACCGCGCAAATTCTGGACGCCGAGCCCGCCGGCAATGCGCGGGCCTTCTCCTTCCAGGACGAGCCCTTGGTGCGGATGCGCAACACCTGCATCGCCAAGGGAAACGACAAGCTCGCCGATATGATCGGCGCCATAGAGCGCGGCTATTATCTGAAGCGCTCCACCAATGGGCAGGCGGACGCGACGAGCGAATTCATGTTCGGCGTCAATTGCGGCTATGAGATTCGTGACGGCAAGCTCGGCCGCGCCATTCGCGACACGACGATTTCCGGCGTCGCTTTCGACATGTTGAAGAGCGTCACCCATGTCGGCGATGATTTCCGCTGGGCGGCGGGCGGCGGCTGGTGCGGCAAGAAACAGCCGATCGCCGTCGGCATGGGCGGCCCTTCGATCAAATGCCGCGTCACTCTGGGAGGCCGCGGATGAGCGCCGTCCCCTCGGATGATTTCCTCGACCAGATTCTCGCCAGAGCGAAAGAGGCCGGCGCCACGGCGGCGCAGGCGCTCACCAATCGCACGCGCTATTTCGAGATAGAGTTCGATCACCGCAACGTCGATCTCGTCCGCTCCACGGAGAACGAGACGACGACGATCACTTTGTTCCGCGATGGAAAACGCGGCGGCGCGACGCTCAACGGCCGCCGGCCGGAGGAGGTGGAGGCCGCGATCCAGGCGGCGGCGACGGCGGCCGCGGCGGGCGTCGCCGATCCCGCCAATGACATCGCCGACGCGCCCTCCCTGCCGCCGGGCGATCACGGCCCCGCCGCGCCGGATCGCGCCGCCATGCGCGCGCAGATCGATGAATTTCTTGCGAGCCTGCCCGTGCGCCATCCGCTGCTGCGCCTGCGCGACAGCCTCTATACGTTTACCGAGCAGGAGACCGAATTCGCCAATTCGCGCGGCCTGCGTCAGCGCGAGCGTCGCGGCCGCCACGGCTATCGCGCCATGTTCATGGCCAAGGACGGACCGCTCACCACCTCTTTCAACGCCGTGGGCGGGAGCGCCTTCGCGCCCTTCGCCTCGCTCTACGAGGCCGCCGGGGTCGGGCGGCTGATGGCGGAATGCGAGCGCTCGCTGGAGCGCCGGCCGGTCGCGGGAAAATTCGTCGGCGATGTGATCGTCACGCCGCATTGCATGACCGGCCTCATGCCGTCGATCGCCGGCGCGCTCGCCGGCCCGACGCTGCTCGCCGGCTCCTCCCCCTATAAGGACAAGCGCGGCGAACGCATCGCCAGTCCGCTGTTCTCGCTCGACAACGCGCCGCGCTCCGCGGATTTCGCGGAAGGCTCGGATTTCGACGAATTCGGCGTGCCCACGCGCGATCTGCCGATCATCGAGGACGGCGTGCTGAAGGATTTCCTCATCGGCTATTTCTTCTCGCGCAAGCTCGGCATGCCGCAGACGGCGGGCGTGCGCAACAGCCGCGTGCGGCCGGGCGAAACGAGCCTTTCCGATATGATCGCAGGCGTGAAGCGCGGAATTTTATTCTCCCGCTTCTCCGGCGGCGCGCCCAACGACAATCTGGATTTTTCTGGAATCGCCAAAAACTCGTTCTATATCGAGGACGGCGAGGTGAGGCACGCCTCGAGCGAGACCATGGTGAGCGGGAATTTCCAACAATTGCTGCAAGATATTCACGCCGTATCGAAAGAGGTCGTGAATTTCGGCGATTGCGCCTATCCGTTCGTCGCCGCCTCGGGCGTGACCATTTCGTCGAAATGAGGAGCCGGCGCCGCCGATGACTGGAGGGAGTTTCTTGGTCTATCGCCCCTGGTTTTCCGGTCCGAGATTTTTCGGCCTCGCGGCGGTCGTGGCCGCCCTGGCGCTCGACCAGGCCCATAAATTCTGGATGCTGAACGTCTTCGACATCGGCCTGCGGCAGCCGATTCGCCTCACTTCCTTTCTCGATCTCGTGCTGTCGTGGAATTTCGGCGTCTCCTATTCGCTGCTCTCCTCACAGACCGGAGCGACGCGCGCGCTGCTGGTGGCGTTCCAATTGTCGATCGTCGGCTGCCTCGCCTATTGGCTGTGGCGGGCGCCGCGGCGGCTGACGGCGGCGGGGCTCGGCCTCGTCGTGGGCGGCGCGCTCGGCAATGTCGCGGACCGGCTCACGCGCGGGGCCGTGGCGGATTTCTTCTTCTTTCACACGGCTTTGCCGGTGGGGCCGCTCGCCAATTACGTGTTCAATGTCGCCGATGCGGCGATTTTTCTCGGCGTCCTGCTGCTGCTGCTCGAGAGCTTTCGCGCCGGCGCCCCGCGACCCACCCCGGCGGCCGGATAGATTTCGCGACGATTTCGGCTGGCCCGGAGGGCCGCGCGCCTCTAAAATGCCAATAAGCGGGCCGTAACAATGCGGCTCTGGGAATCGCGCGCACTCCGGCACGGGACCGCGCGCACGGGAGGAGTTCTGGGCGATGAAACGGGCGACAGCCTCTCTGCGTCGGGCGCCGGCATGCGTCGGGCTCGCGATGGTTCTTCTCGGCGGAGCGGGCCTCGCCCCGGCCTGCGCCTATGACGACAAATCGACGGTCACCTCGGTCCTCGGCTTCATCGGCGTCTATTCGGACGATGAGGAAAGTCAGAAAATCGTGTTTCGCGAGCATCCCAAGCTCGTCGTGCCGCCCAATCGCCAGGGGCTTCCCTCGCCGCAGGCGGAGAGTGAGCGGCCCGCCTCCTGGCCGGTCGATCAGGAGATCGCCCGGCGCAAGGGCGCTCAGGCGCCGGCGCGCCAGCCCGGCCTCAATGAAAATCCCAATGTCGCCGGCTCCAAGAACGGAGAGCGCGACGGCCCGCGCAAATGTCTCGTCGCGGCCTCGGACGGCCATTGCACCATCACCACCGACGCCGACGAGCCCGGCGCGAGCGCCACCAAGACGCGCGGCGCCGGCGAGGCCTCGGCGCGGTCCTATCTGACGGAGCCGCCGCAGGCCTATCGCCAGAAGGTCGCCGGCGGCAAGGGCGCCAAGGAAGCAGAGGAAAAATCCGATTGGACCAATCCCGTGGGGATGATCGGCAAGCTTTTCGGCGGCTCCTGAGCCGCCGAGCGCGAGCCTCCCTCCTCAGCCGCCGCTCAGCACGATGCGGCGATGCGCCGGCTGCAGCGGGGCGGGCGTTCATCGGGAACAGCGTCTCGAAGGCGTCTATGTCGGCCTTCGCCACGGCCACCGGCTGAGCGAAGACGTACCAATGCACCACTTCCGAGCAGGGCGGCGTGGTGAGCGAACCCTCGTAACGGAAGAATTTCCGTCCCTTGGGCAGCAGAGCGGAGGCGTCGACAGGCGCCTTTAGCGCCGTCTTGCCCTCCTCCTTCGGCGCGGCGGCCATCACCGCCGACAAAGCCTTGTTCGGCGCGCCGGCGACGAGGAAAGAGCCGACCACCAGAAGATCGGCGATCTCGACGATGCGATCACGACAATCGCCATGCGCCTATCGGCCACGGCAACGCTAGCGGCGGGCGCGGCGCCTGACACGCATCGCATTCGTGCTTATATAGGCCGAATGCTTCCGTCGAAGCGTCCGGGAAAGACCCCGAGGCCGAACTGGCGCCGATTTCTCTTGGCCGTTTTTTCTCGGCCGGGCGGCGCACGCCTTGACGCCGGACGCGGTCGAACGCGCTATAGCGAGGAAAAATTATCATGCCGATGACACAGCCGGGGGCCGAGGCGATCGCGGCCGATCATGCCGCAAGCTCCGCCGTCGCCAGCTCCGCCGCCGCCAAAACCGAGGCCGTGCGCGCCGGAGCCGCCAAGAGCGAGAGCGCGGCCGCGGGCGTCGTCCATTCGCGTCTCGCCAACGGGCTCGAGATCGTCGTCATCGCCGACCGCCGCGCGCCGGTCGTCACCCATATGATCTGGTATCGCAACGGCTCCGCCGACGATCCGCTCGGCAAGTCGGGAATCGCGCATTTCCTCGAGCATCTGATGTTCAAAGGCACGCACGCCCATCCGCAGGGCGAGTTCTCCAATCTCGTCTCCGAGCTCGGCGGCCAGGAGAACGCCTTCACCAGCTATGACTATACGGCTTATTTCCAGCGCATCGGCAAAGAGCACCTCGGCACGCTGATGGAGTTCGAGGCCGACCGCATGACCAATCTCGTGCTCTCCGACGAGGTGGTGGGGCCGGAGCGCGAAGTCGTGCTCGAGGAGCGCCGCATGCGCACCGAGAACGACCCCTCCGCCCAGCTCGACGAGGCGGTGCAGGCGGCGCTTTTCCCGCACCACCCCTATGGGACGCCGATCATCGGCTGGGGCCATGAGATCGAGACGCTCGGCCGCGAGGACGCGCTTCATTATTATCATCGCTTCTATACGCCCGAGAACGCCATACTGATCGTCGCCGGCGACGTCGACTTCGAGACCGTGCGCGATCTCGCCGAGAAGACCTATGGCCGCATCCCCGCGAGCGACGACGCGCCGAACCGCAAGCGCCCGCGCGAGCCGGAGCCGCGCGCCCATCGGCTGGTGACGCTCGCCGACGAGAAGGTCGAGCAGCCGACGCATGAGCGCGTCTTCCTCGTGCCCTCCTATACGACCGGCGCGCCCGGCGCGGCCGAGACGCTCGAAGTCCTCGCCCATGTGCTGGGCGGCGGCCCGTCGAGCGTGCTCTACGATTCGCTCGTGGTGGAGCAGAAGGTCGCGGTCAACGCCGGCGCCTATTACATGGGCTCGGCGCTGGACGACACGCGCTTCTGGGTCTTCGCCACGCCCGGCCCCGGCGTCTCGCTGGAGCAGCTCGACGACGCCATAGACGCGGCGCTCGAGAAATTCGCGGCGACCGAGATCGCCGAAGCCGATCTGAAGCGCGCCAAGAACCGGCTCGTCGCCGAGGCGGTCTATGCGCAGGACAGCCAAGTGTCGCTCGCCCGCTGGTATGGCGAGACGCTCGCCACCGGCCTCGCGGTGGAGGACGTAGCCGCCTGGCCGGAGCGCATCGACGCGGTCACCGCCGAAGACATAGCGACCGCTTCCCGCAAATGGCTGCAGAAGCGCCGGGCCGTCACCGGCTTCCTCGAGTCCGAAGAGCAGGACCAAGCCAAAGACGAAGCCGAGCTCGCCGCCTGACATCGGAGCTTAATTCAATGACAGCCCACGCCATTCCGCCTGTGCGCAGCCGCGCCGAGACCATTCAGCGCGTCGTCACGCCCGGCGGGATCGAAGCCTGGCTCGTCGAGAGCTACGCCGTTCCGCTCATCGCGCTCGAATTCGCCATGCGCGGCGGCGCCTCCCAGGATCCGGCCGGCAAGGCTGGACTCTCGACGCTGCTCGCCGGTCTGCTCGACGAGGGCGCCGGCCCCTATGACGCGCGCGCCTTTCATCTCGCCATCGAAGATTTGGCGATTCGCCTCGGCTTCGGCTGCGACCGGGACTCGATCTCCGGCCATATGCAGACGCTCGCCCGCAATCGCGACGAGGCCTTCGAGCTGCTGCGTCTCGCGCTCTGCGAGCCCCGGCTCGAGCAACAGGCGATCGACCGCGTGCGCGGGCAGATCACCGCGGGGCTGAAGCGCGACGCCAATGACCCGGATGCGCTGGTCGCCCGGGCCTTCCGCGAGGCCGCCTTCCCGAATCACCCTTATGGCCTGCCGGTGCGCGGCGATGCGGCGAGCCTCGAAAGTCTGTCGCGCGACGATCTCGAGGCGCTGCGGACCCGCCTGCTGGCGCGCAGCGATCTCAAAATCGCCGTCGTCGGCGCGATCGACGCGGCGACGCTCGCCGCCAAGCTCGACGCGACCTTCGGCGCGCTGCCGCAGCAGAGCCTGCTGACGCCCGTCGCCGAGATCGACATTCACGCGCTCGGCGAGCGCCGCATCATCGATCTCGACGTGCCACAATCGGCGATCCGCTTCGGCCGGCCGGGCATGCAGCGCCACGATCCCGATTATTTCGGCGCCGTGGTGATCAACCATATTCTCGGCGGAGGCGTGTTCACGGCGCGGCTCTTCAACGAGGTGCGCGAGAAGCGCGGCCTCGCCTATTCGGTCTATTCGCATCTCAACGAATATGACAAATGCGCCATGCTGGTCGGCGGCGCGGCGACGAAGAACGAACGCGCCCGCGAGTCGCTGGAGGTGATCCAGCGCCAATTCGCCGATCTCGCCAATGAGGGCCCGAGCGAGGACGAGCTCGACAAGGCGAGGAAATATCTGACCGGCTCCTATGCGCTGCGCTTCGACACATCGACGAAGATCGCCGGCCAGCTGGTCAATCTCCAGCTCGACGGATTCGAGCCGTCCTATCTCGACGAGCGCAATGGCAGGATAGACGCGGTGAAGCTCGACGATGCGCGGCGTGTGGCCAAGCGGCTGCTCGGCGACGGCGAGCTGCTGGTGTCGATCGCCGGACGACCGCAGGGTCTCTAGAACCTTTCCGTGTTTCATCGAAACACGGAGAGACTCCAGGCTTTTGTTTTGACGCGTTTCCAACGCCGAATCGGCATCCACTTCGGCTGGAAACGCTCTCGCCCGCGGCGACCGCGCAACTGCGGTCTTTTTCTCGGCAATTCAGCGATCTTCTGCAAAAGAAAACGGGCGCCGCAACGTGCGGCGCCCGACGGATCGTCATGAAAAAAGGGGTTCGGCTGACGCCGAACCCCTGCGCCGTTGCAAATTCCGTCGGGGAATAATTTATCCACTATCGATCGACTACATCTCTTCTTTAGCGCGCCCCGATCGTAAAGGAAACAACCTAATATAGATCTCTAGCAGAAAGACGACGCGTGTTGCTCGTAGGTAACACTAGTACTTATACTATAGGATGATTACTTTTAGTGATGTTACTTGGTACTAATACTAATCTTGCTGGCAAGCTCGTTTACTTTCAGCGGCTTCTGCGGAGACAAGGGAATGCTTTGGCGTAGCCATTCGTTTCTCCCCCGTTACCGATTCGCCCGAGGGCCGATAATTTTGCTCATTTCGGTATGACACACCAGTCACACTGCCGAGCAACGCCCGCTATCCACAGGCCTCGGCGGCCAGAGGCAGAGCTAGCTTGAACGCCGCCCCGCCGGCGTCGCTCGCCTCCGACCAGACGCGACCGCAGGGGGCCTCGACGATGGCGCGCGGCTCGGAGCGCCGCGTCACGGGCGAAGCCAGGGCGGCGACGCCGGCGTCGCGGATTTCGACGGCGATCTCGCCGCCGCTCGTCGAAGTGGCGACGATCAGTCGGGGCCGGCGCGACGCGCTCGCCGCCTCCGCCGCGCTGCGCAAGAAATCGATCACCAGCTGCTCGATCTGGGATCGGTCTCCGAACACGAGATCGCGCTCCGCTCGCAGGCGCAGCTCGGCATGCACGGCCTCGCCGGCGTCACGGCGGACGGTCTCCCATGCATCGCGGATCAGCTCGTGCAGGGCGATCTCTTCCGGCTTCTGTTCGTCGTGAGCGAACAGCTCGCGCCATTCGCCGACGAGCCGCGCGGCGCGACACAATTGCGCGCCGGCGCGGTCCATCGCGGCCAGCTGGTCATCCGAGCGCGATCCGCCGCCCAGCGTCGCCTGACGGCGCGCGGCCTGAAGATAGGCGGTGGCGGCAGTAAGTGGCTGATTGATCTCGTGCGCGAAGCCGACCGCCTGGCTTTCTAGCGTCCTCAATCGCTCCGCATTGCGGTGCAGCTCCTGCGCTTCGCCGAGGTCTTGCGCGAAAGCCACTCCTCGCGCGTCTCTCTCGTCGAGCCCGACGAAGAGGAGCCGCAGCCGCGCGCGCCTGCCGTCCTTGCGCGTGAACTCCGTCTCGACGAAGCCGGCGCCGCTTTCGGCGGGCGATTGGAGCCGCGTCGCCTTCCGCCAATCGATCCGGCCGGCTCGCAGATCCTCACGCCCATAGCCGATCATCCGGAGAAATTCGTCATTGGCGTCGGTCACCACGCCGCAGCTGCTCCAACGGAAGGCGCCGACCAGGCCGCCCTCCCACAGGGCGCGCAAACAGGCTTCGCCGCCGGCGAAACACGTTACGCTCGTCTCGTCGCGGGGACGGGCGCGCGACGCGACGAATTCGCGGCATCGGACGAAGAGAGTCGTCAGGGCTCGGAGCCCCGCGGCGACGGTGGCGCTCATACGTCGCGTCGCTCCTGCGGCTCCAAAAAACGCCTCTTGCTCGGCACAAGCACTTTCCAAAAACCATCCAATGCGACGACGTAAGACTGGCGCAGAACATTTGTTTTGGCAATCCGTCCGTGCTGGGGGCGTCCGTGCAGGGCGCCCCCGAGTGTCGGCGCAGCCCGCTACCGACCGCCGCCCGGCCGACATTTCTCGCGTGCTTTTCCGGATCATCCCGAAATTACGATGGAAACCGCAACTCCAGCAATAATCGAAGAAATCGACGAGGCCCATTTTCGACGACCCGCTGACGCGCGCACAGCGGGAATCCCTAGATTGAGATGGATTTCCCGGTCGTTGACGGCTTTTCCCTTATCAGCGCAGGGATCGGCCTCGACATGGAGGAACGCATAGGCGCGAATAGCCGGTCTCCTTCGCCTGCTGCTCGGAGCGAGTCTCCCCCGTCGGCGCAACGCCGGCGACAGTGATCTCGGGAAGCGCTTCCCTTCGCGTTGGCGGCGGCGGCCGCGAGCACGCCCGCGCTGCGCATGAATATGTCGCGAGAGATTACGAAGCGCTGTTCTGCCGTGACGGCGTCAGCGCATCGGGAATGGAAACTCGCCGCGGCATGCGCGCCTTGCTCATCAGCAGATAGATCACCGGCGTCGTATAGAGCGTGAGAATCTGGCTGAGCAGCAACCCGCCGACGATGGTGATGCCGAGCGGCCGGCGCAGATCCGTGCCGATGCCGGCGGCGAAAGCGAGCGGCAATGCGCCGAACATGGCCGCGAGCGTCGTCATCAGAATCGGGCGGAAGCGCTCCTTGGCGGCGAGCAGCGCGGCCTCACGCGGCGCGAGGCCGTCCTCACGCTCGGCGATCAGCGCGAAATCGACGAGCATGATGCCGTTCTTCTTCACTATGCCGATCAGCAGCAATATGCCGATGAAGGCGATCATCGAGAATTCGACGGCGAACATCTGCAAAGAGAGCAGCGCGCCGAGCCCTGCCGCCGGCAGAGTGGAAATGATCGTGACCGGATGCACGAGGCTCTCATAGAGCACGCCGAGAATGATATAGACGGCGAGCAGAGCGACGATGATCAATATGGTCATGCTGCGCCCCACCCTGCGCGCGTCGCCGGCCTCGCCCGCGAGCTCGCCGCGCAGCCCGCTCGGCGGATTCATCTCGGCGAAGGCGCGCTCGACCGCGACGCTCGCCGAGTCCAGCGTCTCCTCCGGCGCGAGATTGAATGTGATGGTGACGGCGGGCAGCGCACCCTGATGATTGACCACCATCGGCAAGGTCGAGCGCTCGAAGCGCGCGATGGCGCTCAAGGGGATCTGTCCGCCGGAGGCGCTGGACACATAGATTCCGGCGAGATCGCGCAGATCGCGCTGGCGCGTCGACGGCGCCTCCAGCACGGCGCGATATTGGTTGCGCTCGCCATAGATCACCGAATCCTGACGCTGGCCGAAAGCGCCATTCAGCGCGGCGTCCACGGCGGAGATCGGCACGCCCAATCGCGAAGCGGCGTTGCGATCCACGGCCACTCTGGCGCTGAGACCGCCCTGCTGCCGATCGCTCGTGACATCGACGATCTGCGGAACCTTGCGCATTCGCGCGAGCACTTTCGGCGCCCATTCGGTCAATTCGGCGACATCGTCGTCGAGCAGAGTGAATTGATAAGCCGAGGCGCTCCAACGCGCATGGAGGAACACGTCCTGCGAGGGCGTCAGCATCACCTGCAGCCCGGCGACCTTGGCCAGCTCCTTGCGCAGCCGCGCGATCACCTGCTTGCTCGAGAGGCTGCGCTCCTCGCGCGGCTTCAGTCTTATGTTGAAGCGCCCCTGATTGAGCGCGGCGGTGAGCGCGCCGCCGCCGACCGACGAGCCGACGCCGGCGACATCCGGATCGGCCGAGATGATCGCCTCCGCCTGCTTCTGCAACCGGATCATTTCCGCGAAGGAGACGTCCGGGGACGCTTCCGTCGATCCGTTGACGAAGCCATTGTCGTCCTGCGGAAGATTTCCCTTCGGGATCGCCTGATAGAGATAGGCGGTCCAGCCGATGGTCCCGACGATGACGATGAGCGTCAGTCGCGGATGATCGATGACGGGACGCAGGCTGCTCCCGTACCAATCGACGATTCTGCCCAGCGCGCCCTCGACGATGCGATCGAAACGCGAGCGACCGCTGTCGGCGACGAAGGGCGCCCAGGCGCAGACCATGGGCGTCACGGTGAGCGAGACCACCGTCGAAATGAGAATGGCGGAAGCGAGCGTGTAGGAGAATTCGCGCAGAAACCGGCCCATCAGCCCGTCCATGAAGATCAGAGGAACGAAGACCGCGATGAGCGAGAGCGAGATGGAGACGACGGTGAAGCCGATCTGCCGAGCGCCGATCAGCGCCGCCTCGAAACGGCTCTTGCCGCGCGCGACCCAGCTCTCGATATTCTCGATCATGACGATGGCGTCGTCGACGACGAAGCCGACAGAAACGGTGAGCGCCATCAACGAGAGATTGTCGATGGAATAGCCCGCGACCCACATTGCCGCGCAAGTGCCGATGAGCGACAGCGGCAGAGTGACGCCCGCCGCGATCATGGGCGTCGCGCGGCGCAGGAAAATGAAGACGACGCCCATCACCATGGCGACGGAGAGCAGCAGCGTGCGCTGAATCTCGCCGACGCTGGCGCGGATCGTCTGCGTGCGATCGGAGAGGAAGCCGATCTCGACGCCGGCGGGAATCCAGCGTTGGAGTTCCGGCAGCAGCGCTTTGATTTTCTCCACGACCTCATTGACATTGGCGTTGGGCTGACGCGCGACATTGATGAGAACGGCGGGCCTTCCATTGTACCAACCCGCGGCGAGGCGGTTGCGCACGCCGCGATCGACATTGGCGACGTCGCCGAGCTTGACGACGACGCCCTTCTCCGCCGAGACGACGACGCCACGAAAATCCTCCGGCGTCGCCAATTGGTCATTGGTCTCTATCGTCCAGCTGCGTTCGTCGCCGTCGAGCGAGCCGACGGCCGTGCGCACATTGGCCGTGGTGATCGCCGCCGCCACCTTGTCTATGCCGACGCCCATGACGGCGAGGCGCGCGGGATCGAGCTCTATGCGGATCGCCGGCTGCTCCGATCCGGCGATGCGCGCCTCGGCGACGCCGGGCACGCGCGCGATGCGCTGCGCGATGATGGAATCTGCGGCGTCGAAGATCACGCCGCTCGGCAGCGTGTCCGAGGTGAGCGCGAGGATCATCACCGGCTCCAACGCATCGGTGGATTTGCGCAAGTAAGGACGCTGCGGCATGTCGCTCGGCAGATCGGTCAGCGCGGCGTTGATCGCCGCCTGCACGTCGCGCGCCGCGGCGTCCAGGCTGCGGCCCATGTCGAACTGAACCAATATTCGGGAGGTTCCCGTCCAGCTCGCAGAGGTGATCTCGGTGACGCCCGCTATGGCGCCGAGCTGCCGCTCGAGCGGCGCTGCGACCGAGGCCGCCATCGTCGCCGGATCGGCGCCGGGCCGGCTCGCCGACACGCTGACGGACGAATAATCGAGCGAAGGAAGCGAGGCGACGGGAAGGAACAGATAGGCGACGCAGCCGACGACGAACAGCGCGATGGCGAGCAGAGTCGTACCGACCGGCCGACGGATGAAAGGTTCCGAAATATTCATTCCGCGGCCTCCCTGCGCAGCGCGACGATGCGGCTGGAATCGGGCGGAGGCGCGCCGCCGCCGAGCCGCGCGCGGAGCCTCTCCACGCCGAGATAGATGACCGGCGTCGTATAGAGGGTAAGCAGCTGCGAGAGCAGCAGGCCGCCGATGATGGCGACGCCGAGCGGAATGCGCAGCTCCGAGCCCGGCCCATGCGAGAGGGCGAGCGGCAGCGCGCCGAGCAGAGCGGCGAGCGTCGTCATCATGATGGGCCGAAAGCGCAGACGCGCCGCGGTCACTATCGCCTCGCGCGGCGACAGACCTTCGCGGTCGAGCTCGAGCGCGAAATCGATCATCATGATCGCATTCTTCTTCACTATACCCATCAGCAGCAGCACGCCGATGAGCGCGACGATCGACATGTCGAGCCGAAAGACCATCAACGCGAGCAGCGCGCCGACGCCGGCCGAAGGCAGAGTGGTGAGCACGGTGAAGGGATGAGCGAAGCTCTCATAGAGCACGCCGAGCACCACATAAATGGTGAGCAAGGCCGCGAGAATGAGCCAAGGCTCGCTCTCCAGCGATTTTTGGAATTCGGCCGCATCGGCGGAAAAGACGCCGGTGACGGCGCCGGCGAGGCCGATCTCACGCTCGGCGCGTGAGACCGCGTCCACCGCCTCGCCGAGCGAGACGCCGCTCGCAAGATCGAAGCTGATCGTCGCCGCGGGGAATTGATCGAGATGCGCGACGGAGAGCGGCGCGGTCGTCTCCTCGACGCGCACGAAAGCGCCGAGCGGCGTCTGCGGGCCGCCGCCCGGCGGCGAGACATAGAGCTTTTCGAGCGCGCGCGGCCCACGCAAATATTGCGGCGCCGCCTCGAGCACGACGCGATATTGATTGGCTTGGCCATAAATGGTGGAGACCTGCCGCTGGCCGAAAGCGTCGTTGAGAATATCGTCGACGTTCTGCGCGGAAATGCCGAGGCGGCCCATCTTCTCGCGATCGATGCGCACGAAAGCGCGCAAGCCGCCGTCCTGTGTCTCGCCCGCGACATTGCGCAGCGCCGGCTCGCTGCGCAGCTTCGCGAGGAGCTTGCCCGCAGAATCCAAAAGCTCGCGGCGATTGGCGGAGGTGAGCGTATATTGATATTGCGAGCGGCTGGCGCGCGTCGTGATCTGTATGTCCTGCACCGGCTGCGCATAGGCGGTGACGCCGGGTATGCGGTCCATCGCCGTCTTCAGCCGATCGGCGATCTCATCGGCGGAGGCGGCGCGTTCATCCTTGGGCTTCAGCGTCGCGGTGAGGCGACCGACATTGGCGGTGGCGTTGAGCGGCCCGACGCCGAGCACAGAGACGACGCCGGTCACATCCGCGTCCTTGCGCGCGATCGCCGCCGCCTCGGCCTGCAGGCGCCGCATGATCTCGAAGGAGGCGTCCGGCGGACCCTCCATCACAATCGAGAGCAGGCTCGTGTCCTGACGCGGCAGAAAGCCTTTCGGCATGACGACATAGAGCGCGATGGTGACCGCGAGCGTCGCGCCTGTGAGGATCAGAATGAAGCGCTGGCGGCCCATCGCCCAATCGAGCGTCGTCTCATAGAGACGATCGAGCCGCGCGGAAAATCCGCCGGAGCGATGATCGCTCCCGCCGCCGCGCAACACTCTGGCGCAGAGCATGGGCGTCAGAGTGAGCGAGATCGCCGCTGAGGCGACGACCGCGATCGTGAGGGTGAGCGCGAATTCACGAAACATGCGCCCGACGACGCCGGTCATGAACAGCAGCGGAATGAAGACGGCGATGAGCGAGACGGTGAGCGAAACAACGGTGAAGCCGATCTCGCGCGCGCCGTCGAGCGAAGCGCGCAGCGGCGTCTTGCCGCCCTCCATGCCTCGCACGATATTCTCGATCATCACAATGGCGTCGTCGACGATGAAGCCGGCGCCGATGGTGAGCGCCATCAGCGACAGATTGTCGAGCGAAAAGCCGGCGCCCCACATCACCGCGAAGGTGACGATGATCGACAGCGGCAGGCTGACGCCGGCGATGATGGTCGCCCGCGCGCTGCGCAGAAAAAGGTAGACGACGAGCACGACGAGCGCCGCGGACATCGCCAGGGTGAATTCCACATCGGCGATGGAGGCGCGGATCGTATCGGTGCGGTCGGAGACGACGTCCAGCGTCATGCCGGCCGGCAGCGCGCGGCGCAGAAAGGGAAGCTGCCGCTTCACCAGCTCCACCGTATCGATGATATTGGCGCCGGGTTGACGCGCGACGTCGAGCACGACCGATTGCTCGCCGTCGAACCAGGCGCCGACGCGGGAATCCTCTAACCCGTCGACGACATCGGCGACGTCGCCGAGCATCAAAGGCGCGCCATTGCGCCAGGCGATCACCAGAGTCTTATATTGCTCGGCGGCGAGAATCTGATCATTGACCTCGAGCGTATAGGACTGGCGCGCGCCGTCGAGCGCGCCTTTCGCGCCAGATATATTGGCCGAGGCGACCGCCTGACGCAGATCCTCCATGTTGAGATTATTGGCCGCGAGCCGCGCGAGATCGGCCCTTATGCGTATGGCCGGGCGCACGCCGCCTTCCACCGACACGCGGCCGACGCCCGCGACCTGCGATAGGCGCGGCGCGATCACCGTGTCGGCGAGATCGGAGAGATCGCGCAAGCTCGCGGTCGGCGAGCGCAGCGTGAGCGCCATGACCGGCGTGTCCGCCGGATTCACCTTGGCGTAGATCGGCGGATAGGGAAGATTGCGCGGCAGCGTCGACGCTGCGGAATTGATCGCCTGCTGCACATCCTGAGCGGCGGCGTCTATGTCGCGATCCAGCGCGAATTGCAGCGTGATCTGCGAGAGGCCGAAGGAGCTCTGCGACGACATGGAGGAGAGCGACGGGATTTGCCCGAACTGCCGCTCGAGCGAGGCCGTCACCAGAGCCGCGATCGTATCCGGATTGGCGCCGGGCAGGCGCGTCGTCACCTGAATGGTGGGGAAGTCCATCTGCGGCAGGGGCGCGATCGAAAGGCGCAGAAAGCCGAGCGCGCCGGCGAGCAGCAGAGCGAAGGCGAGCAGCGATGTGGCGACGGGCCGCTCGATGAAAGGCGCCGATATATTCATTGCGCGCGGCTCATTTCTTCTCGCCTTCCGCGCGCTTTCGGCGCTTCTCGCCGCCGTCGCGCGGCGCCTCGCTCTCGGCGACGCGCACCTTGGAGCCGCCGGCGAGACGCGAGAAGCCGGAGACGATGACCTGCTCATTCGCGCCGAGCTCGGAGTCCAGCACCGCGATGGCTTCGTCCTGGCGCCGCGTCACGACATTGCGCAGCACCGCCGTTCCATCCGCGCCGAGCAGATAGATGAATGCGCCATTGGCGCCGCGCTGCACGGCGAGGCTCGGCACGGTGACGGCGTTGGCGATCATATCGACCGTCACGCGCACATTGACGAACTGCCCCGGCCAGAGAGCGAGATCGGGATTTTGAAACACCGCCTTCACGCGCACCGTCCCGGTCTGCGCGTCGATCTGATTGTCGATGACCGCCAATTCTCCGGTCTCGATCACCGTGGAATTATCCGCGGCGAGCGCGGCGACCTTCGCATGGCCCGCCGCCTGCGCCTTTTGCAGCTGCGGCAGCGATTGCTGCGGAACGGTGAACACCACCCATAGCGGCTTCAGCTGCGTGACGACGACGATGCCGGTCTGATCCGATTTGTGCAGAATATTGCCGACATCGACGAGACGAATGCCGGTGCGCCCGTCTATGGGCGAGCGGATCGTCGCGTAATCGAGCGTCGTTTCGGCATTGTCGATCGCAGCCTTGTCGGCGCGCAGCTGCGCCTCGAGCTGAGCCACCAGCGCCTGCTGCGTCGCCGCCTGCTGCTGCGAGCCGAAATTGGCGGCCGCGAGCTTGCGATAGCGCTGCGCATCGACGCGCGCATTGGCGAGATTGGCCTCGTCCTGCGCCATTTTGGCGACGGCCTGATCATATTGCGCTTTGTAGATCGACGGATCGATGCGCGCGAGCACGTCGCCGCGTTTCACCTCCTGCCCCTCGGCGAAGGAGAGCTCGATCAGCCGCCCGTCCACCTGCGTGCGCGCGGTGACGGTGTTGAGCGCCTGCACCGTGCCCACGGCGTCGAGCGTCACCGGCACATCGGCGAGACGGACGAGCGCGACCGAGACCGTCACCGCCATTTGATCGCGTCGCTTGTCGCCCGCGGCGCCCTCGTGCGCCGGCGCCTCGGCCGCGCCGAAGACGCGCCAAGCGATCGCTCCGCCGATGACGAATGTCAGCAGCAGAGCGATCGTCGCGCGGCGCCGGCCCGCGAAGATTTTTCCGATGAGAGCCTTTCGGCTCTGCGCGGCGACGGCGTTGTCCACGCCCTGCGCCGCGCGCTCTTTTCTCAGGACCAAACGCATTCTGAACGCCCTATTCGCGTTAGTTGGCCGCCAGAATCTTCGGCCCGACGCGGAAGATGCGCTGCGGAACGGCCGAAGGCTTGCCGATATCATTCATGTCCGGCGCGCTCTCCTTGAAGCGCAGGCCCGCGACCTCATACAGCGGACCGCATTCCGGATCGGCGAGCCCGCTCATGCAGCCGGTGGCGCCGCCGGCGTCATGCGAGAGATCGACGCCGGCGAGCAGCGCCTCGAGATCGAGAATCACATGCTGCTTGGCGGGATCGAAAGCATCGAAGCGCACGGCGATGCGATTGGGCGCGGCGCAGCTCGCGATCTCGCCGGTGAGCGGATCGCCTTTGCAGCCGGTGGAGCCGAAATGCATCATCCAAGTAGAAGCGGTGATGGTGCCGTCGCCATTGACGCGCGGCTGCTCCTTCTCCTTGGGCGCCTCCAATTTGACGATCGCCTCGAGCCGCGCGGCCTCGGCGGCGCTCGGCGCGGCGGGCGCCTCCCTCGGCAGACGCGCCGAGGGCGCCTTGCGCATGACGCCGCCTTCGGGCTCCAGCTCTATGGCGATGAACTTGCGGCCGGCCTGCCAGCCCCAATTCATGCCCTGCACGTCCAGCGGCGCCGGAGCGGTGGCGAGATTGGAATGATTGAGCGCGACATCATTCCCTTGTGCGTCCTTCGCCAGGCTCGGCACGCCGACGGTGAAGACGAGGCCCTTGTATTTGCCGACAGGAACGCCGCCCGTGATGACGTCATTGGCGCCGCGCGTGCCCTTGCAGCGGCCCTTCTGATTTTCGAAATCGATCAGCGCGACATGAGGGTTCTGCCAATCATTGCTGTCGAGCGCGACCGGCGTCTCCTTGCCGTCGGCGTCGATGAGCGCGAGATTGGAGACATAGAAGCGCGCGTCGCGCAATTGCGCGGCGACTTTCGTCACGCCGAGCGCGGCGATGGGCTTGCCGCATTCGACCGGAGCGCCGCCCGCCTGAAAGGCGAAGTGAATGGCGACGTCCTGCCGAACGGCGGGCGACGCCGCTTGAGCCGGAAAGGCGGCGAGAAGCAAGGGCAATAGGGCGGTCTTGTGATAGGCGCGCATATTTTTCTCCTCTTACTCGATGATGCTGCGGATCAATGTGATTTTTCGACGAAGGCCATTGCAGGGATGGACACGGCGGCCGGCTTGGCCGGCGCGCGCGCCGCGGAGGCGACGCGGGCGGCGCGCTTCTTCCACCAAATGTAGACGCCGGTGACAGAGAGCATGACGACGCCGACGCCGAGCACGCAGACGAAGATGCGGAACCAGAGGCCGAACAGATTGGCGAGATGCATCTCGACGATCCAGGTAGTGAATGTGTTGCCGGAATGCTGTCCCGTCGGCGTGCGCAGCGAACGGAACGCGCCGCTCGACGCGTCGAAGACGACGCTGGTGCGGCCGAATTTCAGGCCGATGTCGCGGCTGGAGCGCACCGAATATGTGTAGCTGTTCGGCGCTTCCTGATAGGTGAGGCGAAACGGCCGCTCCACGGTGAAGCCGCCCTCGCGCGCTTGCTCGGCCATGAGGATCTCGCCGAGCGCCTGGGCGCGTTCAAAGCTCATCGGCTCCTTTTCCGCCTTGTGCATTTTCGCGCCCATGGATTTGCCATGCGCCATCGGCGCCGGCGCGTCGAAATCGGAGATGGCGCGCATCACCGGATTATAGACGTCGCGCATGTTGAAATAGACGCTGGACCAGCCGAACAGCAGCAGCACGGCGAACATCCACAGGCCGAAGGCGCGGTGCAGATCGAGATTGACGCGATAGAAGGAGCCGCTGAGCTTGACGAGCCATGCGGGCTTCCAGCGCGCGAGCCAGCTCTTGCGATTGCCCTTGCCGGTGGAAATCGGCAGAGTGAGATAGAGCCCGTTGAAGCAATCGATCGTCCAGACGACGGCGACGATTCCGAGAATCCAGCCGCCCCATTCGCCCATGGCGAGACGGAAATGCAGCCGATCGACGAAAGGCATGATTCCCGGGCCGCTGGTAATCGGCGGCTCCTTGTCCAGCCTGCCGAGCTCCTCGCCGGTGACGGGATCGAGATAGAGATGATCGAAGCCGAGCGGCGGCGGCTCGGGACGCGTTCCGAGCACATATTCGTCGCCGACGACGGGATCCGCAAAGACCTCGCTATAGTCTGGAACCAGCGGCAATTGACGCGGCGTCATCGAGACGCGCGCGGTCCCCGGCTGCACGAAGGAGACTTGCGTCGCGCGGCCCGCGCGAACCAGCGTCTCCGCGCGGCGCGCGAGCTCGCCGAGCGAGAGCGTCTCGCCCTCGCGCGGACCGGGATAGATCTGCGGCGCGAGCAAATGATTGAGCTCCGGCAGAAAGGCGAGAAGACTGCCCGTCGCGCCGACGACGATCAAGAATCCGGCCATGAGCAGACCGGTCCAGCGATGAAGAAAAGCCCAGAAATTCCTCGTTATCATGATCAGTCTCCCTCGATTGCGGGATCGTTATGATGCGGCTCCTCAGGGTCGGTACTGCTCCTCGCGACGAAACAGTGGCTCGGCGCCGAAGTCGTATTTCAGCTCCGCGAAAAAAGTGCGCTGCGGATAGGGCGCGAAGAGATAGTTGCGATAATTATTGATATTGTTGACGCCGGCGACGGCGGTCCAATTGGGCGCGAATTTCCAGCTTCCGCGCAGATCGAGCTGGATATTGCGGCCATAGGCGCCGAAGGTCTCGGTGTTCCAATCGTAATTGTCGAGCTGGCCGTGCGAGGCGGATTTGTAGCGAAAGCCCGCGGACAGCGTCAGATCCTTGGTCACATGATAGGTCGCGACCCATTTGACCTTCCAGCGCGGCATTTGCAGAACGTCCTTGCCGACATAGCGCTGGTTCTTCTGATTGGAGAGAATCTCGTCGGTCGTGTAGGTGGCGTTGGCGTCGAGGTCGAAGCCGTCGACGAGAATGTCCTTCAAGCCGACGGCGCCCTCGACGCCATTGTAGCGAACCTTTCCGACATTGGAGAAATTGGTGACATTGGGAACGACCGTGACGTCCGTTTGCGAGACGATGCCGTTCCAGCGATCCTCATGGAAGAAGGCGAGATGCGCATTATGCGCGCCGAACAGATATTCGGCGGCGAGCTCGTAGGAGTCGGCCTGCTCCGCCTTCAGATCCGGGCTGTTGATGACGATGCCGCTCGGCGACACGGTGCGCTGATAGAGCTCTGTGACGCCCGGAAAGCGGGTGACATTGCCATAGGAGCCGCGCAGCAGCAGATCGGGCGTCGCCTGAAAGGCGAGCGAGGCTTTCGGCATGAAGGCGGCGAGATCGCGCTCCGGCTGCCGCGTTCCCGTTCCGCGCGCATTCTCGTTGAAGCCGTCGAAAGCGCGCCACCACTCCTGGCGTCCGCCGAGCGTGAGCGTCCATTGCGGCGCGAGCTTCCACACGTCCTGAACATAGACGGCTCTGTTCTCGGTCTTGCCATAGGAGCGCTGCGCCTGCTGCAGGTAGTAGGACGACCAATAGGTCGGCGTGCTCTGCAAATGCAGCTTCAGCGTATATTCGTCGAGATGTCCGCCGAAAGAAACTTCGTGCTTGCCGAACAGCTCCTCCTCCGGGCGCCAGATGAAGCGCATGTCCATCACCTTCCAGCCCGTGCCGCTGTATTCGCGCGTCTGGCCGGAGGTGTCGACGCCATATTTCAACGCCGAGACGCTGACGTCGCGCATCAGATCATAGGAGCTGCCGACCAGCTCCATGTCGAAGACGCCGCCGGTCTGCGTCTTGAACTCGGCGCCCTGCATCAGATGCAGGAACTCCGTATGCGAGGGATTTAGCCCCGAGAGGGCGAAATTGACGCCATTCATCGTGATACGGCCATTGCTCGTGTTGTAGACGGGCAGTCCGGTCGTCGCGCTTCTCAAATAGCTCTGCGGATCTATGTTCAGGCCGAGCTGCATCAGCCCGATCGTGTAGCTGAGCCGCGCATCCTTGTTGAAGTCATAGGCGAGCTTCAGCGTGCCGACATTCTCTTCCGTCGTCTGCAGGCCGGCGGTGCCGAACACGCCGCGCGGCGCGCCTTGTCGATCGACATCGAAATAGCCGCCGACGACGGGCGTTCCCGCTGCGCCGCCAGGGCTCGACGAGCTGACATAGGAAATCGGCTGCGAATGCGTCAGCAGATGGTTGTAGGCCGCGCGCCAGGAGAAATCGCCGATGCGGTCGCCGACCGAGACGCCGCCGGTGAAGCCGGGATTGGTCCTGTGCGTCGCATATTGATCGTCATAGGGCGCGAGAATGCCCTGCAGATTGGAGTGCAGCTCGAATTTCTCCGGCATCTTCGTCGTATAGGTGATCACGCCGCCGATGGAATTGCCGGAATAGAGCGCGGAATAGGGCCCGTACATGACATCGATGCGCGACACCTCCTCGGGCACGATCATCGAATATTTTGGCGTGTGCTCGCTGGCGCCGAACAACGCCGAGATCAGAATCCCGTCCTTATAGACGAGCTGCCTCTGCGGCTCGAACGGACCGATGGTGCGGCCGGTCATGCTCTGGAAGCGGTCGCCGGGGAATTTGGCCGACATGTCGAGGCTCGGCGCATAGCGCAGCATCTCGATCGCCGTTGTGGCGTTGACCGTTTCCGCGATCTTGGCGGCAGTCACCGTATGGACGACGGCTGGAATATGGTCCGGAATGGCCTTGGAGAAGGGCTTTTCGGCAACCGCCTTCGCCGGCCCCGACGACGACGCGTCGCCTCCTCCCTCGCCCGCCACTTCGATTTCCGGAAGGGCCTCCTGCGCGAAAGCGCAGAGCGGCGAAACGACGGCGAGCGTCAACGCTGCGACGGACGCGCCGCCGCGGAACAGGTAACGAGACATGATTTCCCCCCAACAGCCGGAACAAAACCGGCGTTTCCTTCGACTTCGGCCGACAGGCGTCAGGAGAAACGGGGAGGGGCGTGGGAAGGCGGCTTACGACCGGCTATGAAAAAAGAGATGAGCGGATCGGCTGCCGGAACGGGCGCCGCGACAGGCGGGAAAGGCGCGAGCCGCGACGCCGCTGCGACGACCGCGAAAATCGCCGCGCAGCAGAGAACGCAATGATCGCAATGGCTGGAATGATGCGCGTCGGCAGGCGCGTCGTCGCCGCCGGCGAGACGGCAGCCGATCGAGACGCCGTCGCTCCCGTCCGCGGGCATGGAGGCGGCCGACGGCGCGACGCCCTGCAACAGCAGAGCGCATGACAGCGCGAGCAAGGCCAACCAACGCCTGAACATATTTGGTATTCCGCCGCGAACGCCAAAAGATCACTCAATTGTTACCAATCACCGCCCGCCTTGGCAAGAGCTTGTGTCGCTCGCGTGACGTTTCCAGCTTTACGTGTTACCAAATTGCAACATTCATGATGAGACGGCGCTCATCGCAGCCGGCGCGGACAAATGTGCGTCGACTCGGCAAATCTCGCATATTCGCGCAAATAGCTCACAGCGCGTCCTCGACCAGCGCGCCGATCGCGCTTGTCGCATGGGGCGCGAAGGGACGAAAGCCGACGACGAAGGTGGCTCCGCCGCCGGGCGTGTCCGCGACGCGAATCTCGCCGTCGAGCTCGCGCGCCAGCTCCTTGACGATGGCGAGCCCCAATCCTGTGCCCGGAGTCGTCTCCTCCTTGCGCCAGAACGGCTCGAAGATCAGGCTGCGATCCTCGAGCGCGACGCCGCTTCCATGGTCCACGACATCCGCTCGGGCGTCCGCGCCGACGCGCACGATCACCGTTCCGCCTTCGGGCTCTGCGCGCAGCGCATTTTCGACGAGATTGCCGAGGACGCTCTCGATCGCCCAGGGAAATCCGCGCACCATGACCGGCTCGTCGGGCCCCTCGAATGCGATCTCCTTTTTCGCATCGATCGCGACGGGCATGAAATCGGCCGCCACTTTCAACGCCGTCGCGCCGAGGTCCACGCAAAGACTCATGTCGCAGCGACGCTCGCGCGCCTGCGCCAGCACCAGCAATTGATCGACGATCGTTTGGATTCGGCGCACATCGCGCGTGATCTCGCGCTTGAGATCGGAGCCGTCGAGCTTGGCGACGCGCGCCCGCAGCACGGTGATCGGCGTGCGCAGCTCATGCGCGGCGTTGGCGGTGAAGCGCCTTTGCGCGGCGACGCCTTCCTCGACGCGCGCGATCGCGCCATTCACCGCCTCCACGAAAGGCGTGATCTCGATCGGCAGGCCTTTGGCCCCGAGCGGCTTGTGCAGCGAATCGACAGTGATGGCCGCGGCCTCGACCGTCGCCGCCCGCAGCGGCGCGAATGAGCGCCGCACGACGAGCGTCGCGACCAGCGCCGCCGCCGAGCCGAGCGGCAGAAAAGCGATGAAATTATTGAGCGAGAGGAAATTCACCAGCTGCCAGAGCGCGTCGTCCCAATGGAACCACGCGCCATAGGTGGCGATGGTGAGCTTGCCGAAGGCCGTGTCGATCGAGCGCACATAGCCGCGCGCGTTGGGATCGGGATCGTCGGAGACATGGAAGAGGCCGCTATAGCTGTCGACTCCGGCGCGGCTCAGGGCCGTGAACAGCCTCTCGTCCGAGCCTGCAACGAGCTTGCCCGTCGCGCGTTCGAGAATGGCGAAGCGAAATTGCGGATTGCGCTCGAACTGACTCTGCAGCGCCGGAGTCCGCGTCACCGTGAGCGCGCCGTCCGGGCCTTTGCGCAAGGCGCCGGTCAAAATTTCCTTCGACCGCTTCGTCGTCCAGCTCTCGAGGCTCGAATTGGAGCTGTCGCCGATATGCAATGCGGAGAGCGGCAGGAACACCGTCACCGGCAGAGTGAAATAGGCGACGAAGGAGCCCAGAATCCAGTAGAAGACGAGCCGGGCGGAAAGCGATTGCGTGAATTTCATTCCTCGGCGCTCCGAATGAGATAGCCGATGCCGCGGGCGGCGTGGATATCCGCTCGCGCGCTCTGATTCTTCAGGCGCTGACGCAAACGATGAATCAGCATCTTCAGCGCGTCGGCCTGATCCGCGCCCTGGCCGCCGTAGATTTCGTCGAGCAGATCGGCGCGCGTCACGGCGAGGCCGGCGCGGCGCATCAGCGCGCCGAGCAGGACAAGCTCCAGCTTCGGCGCTAGAAACAGCCGGCCATTGACGAAGCCGCGCTGCTCCTCGAGCTCGAAGCTGAGCGCGCCCACCCGCACGGAGGGCGCCGTCTGCGGGCCCGGACGCCGCAGAACGGCGCGAATGCGCGCCATCAGCTCCTCGGGGTCGAAAGGCTTGGTGAGATAATCGTCGGCGCCCGCGTCGAGGCCGTCGATCATCTCGTCTATGCCGCGCATGGCGGTGAGCATCAGCACGCGCATGTTCGGCCGCCCCTCACGCGCGGAGCGGATGATCGAGACGCCGTCGCCATCCGGCAGCCGCCGATCGAGCAGCATGACGCTATAGTCACGCGCCTCGATCGCCGCGCGCGCCTCCGCGACAGCTCCGACGATATCGGCGGCAAAGCCGGCGTGGAGCACTTTCTCCGCCAGCAGAGTGGCGATCTCGGCCTGATCCTCGACGATCAATACGCGCATCGAATGTCCTGTCGCTTTTGTCCCGTCGCCCGCTCGAGCCGCGGCGCCGAGCGGGGCCCGCGCGAAACCCGTCTTGTCGTCCAGGCAGGACTGTCGTCGAAAGCCTCGGACGTCTTCGACGCCACCTTCATCGTATAGCCCGTTACTCACATGCAAATATCATATTTTCCGACAGAGGCTCGATCGCCAGAACTCTAGCGGCGTCACTCCGAAATATCCCGATGACTCGAATGTCGTGAGATTGTGGCGGCATCCGGGCGGTAACCTCTTGCGATACTTCGAAAATAGCGGCCATAGTATCATCTGTCTACATATCGTGTCGAAATCGCAGGGAAGCGTATCATTTCTTTACGCTTCGACGGAGCGCACGGTCGCCGCAACGGCGGCGGAGCATGGCGACGCGTCTTTTTCTGGGATACGAGCGATAGGAGGACAGGAAAAGCAGTTTCCGCCTCCCGATGCAATAGCGGAGAATTTTTCCTTGAGACGCTTGATTTCCACGGTAACGTTTCGGAAACTTCGGCCGGCGGCGGAAACAATATGCATATCCTGCTCGGCGGGCGACTTCGGCCCCGCGGCGCGAGCGGACGAGACTTTCGAGGAGGCCATCTTGACCAATGACACGATCACGGCGCCGCGCGCCGCCGAGCAGGGCGCTCGCGCCGATATGTCCTGGCGCGTTCACGCCCGCCGCTTCTACCTCGCCTTTCATCGCTGGACGGGTCTGATCCTCGGCGCGATCTTCGTCGTCGTGGGCCTCACCGGCGCGCTCCTGTCCTTCGCGCCGCAGATCGACGCGGCGCTGCATCCGCAGTTGCTGCGCTCGACGCCGCCGTCCACCGACGCCCCCTACGCCTCGCTCGACGAAATCTATGCCGCGGCCATCGCCGATCTGCCGCGGGACGCGACGCCGAGCTTCCTGGCCATGCCGCGCGGTGGCGAGGGCGTCGTCTCGCTCTCCTACCGCCTGCGGGACGCGGACGATGTCACGGAAACGCATCGCGTCTTCGTCGATCCTTATACGACGAAGGTGACCGGCGACCGGACGATCAAGAAAGGCGACGACGAAATCCGCCAATTCTTCTTCAATTCCGTGCGCAGCCTCCATTACACTCTGTGGCAGGGCTCGGATCGGTCCTGGCTGGTCGGCGGACCGGCGCTCGTCCTGCTGCCGTCCATGATCCTCGGAATCGCGCTGTGGTGGCCGCGACCGGGCCAGTGGCGGCTCGCTTTCGCCATCAAGCGCAAGGCGAGCGCCGAGCGGCGGATTTTCGACCTCCATAGGGTGGTGGGCGCCCTCGTCGCCATCGTGCTGTGCTGCTCGCTGACCTCCGGCTGCTTCTTCGTCTTCCGCCAGCAGGGGCGCGATCTCATCCGCCTGGTCTCGAGCGTGCGCGAGGCGCCGCGCGGCTTGGCGTCGAGGCCGATCGCGGATCATGACCCGATCGGCCTCGACGCCGCCCTGCGCATCGCCGAGCGGAGCTTTCCCGGCGCCGCGCCGACGGGGTTCAGCCTGCCGGCGAATGCGAAGGGCGTCTATGTCGTTTCCATGCGGACGCAGGACGAGCCCAATCACGCCAATGGCCGCAACCGGGTGACGATCGACCAGTTCAGCGGCCAGGTTCTCTTCACCGAGGATCGCAGCGCCTTCAGCGCCGGCGAGCGCTTCCTCGAATGGCTGCTGCCGCTCCATTCGGGCGAGGCTTTCGGCCTCGGCGGCCATGTCGTGATCTTTCTCGCCGGCCTCGCACCCGCCTTCCTCTATGTCACCGGCTTCATCCGCTGGCGACAGCAACGCCGTCGCCGCGCTGTTTCGGCGTGAGCGAATCTGTTAATGTCGCCTCGACAGAAAGGCTCGAAGGAATGGCGCGTCTTCCTCTTCTCTCACTGCTTTTGGCCGGAGCCATCTCGCTTTCGGGAGCCTTCGCCCCGAAAGCGGCCTGGGCCGGACCCAATGTGCCCCTGTGTCTGGCGATGCAGAACAATTACAATGAATGCGTGCGGCGCGAGCGCGCGCGGGACCATCGTCGTCACGAATATGAGGATGAATGGGGCCGCGGCCCGCCGCGCGAGCATCGGCGCCACGGGTCGGATTGCGGCGCATGGCTCGTGCAGCTGAAGGCCCAGGGCTGCTTCTGAGCGCAGCGCGTCAGTCGTTGTAGAGCAGGCCGGCGACCGTGGCGCTCATGCAAGTGGCGAGCGTCCCGGACAGGATGGAGCGTAGGCCGAGACGCGTGATCTCCGCGCGCCGGCCCGGCAGCATCGCATTCAGCCCGCCGACGAGAATGCCCATGCTGCCGAAATTGGCGAAGCCGCAAAGGGCGTAGGTGAGGATGAGGCGGCTCCGCGGCGACAGCGCCTCGGCGCTCAACCCGCTCATGTCGCGATAGGCGACGAATTCATTGACCACCGTCTTCGTCGCCATGAGCGAAGCGGCCGCCGGCGTCTCGCTCCACGGCGCGCCGATCAGCCATGCGACCGGGCGGAACGCATAGGCGAAAGCCAGCTGCAGGCTCGGCGTCTCGCCGCCGATCTGCGGCAGATGAGCGAGCGCCATATTGACGAGCGTCACCAACGCGATCGTCGTCAGCAGCACGCTGACGATGCCGACGAGCGGCGCGACGCCGTCGGCGACGCCCTTGACGATGGCGTCGAAGGCGCCCGTCGGCGGATGGTCGATGGCGAGCTGCGCTTCCGCGTTCTCCTTATAGACGTCCCACGGCGACATGACCGCGGCGACCGCGATCGCCGCCGGCGTCGCGATCACCGAGGCGATGAGGATATGGCCGAGCGCGTCCGGCAGGAAAGGCGCGACGAAACCCGCATAAATGACCATCACCGTGCCGGCGACTCCGGCCATTCCGCAACTCATCAGCGCGAATAATTCGCCGCGCTGCATGCGCCCGAGATAGGGGCGGATCAACAGCGGCGCCTCGATCATGCCGACGAAAATGTGAACCGCCGCGCCGAGCGCCAGCGCGCCGGAGAGGCCCATGGAGCGCTGCAGCAGAAAGGCGAAGGCGCCGGCGATCCGCTGCAAGACGCCCCAGTAGAAAAAGAGAGAGGCCAGCGCCGAAATTGTCAGCACCATGGGCAGCGCCTTGAAGGCCAGAATGAATCCGGCTCCGGGCGTCTTCTCCTCGAAGGGCGCCGGGCCGCCGCCGAGATAGCCGAAGACGAAGCCCGAGCCCGCCTCCGTCGCCGTCTGCAGCGCATTGGCTGCGTCATTGGCGAACAGCACCGCCTGTCTCGCCGGCGGGAAATGCACGAGAACCAGCGCAACGGCCAATTGCAGCGCCAGCCCGCCGAAGACGACGCGCCAGGGAATGCGTCGCCGATCGTCGCTCAGCGCAAAAGCGATGAGAAGGAAGCAGAGGAAAGCGAGCAGGGATCGAGCGATATCCGCCATGGCGTCTGTGATCTCCGATCGGGAGGCTTCGTCGAGGACGTTCCGGCCGAGCCCGATTCTGTCGGGCGAGGATCTATGCGCTCGGCAGGCGCCAGAGCGATGCAAATTCTGGGTCCAGGCGAGAGGAAGAGGCCGCCCAGGCTGCTTAGCGCCGCGATTTGTGGCTTTCGCCACATCTTCCCGTCGCCATCCGGGCAAGAAACCAAAGGCGGGCGACGCCCGGCGAGTGCGACGACTTCATCCGGCCAATATGGAGAACGACAAATGAAACTCGACTTTTCCGCTTTTCGACTTCCGACGAGCCTGCGCGCGAAAACGCTCACGCTGATTTTGGGCCTCGCTCTCGGCGTCGCGGCTCTGTCGCTCGGCGGCTGCACCTGCATGGACGCCGACGGAAACTCCGTCGCCTGCCCCGACGCCTATTGATCGAGCCGAAAGTCGGCGAACGCGCCGACGAATGGCTCAGACCGCGGCGCGCTCGCCGCTCGCGAGCCAGCGCTCGAAATCGCCGAGCCGCTGGAACGGGAAGGCCGGCAGATTCGCGTCGCGGCCGCGGATCGGCGCCTCGACGCCGCCGCTCGGCGGCCGCAGCTCCGCCGCGGCGCAGGTCTCCAACGACACCAGCGCCACGCAATTCATCTCCTTCGTCAGCGCCTCCAGCCGCGCGGCGATATTGCCGGTGTCGCCCAAAAATTGCAGCGACTGCCGATCCGAGTGGCCGACCGCTCCGACGATGGAGAGACCGCTGTGCAATCCGACGCCGAAGGCGAGCGGCGCGTCGAGATCATGGGCGAATTCGCGACTGACACGGCGGATCGCGCGCCAGACGCCGCGCGCTGCGCGCAATGCGGCGCGAGCGCCTTCGGCGGCGTCGCCGTCCAGCCGGAACAGGCTCATGACGCCGTCGCCGGCGACGCTCGTCACATGTCCGCCCTCCGCCAATATGGCTGTCGTCGTCGCGCGTATATAGGCGTCGACGATATAGATCGCGTCATAGGGAAGCCGGTTGGCGGCGAGCTTCGTCGAATCGCGCAGATCGACGAACATCGCCGTCACGAAAATCTCGCGGCCCTGGTCGAGCAGCACGCGCAGCCCGTCGAGCGGGCTGTCCGCCGGCAGCATGGGATAGACGCCGAGATCGCAGCTCGGTCGCGTCTGGCAGGCGAGGCGCACGCCCTCGGGCGCGCCGATGCGGCGCAGCGTCGCGAGCTCCGCTGGGCTCGGCGGCGGCAGCTCCGCCGCGCCATGGAGCACGAGAATGCGACAGGTGGAGCAGCGCGCGCGTCCCCCGCAGACGGAAGCATGCGGAATGCCCTTGTAGCGGCTGGCCTCGAGCACGGAAAAGCCGAAAGGGGCGCGGACGTTGCGGCCGTCGCGATAATCGATACGCACTGTGTCGAACAGACGTTCGCGAAGATTGCGCGAGGCGCGCAGCAGCAGAACGCTCGCGAGCAGAATCAGATAGCCGACTTGCAGATCGAGGATGATCGCGCCGAGCGCCGCCGGAACATGCGCGTGCGGCGATGCTTTCGCCGGCGGCCCATGCGCCTCGATGAATCCCTCGTCCATATAGGCGCGCAGAATGAGCTCCCAGCCGGAGTTGAGCAGGCCGGCGATGGCGAATGCCGGCACGGCGAGCGCCAGCAACAGAAAGAGCGTCGTGCGGCGGCGATACCAGTCGTGATAGCGCAGCCACATGTGAAAGCCGATGCAGCCATGCGTCCAGATGAAGAGCATCAGCAGAAACTGGCGCGGCAGGCCGATGGTCGGATCGGTGATCCAAAAATGATAGAGGATGCGAAAGTACGAATCCTCGAGTCCGAATTGGAGCACGGCGACGCGCGTGTCGGTGACATGAGGCGCGAGCAGCAGCGGAATGGCGAGGCCGAGGCAGAGCTGCCAGGCCTCGATCGCCGGCATGCGCAAATGCCGCCGGCGATAGAGCGCATAGAGACCGAGCGACATGTGAAACGTGAAGCACAGGAGCAGCAGGGCGACGCCGAAGCTCGTGCGCCAGGGCGCGAGTATCACGTCATGGCCGATCGCCTGCAGATTGTCGAGAAAGAACAGCCCCGTCGCATGCGAGATGAAATGGCAGGTCGCATAGGTGAAGAGAATGAGCCCGGTGGTGAGGCGAGTTTGGCGCTCCAAATCGAAGTTGACACTCGAAACCGACATGGATCATCCTTCGATGCGGTAGGAAGACGAATTTTCAGGAACGCGGCATGATACGAAAAAACCAGACGCTTGCACGCGTTAGTTTGTTTCGCTCGCTGCCCCGGGAGGAGGTGGCGAAGCTCGACGCGCGTTGCGTGTGGCGCCGCGCGCAGGAGAAGGAGTGCATCCTCAATTTCAAGGACGACAGCGCCGACATCTATTTCGTGACTTACGGCGATGTCCGCGTATCGATCCAGAGCGTCGCCGGCAAGGATCTGTTGCTGCGCGTCATCGAGGAGGGCGGGTTCTTCGGCGAGCTCTCGGCGCTCGACGGCAAGCCGCGCTCGGCGGCGATCCATGCGATCACCGACACCGTCATAGCGCGCATGAGCCCGACGATCTTTCGCGACGTCATTCATCGCTATCCGGACGTCTGCGATCAGGTGCTCGAGACGCTGACCGCCGAGGTGCGCCGCCTCGCGACGCGTGTGAACGAATTCACCAATCTCGACGTCCGCGGACGCATTCATGCAGAATTGCTGCGGCTGGCGCGCAGCGACGCCGGCGGCGAGAATCGCGGCGTGATTTCGCCCGTCCCGACGCATGCGGAGATCGCCGCGCGCGTCAGCACGCATCGCGAGGCCGTCACGCGCGAGCTGAACCGGCTGGAGCGCGCGGGCCTGCTCGAGCGGCGCCGCGGCGCTTTCGTGCTGCTCGATCTCGCCGAGCTCTCGGCCTCTGTCGAGCCGGCGCGGTAGGAGGCGCCCCCGCGCGGCACGGTCGTTGCTACCCGCGTCGGGACGCGGGGGACGAGACGATGAGCAAGTTTATTTACGCCCATGCCGGCGACGCCGACTGGAAAATCGCCTTGGCCTCCTGCCGCGAGCAGATCGAGCGCGGCTTGCAGGACGCGCCCGTTCCCAATCTCGGCTGGTGCTATGTGACCGACCATCACACGCAGGCGGCGGGGAGCATAATCTCCGCGCTCCGGGAAAATTTGCCCGGCGTCCATTGGGTGGGAACAGTCGGGGTCGGCGTCGGCGCCGGGGCGATCGAATATTTCGACGAGCCGGGGATCGCGATCATGCTCGCGGATCTGCCCGCCGGCTCCTTCGAGCTCTTTTCCGCTCCGGAGCGGCTGGACGGCGCCGCATCGGGCTTCGAACCCTTCACGGCTCTGGTCCACGCCAGCGGCGGAACCCCCGATCTGCAGGCGAAGCTCGAAGCCGCGAGCGCAAAGCTCACCACCGGCTATTTGTTCGGCGGGCTGTCCTCGGCGCGCAATCAGGCCCTCTGCTTTGCGGACGAGGTTCTGCCGGGCGGCCTCACCGGGGTCGCCTTCGGCCCGCAGGCGACAGTGTTCTCGCGGGTCACCCAGGGTTGCCAGCCGATCGGCCCGCTGCGCGCCGTCACCCGCGCGCAAGGCAATTATCTGGTGACTCTGGACGAAAAACGCGCTCTCGACTGCGTTCTCGAGGATCTCGGCCTCGCGCCCGACGTCGGCGACGTAGAGCTGCGTCAACAGCTGGCCCAGACGCTGGCGGGCCTCGTCGCCACCGGCGAGGACGTTTCCGCCCGGCCGGGGCAATTCGGCGCGAACACGGAAGTGCGCCATATCGTCGGCGTCGGACGCAAGGGCGGGTTGCTGATGATCGCGGAGCAGATAAAGGACGGCATGCGGCTCGCCTTCTGCAAGCGCAACGCCGAGGCGGCCGAGCACGATCTGCTGCGCATCGTCGAAGAGGTGCGAGCCCAGGCGGAGGCCGCCGGCGGCATGAGGGGCGCTTTGTATATCAGCTGCTCGGGACGCGGCGGGCCGCATTTCGGCGAACCTCACGCGGAGTTCCGCATGGTGCATCGGGCGCTGGGAGGCGAGACGCCCTTGGTCGGCTTTTTCGCGGGCGGCGAGATCGCCCGCCACCATCTCTACGGCTATACTGGGGTGCTGACGGTTTTCGCCGGAGCCTGAGGACGAGGACAGCGCCAAAATGACGCCAGAAGCGGCGGAGCGAAGCAGCGAAGACCAGAGCCGGATCGTCTCCGCCTTCGGGGTGGCCATGCCGCGCATCATCTATGGCACGGCCTGGAAAAAGGAGCGCACCGCGGCTCTCGTGGAATTGGCGCTGCGCTCCGGCTTTCGGGGCGTCGACACCGCCTGTCAGCCCAAGCATTACGACGAAGCCGGCGTGGGCCAGGGACTGGCCGCCGCGCTCGGCGCCGGGCTGGCCCGCTCGGACATCTATCTGCAAACCAAATTCACGCCGTTCCGCGGGCAAGACCCCGAAAATATCCCCTATGACGCCGAGGCGAGCCTCGGCGAGCAGGTGCGGCAATCCTTCGAGGTCTCGCTGCGCAATCTCGGCGTCGATTATCTCGACGGATTGGTCCTCCACTCCCCCTATCCAGAGGACGAGGATACGTTGGAGGCGTGGCGGGCGATGGAAGGCCTCTATGATCGCGGCGGCGTGCGCCAATTGGGCGTCAGCAATTGCTATGAGCCGTCGCGGCTGGAGACCTTGTGGAACAACGCCAGGATCAAGCCCGCGGTGATCCAGAACCGCTTCTACGCCAAGACCTTCTATGACCGCGACCTACGCGCCTTTTGCGCGGACCACGGCGTTCTCTATCAGAGTTTCTGGACCTTGACCGCCAATCCGGAAATCTTGGCGAAACCCGAGCTCGTCGCCCTGGCCGACAAATATGGGCGAAGCCGGGCCCAGCTGTTCTTCCGCTTCCTGACGCAACGAGACATTCTGTGTCTGACCGGCACATCCTCGCAAGCTCATATGCTCGAGGATCTGGCGATTTTCGATTTTCGCCTGAGCCGAGAGGAATGCGACGTCCTGGACGCGCTGCTGGACGGCGAGCCGGCCTGAGGAATCGCCGGAAACCGCCCTTGCATTCTCGCGCCCGGCCGAGGATCATGCGCCCCGCTTGGTCGCGCGGCATGGCGCGACGAACCGCATCAGGGCCAACGCATTTCCATGGCGAAGACGCTCGCACCCGAAGATCAGAGCTTCTGGCAGGATCTCGACGACGAAGATCGGAACAAGATCAAGGCCTGCGTGCAGATTCGCCGAATCGCGCGCGGCGAAGCGCTGATCGAGCAAGGCGCGCCGTCGGAGACGCTCTATATCGTCAATTTCGGCCAGTTCGGCGTGACCAACGCCGGCGATGGCGAGATCGTCGCCGAGATCGGCAAAGACCAGCTCATCGGCGAAATGGGCTTCTTCACCGGCGAGCCGCGCAGCACCAATGTGATCGCCATGCGCGATTCCGAGGTGCTGGAGATCGATCGGCCGCAATTCGACGCGCTCGTCGCGCGTTTCCCCGATATGCAGCGCGCCGTCACGCGCTCGCTGGCCAAACGTCTCGCCCGCCTCGGCGAGATCACGCGGCGCAACTTCCGCCAGAGCAGCCGCGTGCGCGTGATCGCGCTGATCGCCGCGGGCAGCGGAGCCATTCCGGAAGGTTTCGGCCCGCGGCTGCTGCGCGCGATCGATGCGCGCGCGCGCGGCAGCCTGCGCTCCTCCGCCGATGCGCGCGCTCATTTCCCCAGCGGCGATTTCGATCGCTACGCCGTCGCGGATTGGCTCGGCGAGCTGGAGCAGGAGAATGATTTCGTCGTCTGCGTCGCCGACGGCGAATTGAACGAATGGACCCGCGCCGTCCTGCATTCGGCCGATCTTCTGCTCATGGCCGTGAATGGCGGGTCGCAGGCGCTCAATCCGATCGAGAATTTCGCCTTCACGCTGCTTCCCGCGAGTCGCCGGCGCATCGTCAAGCTCTGTCCGCATCGGCCGCAGGACGCCGATCCTTCGGCGCCCTGGCTGCGCGAGCGCGACGTCTTCATGTTGCATCACGTCGCCTTGGACTCCGGCGCGGATTACGATTGTCTGGCTCGCTTTCTCACCGGCCAGGCGATCGGCTTCGTCGCCGGCGCCGGCGGCGCGCTCGGCCTCGCCCATATCGGGATCGTCAAGGCTTTTCAGGAGGCCGGCGTCGTCTTCGATATTTTCGGCGGCAGCAGCATCGGCTCCGGAATGGCGGTGGCCTTCGCGCAATTGAAGAGCCCGGAGGAGGTGGAAGCCGCCATTCACGAGATTTTCGTGCAGAACGCGGCGTTGAAGCGCCTCACCCTGCCGAAATTCGGGCTGCTCGACCATACGATTCTGGAGGCGACGCTGGCGAAGTCCTACGGCTCCATCGCTTTCGAAGATCTCTGGCGGCCGAGCTTCGCCATAGCGACCGATCTCTCCACCTATACGATGCGCGTCATTCGCTCCGGCCCGACATGGCAAGCGGTGCGCGCCTCCTGCGCCATTCCCGGCGTGCTGCCGCCCTTCTTCGACGAGGACGGCCATATGCTCGTCGACGGCGCCGTCTCCGACAATGCGCCGATCGCGCCCATGCACGGATTGAAGAACGGCCCCAATGTGACCGTCGATCTCAGAAACTCCGATCCGCGGCTCTATGATTTCGACTATCGCGATCTCCCCGGCCGCAATGAATTGCTCGCAGCGATCTTCAATCCGCTGCGCCGCAAGCCTCTGCCCGATTGCCCATCCCTCGCGAGCGTCATTCAACAGGCCGTGTTCAGCAACATTCGCGAGAAGCCGAATGTCGCGGCCGAGTTCGACCTCACCGTGCAGCCGCCCGTATGTCCCGGCGCGAGCTTCATGACCTGGGACAAGCACCGCGAAGTCGCCGAATTTTCCTATAAATGGGGCTTGGAGACGATCGCCCGGCTGGAGGCGGAAGGAAATCCGGCGCTCGCCGAGATGCGCCGCCTGTCGCAGCCGAGCTGATCGCCGCTCCGAGAAGCCCGCCGACGTCTCACGCCGCGTCCAGCGCGGCGCGCAGCATCGGCAGATAGCGCTGCGGATTTTCCAACATCGGAAAATGTCCGCAGTTCTCGAAGACGACGAATTCCGCCTCCGGCAGAAAACGCTTCATCGAATCGCCGATCGTCTGCACGAGATTATGCGTCGGATCGCTGTCGCCCCAGACGATCGTCACCTTGCGCGGACTCGCGGCATAGGGCTTTTCGGGCGTCGCCATCAAGGCCTGATAGGCGTTGCAGAGGCAAAAGCAGCCGCCGCGATCGAGGCCCGCGATCGCTTCTTCGGCGAGCTTCGGCGCGATCGCCGAGGTCGCCGGCGGCATGGCGACCTTGTACCAATGGCGCGTCACCACATGATCGAGGGCGCGCATGAAAATCTGCCCGACATAGGGCCGTCGAATCAAATTCATGCGATCCGTCCCCGCCGCCCATTTCTGAGCCTGCGAGATCGACACTGTCTGTTGCAGCATGAGATGGCGCACGCGATCCGGCCGCGCCGCGGAAAAGGCGACGCCGGCGAAGCCGCCGAGGCAGGCCATGTCCAGCACGGCGTCCCGAATGTCGAGCCGGGCGAAGAATTCGTCGAAGACCTCGCAATAGCTCGCGACGTCGAAGCGAAAGCCCGATTTGACGAAGGATTGGCCGAAACCCGGCGTCTCGACGCAAACGACCCGAGCGTGGTTCGACATTTCATCGATGATCGGCAGATATTGTTCGATCACATTCGGCGGGTCGGGCACGATCACCAGCGTCTTGTCGCTCGCGCCATTCTTTTTTTCCACGATCAATGTGCGTAGCGTCGCGCCGCGCGTCTCGATGAATTCGCCCTTCGCGCCATTCAACTTCGGGCCCGCCTCGCTGCGAGCGGCGCGCGCGCGCCGATCCGCCCACAACCAGCGCGACATTTCGATTGCGTCCATCCCTCGGTCTCCTCGCCGCCCTTTGAAATCGATGCGCGGAGCGATCGCGTCGCGCCAGATTTCTATAGAGCGGGCCCATCGACGCGCCTTGTGTGTCGGCGCACATCGTTCGATCCCGCCAGTCACTAACACATTGGGACAGGCTCGAGCCGGTCGTCGTTTGCAAGAAGCGACGGAAGGGCGGCGAGCGCAAGCTGAGCAGCTTGTCAACATGCGGAAATAATGTGACAAATATTGTCACAGTGTTGTCGTGCAGCGTCTCCGCGCAGCAAGGCGAACAGCATGAAGATCAAGGGCGCAGCGCAAATTGCGCGGGTGCGCGAAAGGTTTCGCGTGTCGTTTCCGGCGCAAGCCAGCGCGGAAATTCTTTTGGAAGCGCGCAACATCGATTGGAGAGTCAGAATGACGGATACGCGATTCATGCCGGAACACGCCGCTCATGCTTTCGACGCGAAAACTTCGCGCGGGTCGATCTCGATCGCGCCCATCTTCGGAGCGCGCCGGCCGAAAGACGCTTTCTTCGAAATGCTGTCGCGTCATCTCCATCGCGGAACTCTGATCGTGCGCCACGATGGCGTCGATCATCGCTTCGGCGCCAGCGACGAAGCGCCGATCGTGCTGCGCGTGCTGCGCGACGACTTCTTCAGCCGCGTGCTCGCCTTCGGCAATCTGGGCATGGGCGAAGCGTTCATGGCGCAGGATTTCGAGGTCGAGGACGGCCGCCTCGTCGATTGCCTCACAATGCTGTGCCGCGCCGGCCTGCATAAGAAGCTGCGCTCCGATTGGAGCTTCCTCTTCCGCTACGCCGGCATGCTCGCGAGCAATCGTCTCATGAGCCCGGCGACCAATGTTCGTCGCCATTACGACATTGGCGAAGACGTGTTCGACGCTTTTCTGCTCGACCGCTATCAGGTCTATTCCTGCGGCTACGCGCATTCGCAGGACGACGACGCCGATCTCTTGCAGCAACGCAAGCTGGATCGCATTTGCCAGAAGCTCGAGATCGAGCCGGGCCAGTCGCTGCTCGACATAGGCTGCGGCAAGGGCGGCATGCTGATCCATGCGGCGCTGAACTTCGGCGCGCGCGGCGTCGGCGTCACCAATAGCGTCGCGCATCATGCGCGCGCGCAGGAAAACGCCGCGAAATATGGCGTCTCCGATCGTGTCCGCTTCATCCTCGGCGATTATCGCGAGATCGAAGGCTCCTTCGACCGCATCGTCAGCGTCGGCATGCTCGAGCATGTGCGCGCCAAAGATTATTCGGCCTATTTCGGCGCCATCGAGCGTCTGCTCGCGCCGACGGGACGCGGCCTCGTGCATGTCATCGGCTGCAACACGGCGATCAATCGCCATGACCCCTTCATTCAGAAATATGTCTTCCCCGGCTCCGACACGCCGAAGCTCTCCGCCATGACGACGGAGCTCGAGAAGAATTGCCTCGCCATTCTCGACGTCGAGAATATGGCGCGTCATTACGCCGTGACTCTGCGCCGCTGGCTGGAGGCTTTCCGCGCCAATAGCGGAACGCTCGATCCTGTGCGCTACGACACGGTCTTCAAGCGCATGTGGGAATACTACCTCAGCTGCGGCGTCGCTTCTGCGATGGCGGGAGACCAGGCGCTCTATCAGCTCCTCTTCACCAAGGATTATCACGCGCCGTACCGGCTGCAGCGCGTCTGACACGCGATTTCGTTTTTATCGGGGGTGCATATGTCGAAGGAAGCAAATCAGGATTTCGCGCGCCTGCGGGAGCAGGTCCGTCGCGCAGGATACGGCCGCAAGCTGACGGCCATCGGCATCGCGGAATGGCTGCTGTTCATCGCCTTGACGGCGACGGGCGTCACGCTCGTCATCGTCTCGGACATGCTCATCGTCAAGGCGATCGGCATGATCCTCGTCGCCTATGGCTGCATGGGCATGTCGACCAATGGCCACACCGCCTCGCATCATGCGATCAGCAACACGCCCTGGGTCAATGACTTCATCATGTATTTCGACTTTCCCTTCTTCCTCGGAGTGTCGGGAAATTATTGGCGCCATAAGCATGTCGTCGTGCATCATCCCAATCCGAACGTCATCGGCGTGGACGACGACGCCGATCTGGCGCCGGTGTTCACGCTCAACGACCGCGATTTGAAGAACGCCTCCGGCCTCACCCGATGGTGGTTCGAGCATCAGGGCTATTTCTTCCCCATCGTGCTGCTCGGCAATTCTTTCGGCGTCGCCTTCAAGGGCTGGCGCTTCCTCATCCGCGAGCTGAAGGACGATGAGCGCCGCAACCGTCAGAGCTGGATCGATCTCGCCTGCATGATCGCGCATTGGATCGTGTGGATCGTCATCCCGATCGCAATATTCGGCTTCGCCAATGTCGCGACCTTCTTCGTCGTGCAAATGTTCATGATGTCCTATGTCATGTTCGCCCTCTTCGCTCCGGCGCATTATCCGGAGGAGGCGATCCAGGTGACGAAGGACGCGACGCGCGACAATTATCTGATGCTGCAGACGGCGACCGCGGTGAATTTCGAGACGGGGCCGATCGGCCGCCTGCTGTGCGGCGGCGTCGATTTCCAGATCGAGCATCACCTCTTCCCCTGGATCAGCCCGCGTCACTATCCGCAACTCGCGCCCATGCTGCGCCGGTTCTGCGAGGAGCACGGCTATCCCTATCGCTCGCAGGGCTGGGGAATCGCCACCTGGAAATCCGTCGTCACCCTCTTCAAGCCGAAGAAGATCGAGGAGGAGTTCCCCGCGGTTGAAAACCTGCCGCTTGCCGCTCATTATCAGCAACAGAGCAGAATTCGCCGCGAAGCCGAGGCGCCGCTCGCCGAGCCGACGGTCGAGACGGCGATGGGGAAAGCATGAGAGCATGAACCACGCCGGCGACGGCAATGCGCGTTCGGTGACCATCGCCGCGAGAGACGGAGCGTCTCTCGCGGCGATGCTGTTTTCGTCACCGCGCGGCGAAGGGCCCGTCGTCGTCATCGCCGGCGCGATCGCGGTGAAGCAGAAATTCTATGAGCGCCTGGCGCGCTTTCTCGCCGCGCGCGGCGCCGAGGTTCTCACCTTCGACTATCGCGGCGTCGGCGCCTCGCGCAAATTCGGAACGCCGCGCGGCGGCCTGCGCGCCTGGGGCGAGCAGGATCTCGCCGGCGCTCTGGATCACGCGCTCACGCTCGCGCCCGATGCGCCCTTGCGCGTCGTCGCCCATAGCGTGGGCGGCCAATTGGTCGGGCTCGCCGAGAATAATCATCATATTCGCGCCATGCTGGCGATCAGCGCGCAGATCGGCGATTGGCGGCTGTGGCCGGCGCCGCGCAAATACGCGCTCTGGCTGTTCTGGAACGCGCTGCTCCCGATACCGGCCGCCGTGCTCGGCTATTTTCCGGCGGCGCGCCTCGGGCTCGGCGAAAACCTGCCGAAGGACGCTGCGCTCGAATGGGCGCGCTGGTGCCGCAACCCCGACTATTTCGTCGACGCTGCGGGGCGGCCATTTCCGGGATGTTTCGACGACTTCACCGGATCGATTCGCGCCTTGACGATCGAGGACGATTGGATGGCGCCGAAGCCGGCCGTCGACGCGCTGATGCACCGCTACCGGCGCGCGAGTATCGAGCCCATGGCGATTCGCCCCGAGGCGAAAGCGATCGGGCATTTCGGTTTTTTCCGCGACCCCGGCCGCCCCTATTGGGACGATTGCGCGCGCTGGTTGATGGAGAGCTGAACGGCGCGCGTGGACGAAGGTAGTTCTCGCTCCGCCGCCCGGGCACGCTGGCCAAGCGATTGATTTATCTGGCGAGAGAGACGGGGCTCGAACCCGCGACCTCCGGCGTGACAGGCCGGCGCTCTAACCAACTGAGCTACTCCCCCGCGAGCACTGCGCAACGCATCGCGCTAGCGAGAGGCGCCGAATAAGGCAGACGCCGGCCAAAGTCAAGAAACTTGGCCAGAAACTTGGCCGAGCCTCGCTCGCCGCGGCTTTCCCGCTCGCCGGCGGCGGCGGCAAAACCGCGCAGCGGCGGTTCGGGCCTTCCGAATCGGCCCAGCTCCGTGCTCCTGATAGCAAGACCGAGGACTGCAGAGAATCCGTACGGGTTGTCAGGACTTTCTCGGTCATGAAGCCGAAGCCGTTAGGGGCTAGTGTGCCCGCAGGCCCGGCGCTTCGGGCGGGGGAAAGCTCATGTCGGCCATTCCGACGACGCCAGAAACCTCTCAGTCGCGGCTCTGGCGAGAGATCGCCGTCGCCCTCGCTCTCAAAACCGTGGCCCTCGCCCTCCTCTACTTCCTGTGCTTCGACGCCTCCAAGCGGCCGCAGATTTCGCCGGCCGCCGTCGCGGAAAAGCTCTTTGCGCGGGACCGGGGCTGATTCTCTTTCAGGAGCGCATGATGTTCGAACTCGACGTGGTGACGCTTTCAAGACTGCAATTCGCGCTGACCGCCCTCTATCACTTCCTCTTCGTGCCGCTGACTCTCGGCCTCTCGCTCATCCTCGCCATAATGGAGAGCGTCTTCGTGATGACCGGCCGCACCATTTGGCGCGACGCGGTCAAATTCTGGGGCGTGCTGTTCGGCATCAACTTCGCGATGGGCGTCGCCACCGGCATCACCATGGAGTTCCAGTTCGGAACCAACTGGTCCTACTACTCCCATTATGTCGGCGATATTTTCGGCGCGCCGCTCGCGATAGAAGGGCTGATGGCCTTTTTTCTCGAGGCCTCTTTCGTCGGCCTGTTCTTCTTCGGCTGGAACCGGCTGAGCAAGGTCGCGCATCTCACCGTCACCTGGCTCGTCGCGCTCGGCGCCAATTTCTCGGCGCTGTGGATTCTCATCGCCAATAGCTGGATGCTCAATCCGGTCGGCGCGCAGCTCAATCCGCAGACGCTGCGGATGGAGCTCACCTCCTTCACCGAGGTTTTCTTCAACCCCGTCGCGCAGTCGAAATTCGTGCATACGGTCAGCGCCGGCTATGTGACCGGCGCGATGTTCGTGCTCTCCATCTCGGCCTATTATCTGCTCTTCAAGCGCGAGCATCGCGAGATCGCACGGCGCTCCGCCAATGTGGCGGCGAGCTTCGGCCTCGCCTCGGCGCTCTCCGTCGTCGTGCTCGGCGACGAGAGCGGCTATACGGCGAGCTTCAACCAGAAAATGAAGATCGCCGCGATAGAAGCGATGTGGGAGACGGAGCCGCCGCCGGCCTCCTTCACCGTCTTCGGAATTCCGGACGTGAAGGAGCAGACGACGCATTTCAAGCTCGAGGTTCCTTTCGTCCTCGGCCTCATCGCGACGCGCTCGCTCGACACGCCGGTCGAGGGCATAAAATCGCTGGTCGAAAAATCGGAGACACGAATCCGCGCCGGCATGCCCGCCTATGAATGGCTGGCCGCGCGTCCCGACGGGCCGAATGCGCCCATCCCCGCGGAGCTCGAGCCCGCCTTTCGCGATCTCGGCCATTCGCTGCTCTTGAAGCGGTTCAGGCCCGACATAGAAAACGCCACCGACCAGCAGGTCCATGAGGCGGCGCTCACCACCATCCCCAATGTGCCGGTGCTGTTCTGGGCGTTCCGCATCATGGTGGCGCTGGGCTTTTATTTCATCTTCCTGTTCGGCGCGGCCTTCTTCGTCGCCAGCCGACGGCGCCTCAGGGAAAATCCCTGGCTGCTGAAGCTCGCCTTCTACAGCCTGCCGCTGCCCTGGATCGCGGCCGAGCTCGGCTGGATCGTCGCCGAATACGGCCGCCAGCCCTGGATCATCGACAGCGTGCTGCCGACCTTCCTCGGCGCCTCCAATGTGCCGGCCTATAACGTTCTGCTCAGCCTCGGCGGATTCGTGCTGTTCTACAGCGCGCTGGCGATCGTCGACGTCTGGCTCATCGTCAAATATGTCCGGCTCGGCCCGGAGATCGAAACCTTCCCGCGCGAGGCGCCGGAACGGCCGTTCCAAATCGCGTGACGCGCTTCCACCCTCCCCTTCAGGGGGAGGGTCGGCCTGCAAAGCAGGCCGGGGTGGGTGATCCCCCGAGACTGGGGATGTCACCCCCTCCCGCCCGCCTTCGGCGGTCGACCTCCCCCTCGAGGGGGAGGTGGGGCGCGCAAGTTTCTGATCGTCTTCCTCATCGAGGAGATACCCGACATGATCGACTACGGCATATTGCGGCTCGTCTGGTGGGCCCTGCTCGGAACGCTGCTCATCGGATTTGCGATATTGGACGGCTTCGATCTCGGCGCAGCGGTGCTGCATCCCTTCGTCGCCCGCAACGACGCCGAGCGCCGGCAGACGCTCAACGCCATCGGCCCGGTGTGGGAAGGCAATCAGGTCTGGCTGATCCTCGGCGGCGGCGCGATCTTCGCCGCTTTTCCGGCTCTCTACGCCGTCTCCTTCTCCGGCTTCTATCTGGCGATGTTCCTCGTGCTGCTCGGCCTCATTCTGCGGCCGGTCGCGATCACCTATCGCAGCAAGCTCGAGGCGCTCGACTGGCGGCGCGCCTGGGACTGGATTTTCTTCGTCTCCGGACTCGTCCCCGCGCTCCTCTTCGGCGTCGCCTTCGGCAATGTGCTGCTCGGGGCGCCCTTCCGCTTCGACGATCGGCTCGACGTCGTCTATGAGGGCAATCTCTTCGGCCTGCTCAGCCCCTTCGCTCTGCTCGTCGGCGTCGTCAGCCTCGCCATGATCACGCTGCAGGGAGCGACCTGGCTCGCCGGCAAGACGGAGGGCCCAGTCGCCTTTCGCGCCAAGCTCGCGGGCTGGCTGGCGGCCATCGTGCTTCTCGCCGCCTTCACCTATGCGGGCTATTGGGGATCGGAGAATATCGACGGCTATGTGCTGACCAGCGCGGTCGATCCCGCCGGCCCGTCCAATCCCCTGGCCAAGACCGTCGCGCGCGAGGCGGGCGCCTGGCGGGCGGCCTATGAGGCGCGGCCCTGGACGCTGGCCGCGCCCGCCGCCGCCTATTTCGGCGTTCTGGTCGCCGTGCTGGCCCTCGCCTTCTCGGCGCCCCTCGTCGCTTTCATCGGCTCCAGCCTCGCGACGGCCGGCGTCGTCGCCACGGCGGGCTTCACGCTGTTTCCCTTCCTGCTGCCCTCCTCGGCCGATCCCAATCACAGCCTCACACTTTGGGACGCCTCCTCGAGCCAGCGCACATTGACGTTGATGCTGGCGGCGGTCATCGTCTTCCTGCCCATCGTGCTCGCCTATACGGCCTGGGTCTACAATGTGCTGCGCGGGCCCGTGACGGAGACCGGCGTCGCCGACAAGGACAATTTTCCCTACTGACCGCAATTTCCCTTATCGAGCGCGCAATTTCCCCTATCGAGCGAAGGAGACCGGCATGTGGTATTTTTCCTGGATTCTCGGCGTCGGCCTCGCCTGCGCTTTCGGCGTCATCAACGCGATGTGGCTGGAGCTCGAGGAATATAGCGAGGAAAAGTGATCGACCGCCGGCATGGGCGCCTTGACGGGTCGACGGCTTTCGCCTAGGAACCCCAACTTCACCACTTCGGCAACGCGCTCCGTTCCTCAGCGGGAACGGAGCCGTCGTCGTATAAAAAGCCCGCATGGGCCGGCCTCCACCGGACGCGGGCGTAAGCAGCGGCGAACGCTCGTTCGCCCCAAATGGAGAGACGAGAAGATGGCCCGTATAGCCGGCGTCAACATTCCGACCAACAAGCGCGTCGTGATCGCCCTGCAATATATCCACGGAATCGGAGCGAAGAACGCTCAGGAGATCGTGGAGAAGGTGAACATCCCGCCGGAGCGCCGAGTCGCCCAGCTGACCGACGCCGAAGTGCTGCAGATCCGCGAGACGATCGACCGCGACTATCTGGTCGAAGGCGACCTTCGCCGCGAGGTGGCGATCAACATCAAGCGCCTGATGGACCTCGGCTGCTATCGCGGCCTGCGCCATCGCCGCCAGCTTCCCGTCCACGGCCAGCGCACCCACACCAACGCCCGCACCCGCAAGGGCAAGGCGAAGCCGATCGCCGGCAAGAAGAAGTAAGCTTCGGCTTACGTGTCGCGAAGCTCTTCGCGACGATCACCTGGGCAGGGAGCGACGAGCGCTTCCACCCTCATCGAGCCCTAGCGCCCGGCATTACGGGCGCGTCCGAAGGACGAGAAAGAGACAATGGCCAAAGAGACCACCCGCGTTCGCCGCAGGGAGCGCAAGAACATCGTTTCCGGCGTCGCGCATGTGAATTCGACGTTCAACAACACGATGATCACCATCACCGACGCGCAGGGCAACACCGTGTCCTGGTCGTCGGCGGGCACGATGGGCTTCAAAGGCTCGCGCAAATCGACGCCCTACGCCGCGCAGATGGCCGCCGAGGACGCGGCCCGCAAGGCGGGCGAGCATGGCGTGCGAACCCTCGAGGTCGAGGTCTCCGGGCCGGGCTCCGGCCGAGAATCGGCGCTGCGCGCGCTGCAGGCTGCGGGCTTCACCGTGACCTCGATTCGCGACGTGACGCCCATTCCGCACAATGGCTGCCGCCCGCGCAAGCGCCGCCGCGTCTGACGAGACCTATTTCATCGGGACGAATTGCGACGGGGTCTCGCGCCGGGCGGCGCGGAACCCGGCCGAGAGCTGAAGGAAAGGCGCCACAGTGAGCATCCAGAAGAACTGGCAGGAACTCATCAAGCCCAGCAAGCTCGAGGTGACGGCGGGCGACGATCCGCGCCGCATCGCCGTCGCCGTGGCTTCGCCGCTCGAGCGCGGCTTCGGCCTGACGCTCGGCAATGCGCTGCGTCGCATCCTGCTCTCCTCCCTGCAGGGCGCGGCGATCACCTCCATCCACATCGACGGCGTGCTGCACGAATTCTCGTCGATCCCCGGCGTGCGTGAGGACGTGACCGACATCGTCCTCAACATCAAGGACATCGCGATCAAATACGCCGGCGAGGGCGTGAAGCGGCTGACGCTGAAGAAGCTGGGTCCGGGTCCCGTCACGGCGGGCGACATCCAGACTTCCGGCGATCTGCAGATCCTCAATCCCGATCTCGTCATCTGCACGCTGGACGAGGGCGCCGAGTTCCGCGTCGAATTCACCATCGCGACCGGCAAGGGCTATGTCCCGGCCGACCGCAACCGCGCCGAGGACGCGCCGATCGGCCTCATCCCGATCGACAGCCTCTACTCCCCGGTCAAGAAGGTGAGCTATCGCGTCGAGAACACCCGCGAGGGCCAGGAGCTCGACAAGGACAAGCTGACGCTGACGATCGAGACCAATGGCGCGATCTCGCCGGAGGATTCGCTCGCCTATGCGGCGCGCATTCTGCAAGACCAACTCTCGGTCTTCGTGAATTTCGAGGAGCCGCGCCGCGAGGAGGCGGCTCCGTCGATCCCGCAGCTCGCCTTCAACCCGGCGCTGCTGAAGAAGGTGGACGAGCTCGAGCTCTCGGTGCGCTCGGCCAACTGCCTGAAGAACGACAATATCGTCTACATCGGCGACCTCATCCAGAAGTCGGAGGCGGAGATGCTCCGCACGCCGAACTTCGGCCGCAAGTCCTTGAACGAGATCAAGGAAGTGCTGGCGCAAATGGGCCTGCACCTCGGCATGGAAGTGCCCGGCTGGCCGCCGGAGAACATCGACGATCTCGCCAAGAGATTCGAAGAGCATTATTGAGGCGCCACTCTCCTTCTCCCGCTCGCGGGAGAAGGAGCCGCGCGAATGCGCGGCGGATGAGGGCACTCACCAGTCTCTCTCCCAAAATCGAGAGAGCATGAGCAGAGACGGCCGTTCCTTGGCACGGCGGCCGCAGAAAAACGGAGACCGCCACAATGTATCATCGTAACAAGAAGCGCCGCTTCGGCCGCACCCACGAGCATCGCAAAGCGATGTTCGCCAATCTCGCCCAGGCGCTCATCAAGCATGAGCAGATCGTCACCACCCTCCCCAAGGCGAAGGATCTTCGCCCTGTGGTCGAGAAGCTGGTGACGCTCGGCAAGCGCGGCGATCTGCATGCGCGCCGTCAGGCCATCTCCCGCCTGAGAGACGTCGATCTCGTCAGAAAGCTCTTCGACGTGCTCGGCCCGCGCTATAAGGAGCGCAATGGCGGCTACACGCGCGTGCTGAAGGCGGGCTTCCGCTATGGCGACAACGCCCCGCTCGCCGTCATCGAATTCGTCGACCGCGACGTGGACGCCAAGGGCCAGGATTCGGGCCCCGTCCAGACAGCGGCGGAAGAGGCGGCGTAAGCCGATGCTCTCCGGCCCCGCGAGCGGAAGCGTTCTCGGTTGGCCGAAAATCCTATTGAGGCTCGAGGGGGCGGCGCTGACGGCGGCCGCCCTTTTCGCTTATTTCGGCCTCGGCGCGGATTGGCGCCTCTTGGCCTGGCTCTTCCTCTTCCCCGATCTGTCGATGGCCTTCTATCTCGCCGGCCCGCGCATCGGCGCGATCGCCTATAATACCGCTCATACGACGATCATCCCCTTCGCCGTGCTCGGCGCCGGGGTCTATCTCGGCCAAGGGCTGATGATCTCCATCGCGCTCATCCATCTTTCGCATATCGGCTTCGACCGAATGCTCGGCTTCGGCCTGAAATATGGAACCGCCTTCGGCGACACCCATCTCGGCCGCGTCGGCCGTCCGCCGGATGCGGCGACGTGATCGTCGAGCCCTGGGTGGAGCTCGCCCGCGCGCGCACCGCCGCCGGCGACGAGCTGCTACTGCGCCATCGCGGCGGAATCTTCGAAATCCGCTGCAACGGCTATGATCTCATGTCCAATCGCGCCCATCGCTCCGAGGAGGCGCTGGCGCGGCTCGCCCTCGCGCAGACGAGCGCCGCGGCGCCGCGCATATTGATCGGCGGCCTCGGCATGGGCTTCACCCTTCGCGCCGCGCTGGACGTTGCGCCGAAAGACGCGCGCGTCACCGTCGCGGAGTTGCTGCCCGAGATCATCGCCTGGAACCGGGGCCCGCTCGCGCCGCTCGCCGGCCGGCCGCTCGAGGACTCCCGCGTCGAGCTGCGCGAGGCCGATGTCGCCGCTGTGATGGAGGCCTCCGAGGGAGCCTATGACGTCATCCTCCTCGACATAGACAATGGGCCGGAGGCCGTGCTCTGCGCCATTAATTCCGCGCTCTTCTCCGAGCGCGGCCTGCGCAAGATGCGGCGCGCGCTCGGCGCCGCGGGCGTGCTCGCCGTCTGGTCGGCCGACCCTTCGCCGCGCTTCGAGGAGCGTCTCGAGGAGACGCGCTTCTCCTTCCGCTCGGAAGAGGTCGCCGCGCGCGGCGCCGAAGGCGACCCCCGCCACATCATCTATCTGGCGCACGCTCGATAATCGCAGATCGCGTCAGGCCGGCTCCGGCTCCAGGGCGACCTCGGCGACCTCGGCGTCCTCGCGCCGCTGCGCGGCCCACATTTGCGCATAGCAGCCATCCGCGGCGAGCAGAGCGTCATGCGCGCCGCGCTCGACGATCGCCCCGTCCTCGAGCACGATGATCTCGTCCGCGTCGACGACGGTCGACAGGCGATGCGCCACGATGAAGCGGGTCACGCCCGCCGAGACGCTCGCGATCCGCTCCTGAATGAGGCGTTCCGTGCGCGTGTCGAGCGAAGAGGTCGCCTCGTCGAGGACGAGGAGACGCGGACGCTTCAACAATGCGCGGGCGATGGCGACGCGCTGTTTCTCGCCGCCCGAGAGTCGCAGGCCGCGCTCGCCGACGATCGTCGCCTCGCCCTGCGGAAGGCGCGCGACGACCTCGTCCAGCCCCGCGGCGCGCATCGCCTCGTCGATCTCCGCGCGCGTCGCCTCCGGCCGCGCGAAGCGGATATTGTCGATGAGCGTCTCGTTGAACAGCACGCAATCCTGCGGCACCAGCGCGAGGACGCCGCGCAGCGCGCGAAGGTCGAGCGCCTCGATCGCGACGCCGTCGACGAAGATCGCGCCGCGTTCCGGCTCGTGGAAGCGAAAAAGCAGCCGCACGAGCGTCGATTTGCCGCCGCCGCTCGGACCGACGACGGCGAGCGTCCCCCCGCGAGGCAATGTGAAGCTCACATCACGCAGCGTGGGATGATCCGGATGATGCGAATGCCACAGGCCTTCGACGCGCAACGACAGCGGCCCTTCGCCGGGAAGGTCCGCGCCATCGCCCGCGAGCTGCGTCTCGGTCTTCTCCGACAGAATGGCCAGCATGCGCTCGACCTGCGCGCTGCTGCGGATGAGCTCGCGCCAGACGGCGGTGAAATGCTCGATCGGCCGGACGACTTGGGCGAGATAGAGCGCGACGATCAGCAGATCGCTCGCCTGACCGCCATCCCGCAGCCGGAGCACGGCGAGCCCGAAAATGGCGCCGAAGGACAGGGTGAAGACGATCGTCAATGCGATCTGATTTCTCGCGGCTTGCGAGAAATGACGCAGCCATATCCGCTCCGCCTCGCCGAATAATTCGCCGAGCCGCGTCATCACCGCCCGTTCGGCGACAAAGGCCTTCACGCTCTCGAAATTCAGCAGGCTTTCGACGAAGAGGTTGGACGCCTTGCCATCCTGCTCGAACGCCCGGCGCGCCGTTTCCCTGTGCCCTTTCATCGACAGGGCGAAAGTCACGCCATAGACCGCGACGAAAGCCGAATAGGCGGCGAGCATGGCGGCGTCGAAAAGATGCAGCAGGACGCCTGCCGCCGTGATGATCTCGACAGCCATAGGCAGAAGGCCCAAGACCATGGAGAGCAGATGTCGGCAGGCGTTGACGCCTTCCGAGATCGTGCGGCCAAGCTCGCCGGTCCTGCGCGTCAGATGATAGGCATAGGGCAAATCGAGCGCATGTGCATAGACCTTGTGAGAGATCGCATGGACGAGGCGGCGCTCGACCGCCATTGTGAAGGGCGTCGCGATCGCCGGCGCCAGCCGCGCCGCGCCGAGCAGCCCGACATAAACGAAGACCGCGATCGTCGCGCCATTGGCGTCGCCGTGGCCGAACAGATCGACCGCGCGACCGAGCGCCAGCGGCGCCCCGGCCTGGAACAGCGCGCCGACCGCCCCGACCGCCCCTGCCGCGAATGTGCGGCCCACGAGTCGCGCGCCGGCCGTCTCCAGAATGAATTTCGCCACGCTTTTCGTCATTTGTGAGCCTTTCGCCGCTTCGGCTCCGCACAAAGAACAAATGAACTCATCCGCCGGCCGACCCGACCGGGACTCGATCGGTAATAGAGAAGTTATAGATACACAAGTATCTCGTGCGTCCGGCGGCGTCCTGCGCCAGCCCCCTCGTCCGCCCCTACGCGATCATGCGAATTCCACGAGTCTGTCGCTTTTCGGGCTAATATGCCGGAACGAATCTCACCCCGAGAGGATGATCGATGGTTTTTCTTCGGCGCCATTTCATTGCGGCTCTCACACTTCTCGCGCTCGGCGTCGCCGCGCCCGCCGCGCGCGCGCAGGTCGCGCTCGCGCCCCCGGCCGAGCGGGCGCTGCCGCAATCGCGCGCCGATGTCGTCTTGTCCTTCGCGCCAATCGTCAAAAAGGCGACGCCGGCCGTGGTCAATGTCTTCGCGACGCGCGTCGAGCAACGGCCGGTCAATCCCTTCTTCGACGATCCGATCTTCCGCCGCTTCTTCGGCGAGGGCGGCGGCGGCCCACGCGGGCCCACGGCGCAATCGCTGGGCTCCGGCGTCATCGTCGATCCGAGCGGCCTCGTCGTGACCAATAATCACGTCATCGAGGGCATGACCGATGTGAAGGTCTCGCTCGCGGACAAGCGCGAGATACCGGCGAAAATCCTGCTGCGCGATCCGCGCACCGATCTCGCCGTTCTGAAGCTGACCGAGCCCGCCAATTATCCGACGATGGAGCTCGGCGATTCCGACGCGCTCGAGGTCGGCGATCTCGCGCTGGCCATCGGCAATCCCTTCGGCGTCGGGCAGACGGTGACGCAGGGCATCGTCTCGGCGCTGGCGCGCACGCAGGTCGGCATTTCCGATTACGGCTTCTTCATCCAGACCGACGCCTCCATCAATCCCGGCAATTCCGGCGGGCCGCTCGTGGATATGACCGGGCGCGTCGTCGGCATCAATTCGGCGATCTTCTCCAAATCGGGCGGCTCGGTCGGCATCGGCTTCGCGATCCCCGTGAATATGGTCAAGATCGTCGTGGCGGCGGCCAAGGGCGGCGGCAAGCAGGTCAAACGTCCCTGGCTCGGCGCGACGCTGCAGAACCTCTCCAAAGAGATTTCCGACGGCCTGGGGCTCGAGCGCCCGGCCGGCGCGCTCATCGCCGATCTCTATCCCAAGGGCCCGGCGCTCGAGGCGGGGCTGAAACGCGGCGACGTGATCGTCACCGTCGACGGCCAATCGGCCGACGATCCGGAAGCGGTCGGCTATCGCCTCGCCACCAGGCCGCTCGGCGGTCAGGCGACGCTCGGCGTGCTGCGCTCCGGCAAGACGATCGCCGTGCCTTTGAAGCTCTCGGCCGCTCCGGAAACGCCGGCGCGCGACGCGGTGAAAGTGAAAGGCCCCTCGCCTTTCGCCGGCGCCACAGTCGTCAATATTTCGCCCGCCGTGCTCGAGGAATTCTCCGTGCAAGGCGCGGTCAATGGCGTCGTCGTGGCGGAGATCGACCTCGAATCGGTCGCCGCGCAGCTCAATCTGCACAAGGGCGATGTGATCCTCGCGGTGAATGACGAGAAGATCGCCACGACGCGCGACCTCGAGCGAGCGACGGTCAACCGCCATTATTATTGGAAGATCACGCTGGCCCGCGAAGGACAGGTGATCACCACTGTGGTCGGTGGGTAAGCTGCCCCCTCCCTCACCCTCCCCCGCTCGCGCGGGAGAGGGGGCGGCAAAATGTTACGCGAACCCTCGATGAAGCGCCTCCTCCCCTGTGCGCCTAAGCACAAACACGCGCACGTCGCTCCCCTAAAAACAGCATCGTTCGCCGGGCGCGAAGCCCGCGACGCTGGGGGAGTAGAGACAATGACATTCGCCGTTTCGGAATTCGCTTCGCGTCCCGTTCAGACCACTTCCGCTCTGAAGATCGCCTTCGTCATTCTCGGCGCGACTGTCGCGCTCGCCGGCGCCAAGGCCGTCATGGCCACGGGATTCACGGCGCAGAGCGTCGCCGCCCCCCTCGCCCCGACAGAGGCCGTCGTCGCCGTCGCCGAGCCCGCGACTTTCGCCGGCGCCGAAGCCGCGCAGAGCGTCTGCCGCCGCGTCGACGTCGAGATCGACGAGGGTTACGGCGTGCGCGGCCAGGTCACCCGCTGGGTCTGCCGCAAGGCCTATTGATCCGCCGGCTCCCTCTGTGCCCTCGCGCACAAACGCAAGGGCGGCCCTCCCTTAAGACTCGCATCATTCGAGAGGGCGCGACGCCCACGACACGAGCTTCAAAGGAAGAGACCAATGACATTCGCCGTTTCCGAATTCGCCTCGCGCCCCGTCGAGACCGCTTCCGCGGTCAAGATCGCCTTCGTCATTCTGGGCGCGACCGTCGCTCTCGCGGGCGGCAAGGCCTTGCTGTCGCGCAGCGCCGCGCCTGTCGCCGAGCCGGCCGTTTTCGCCGTCGCCGAACATGCGCAGGACCGCTGCCGCTTCGTCCCGGTCGAGTCCAGCGAGGGTCTCGCCAAGGGACAGGCGATTCGGATCGTCTGCCACAAGGCGCGCTGAGCGCACGCCGTCACAGCCGCACGAAACGATAGCCGACCCCAGGCTCCGTCAGAATGATCGCGGGCGCCGAGGCGTCCTCCTCGATCTTGCCGCGCAGCTGGCCGATGAAGACCCGCAAATATTGCGTGTCCTCGCCATGCGCCGGCCCCCAGACCGCCGTCAGAATCTGGCGATGGGTGAGCAGACGATCCGCGTGACGCGCGAGCGTCGCCAAGAGCTCATATTCCTTGGGCGTCAGCTTCACGGCCACGCCCTTCTTCGTCACCAGCCGCCGCGCAAGATCGACGCGCAGCCCGCCGCTCTCTATCTCGCTCGCCTCGGCCGCGGTCCGCGCCCCATGGCGGAGCGCCGCGCGCAGCCGCGCCAGCAATTCCCCGATCGAAAAGGGTTTTTCCACATAGTCGTCGGCGCCGGCGTCGAGCGCGGCGATCTTCTCGGCCTCGCGCTCGCGCGCCGAGAGAATGATGATCGGCGCCTGCGAGAAGGCGCGCGCCTGGCGGAGAACCTCCTTGCCGTCCATATCCGGCAGGCCGAGATCGAGCAGAACCGCGTCCGGCGCTCGGGCGGCGATCGCCTTCAGCGCCTCGCGTCCGGTCGCGGCCTCCAGCGTCTCATAGCCGCTCGCCGCCAGCGCCGGCCGCAGCACGCGCAGCATTTGCGGCTCGTCGTCGACGATCAATATGCGAGGGCCGCTCATGTCGTTCCGCCGCTCATGCAATTCCGCCGCTCATGCCGTTCCGCCTGCGCAGTCGCATAATCCGCTTCGCGGCGCCATACAACGGCGCGGATTCGCGCCGAATTGAATCGGCCGCCGCCGAATCGTAGAAGAAGAGCCCATGTCGGAAGATCCGCCCGAAGATTTCGCCCGCCTCTATCTCGCGACGCCGCGCCTCGCCGAGGTGGAGGACTTTCTGCCGCGCCTCGCGGCCGCGCTCGCGGCCGCCGAGGTCGCCAGCCTGCTGTTGCGCCTCGAGACTATGCCGCCGCAGGCGACCGAGCGCGCCATCCGCGCCGTCGCCGGCATAGCCCAGCCCGCCGGCGTCGCTCTGCTGATCGAGGGCGAGCCGGAGCTCGTCTCGCGCTGCGGCGCGGACGGGCTGCATCTCGCCTTCGACGACAAGCGCCTCGCCGCGGCGATAAAACGGCTTTCGCCGGATTTCATCGTCGGCGTCGGCGGCCTCGCCACGCGCGACGAGGCGATGCGCGCCGGCGAGGCGGGCGCGGATTATCTCCTCTTCGGCGATATCGGCGAAGAGGGTGAGCCGCTTACGCTCGATTGGACCGCGGAGCGCGTCGCCTGGTGGGCGGAGATTTTCAACACGCCATGCGTCGCCTTAGCGCGCAGCCTCGCGGAAATCGGCCCGCTCTCGGCGGCGGGCGCCGAATTCGTCCTTCTGGCCGAGGCGGTCTGGGACGATCCGCGCGGCCCCGCGGAGGCCGTTCGCGACGCCGCGCGGCTCGCGGCGGAGGCGGCGCGATGACGACGCGGCTTCGCCTCGCGCTCGCGCTCTGCCTGCTCGCCGGCGCGGCCGTCGCCGCCGAGCCGACAGCGCCGGCGGCCGATCTCGCCTTCGGCGCCTATCAGCGCGGCGATTATGTCGCCGCCAGAGGCGAGGCCGAGAAGCGCCTCGCCTCCAACCCGAAGGACGCCGCCGCTCTGACCTTGATCGGCCGGCTCTATCTCGACGGGCAGGGCGTCGCGCCCGACCGGGCCAAGGCGATGCAATGGTTCCGCCGCGCCGCCGACGCCGGCGGCCGGGACGCGGCCTATTTCTTCGGCGCGGCGGCGCTCACCGGCCGCGACACGCTGAAGGATCACGCGCTCGCCCGCGCCTATCTCGAGAAGGCGCAGGAGCATCCGGCGGCGCTCGAGCTGCTCGGCGAGGCGGCGCTCGAGAATGACGGCACGGAGCCCGATTTCGCCCGGGCCATCGCCTATTTCCGGCGCGCCGCGACGCTCGAGAATTCCGACGCCGCCTATGCGCTGGCGCTGCTCTACAAGAACGGCCGCGGCGTCGCCGCCGATCCGGCCGAGGCGGCGAAATGGCTCCGCAAGGCCGCCGAGGCCGGCCATACGGCGGCCATGGTCGAATTCGCCATTATGGAGTTCAACGGCGCCGGCGTCGCCCGCGACCGGACCCATGCGGTCGAGCTGCTCAGGCGGGCGGCCGCGGCCGGCAATGTCGTGGCGCAGAACCGGCTGGCGCGACTGCTGGCCGAAGGGCTCGGCGTCGAGAAGAATCATTCCGAGGCCATGCTCTGGAACAGCCGCGCCAAGGCCTCCGGTCTCATCGACGACAAGCTCGACGCGCTGCTCGCGGCGACGATCCCGTCGGCGGAAAAGCCGGCGACGCCCCTTCCTCCAGCGGCTGCGAAATAGGGCGCCATGGCGAGCCTTTCGGCGCGTCTTTCGCGCGCCTCCCTGCGCCGCTATGTGCGCCCGCGCGTCAATGGCGAGGCGGGCGCCGAGGCGGCGGCGCGGGCGCTGAATCTGCGCTGGCCCTGGCCGCCGGCCGGCGCCGCCGAGGCCGACCCCGAGATTCCCGGCGAGTGGATCAGGGCGCGATCGGCCGAAGCGACGCTGCTCTATCTGCATGGCGGCGCCTTCATGGCCGGCGCGCCGCGCCTCTACCGTTCGACCGCGCGCTATTTCGCAAAGGCCGGCTTCGACGTTTTCACCCCCGCCTATCGGCTGGCGCCGGAACACCGATTTCCCGCCGCGCTCGACGATGTTGCGGCCGCCTATGAAGGTCTCGCCGCGCGCAGGCCGCTGGTGATCGCCGGAGATTCGGCCGGCGGCGGCCTCGCCCTGTCGCTGATGCTGCGGCTGCGCGCGCGCGGCCTGCCGCTCCCGCGCGCCGCGGCGCTATTCTCGCCCTGGACCGATCTTTCCGCCAGCGGCGCCTCGGCGCGCGCCAATGAGGGGAAGGACCCGATCTTCACGCGGCGCGCGCTGCGGCTCGCCGCGCGGCAATATCTCGGCGAGGCGAGCGTTCGCGATCCCGAGGCCTCGCCGCTGCTCGGCGATCTCTCCGGCCTGCCGCCGCTTCTGATCCATGTGGGCGAGGATGAGCTGCTGCTCGACGATTCGCGCCGCCTCGCGGAGCGCGCCATGGCGGCGGGAACAGCCGTCGAATTGACGATTTTCCCAGTCGTGCCGCATGGCTGGCAATTGGGCGCCGCCTTCATGCCCGAGGCGCGCCGATCGCTGCGCGAGGCGAGCGAGTTTTTCGCCCGCTACGCGACAGGCTAACCCCACGGCCCATGCGAGGGCGGATCGAGCGGGCTGCGGCCGTCGCTCGGCAGAAAGCCGGGCGCTTGCGTCGGAGCCGGCGCGGCCTCCCACGGCCCATGGTCCTCGATCGGTGCCGGCGGCGGCTCCAGCTTCGGCATGTCGCGGCCGCCCGCATAGCGCACCAGCGCGGCGACGCGATCATCGACGGAAGGATGCGTCGAGAATAGCGCACGCGCCTTGCGCGCCGGGCTCTCGATGAAAAAGGCGCCCATGCGCGAAGGCATGTCCGGCATCGTCGCATACGTCTCGATCTTGCGCAGCGCCGAGATCATCGCGTCGGGATTTTTGGTGAGCTCCACCGAGCCGGCGTCGGCGAGAAGCTCGCGCGAGCGCGAGATAGCGAAGCGGATCAGCACAGAGAGCCCCCAGCTCAGCGCGATGATCGCGAGAGCGATGACGATGGCGAGGCCCGCGCCGCTCGCCACGCCACGATCGCGCCCCTCCTCGGTCGCGCGCTTGGACGAAAAGCGAAAGCCGCCCCAATTGCGGAACACGAGATCGCCGACGAAAGCGAAAATCCCCACGAAAATGGCGGCGACCACCATGAGCTGAACGTCGCGATTACGGATGTGGGTCAGCTCATGGCCGAGCACGGCCTCGATCTCTGCGTCGTCCAGCGTCTCCATGAGACCGCGCGTGACGGTGACGGCGTAATGGCCTTCCCTCACGCCGGAGGCATAGGCGTTGAGCGCGCCATCCTCGATGATCTTCAGCGAGGGCATGGGAATGCCGCGCGAGATGCAAAGATTCTCGAGGAGATTATAGAGGCGCGGCGCGTCCTCGCGCGTCACGTCGCCGGCGCCGGTGGCGGCGTCGATAAGCTTTTGATGGAAGAAATAGGCGATCACGAACCACAGCCCGGCCGCGCCAAAGGCGATCGGCCAGCCATGCTCGAGATCACGCAGCGCGCGCGCCATGATCTGCGGCAGCGTTCCATCCTGCGACGCCTCATAGAGAAGCGCGACAGCGAACATCAGCGCCAGCAGCAGGACGACGAAGCCCGCGAGCAGCAGCAGCGAGCGCAGCCGGTTCGCCTGAATATGGGTGTAGAGGCCATAGGCGTGAAACATGGGGCTATTCTCCCTTCTCCTCTTGCGGGAGAAGGTGGTCGGCGGAGCCGACCGGATGAGGGGAAGCCGCGCAATCTCGCAACGCTCGCGCGACGCGCTGCGTCGCCAATTCAGGCGAGCCGATCACGAGATCATTCGAGAGGCGCATGATGCGGAAGCCTTGCTGCTCGAGCCATTGATCGCGGGAGGCATCCCGCTTCTGCTGCAAATCGGCGTCGTGGGACGGCCCATCGATCTCCACGATCAGCCTCGCTTCGAAACAAACAAAATCGGCGATGTAGCGACCGATCGGAACCTGTCGGCGGAATTTGAAACCGCCGAGACGGCGTCCACGCAGGGCCCGCCACATCATCGCCTCGGCGTTTACCGCAGTGGCGCGCTGCTCGCGGGCGAGGCGCAGCATCAACTCTTTGGGGATTGTCATCGCGGCGCCCCCTCATCCGACCCCGCTGCGCGGGGCCACCTTCTCCCGCGAGGGGAGAAGGGGGAAACTTCCCTTTTTAGAACTGCACCTTGGGAGTCTCCTGGACGGCTTTGCGCTCGCCCTCCTCGAGATTGAAGAACTCCTGCGGCGAGAAGCCGAAAGACGCCGCATAAAAGGCGGCGGGAACGCTCTCGCGGGCGGCGTTGTATTCGGCCGAGGCGTTGTTGAAGAAGCGCCGCGACGCCGCGATCTTGTTCTCCACGTCGGAGAGCTCGCTCTGCAGCTGCTGGAAGTTCTGATTAGCCTTCAAATCCGGATAATTCTCGGCGAGGGCGAACAGCCGGCCGAGCACGCCATTGAGCGCGCTCTCGGCGGCGCCCTGCGCCTGCGGGCCCTGCGCGGCCACAGCTTTGTTGCGGGCGGCGACGACGTCCTCGAGCGTGCCGCGCTCATGGGCGGCGTAGCCCTTCACCGTCTCCACCAGATTGGGAATGAGGTCATGGCGCTGCTTGAGCTGGACATCTATGTCCGAGAACGCCTGGCGGCAGCGCTGCCGTAGCGTCACCAGGCCATTGTAGGAGCCGACGAGCCAGAGGACGGCGAGAACCAATACGCCGAGAGAGATGAGAGCGGTCATGATCGGGCTCCACGATTTTTCGCGTCGCGCGCCAGCGGCGGACGGCCGAAGTCGTAGCCGGCTTTCACGACGCGCGAAAGTGCGCCGGCGCACAGCCCCGCCTGCGAGGAAGCATGGGCCCTCCCCGGGGTGCGGAAAGCTTCGGCAGACCGTCCTGTCGCGGCTCCCGATCTCTTACATTGCGCGCGGAAGCGGAATATAATCTGCGCTAAAGCCGCGCCGGCGTCCATTTGACGGAGACCGGGCGCATCCCTATCTCGACGGTCGAGACCGCCAGAAAGTCCAGGCGCGAAAGCAAGCAAATGGCCATTCGTCCCATCATCACCCTGCCCGACCCGCGGCTGCGGCTCGTCTCCGAGCCCGTCACGACCTTCGACGGCGAGCTCCAGCAGCTCCTCGACGATATGCTCGAGACCATGTACGAGGCCCCCGGCGTCGGCCTCGCGGCGATCCAGATCGCGGTTCCCAAGCGCATCGTCGTCGCCGACGCCACGCGCGGCGACGAGCCGAAGAATCCGTTGTTCGTCATCAATCCTCAGATCGTCTGGGTCTCCGAGGAGCTCTTCGTCTATCAGGAGGGCTGTCTCTCCGTTCCCGATTATTTCGAGGATGTGCAGCGCCCGGCGCGCGTGCGCGTGCGCTATCTCGACCGCACCGGCGCCACGCAGGAGATCGAGGCCGACGGATTGCTCGCCACTGTGCTCCAGCACGAGATCGACCATCTCGAGGGCGGGCTGTTCATCGACCATCTCTCGCGGCTGAAGCGCGACCGCGTGGTGAAGAAATTCGCCAAGGCCGCCGCCCGCGCCGCCCCGGCCGCCCCCGTCGCGGATAAGGTCGAGGCGTGATCGAAAGCATGCGCGTCGTCTTCATGGGCACGCCCGATTTCGCCGCGCCGCTGCTCGAGAAAATCGTCGCTGAGGGTCACGAGGTCGTGGCGGTCTACACGCGCGCGCCGGCGCCGGCCGGCCGCGGCATGGAGCTGAAGCTCTCGCCCGTGCATCGACTGGCCGAGAAACTGTCGATCCCCGTCTTCACGCCCAAGAGCTTCAAGAGCGAGGAGACGATCCGCGCTTTCGCCGAGCTCGGCGCCGATGTGGCGGTGGTCGCGGCCTATGGGCTCATTCTGCCGCAGGCTGCGTTGGACGCGCCGCGTTTCGGCTGCCTCAATCTGCATGGCTCGCTGCTGCCGCGCTGGCGCGGCGCGGCGCCGATCCAGCGCGCCGTCATGGCCGGCGACGCCGAGACCGGCGTGATGGTGATGAAAATGGAGGCCGGGCTCGACACCGGCCCCGTCGCCGCGACCGCGCGCGTTGCGATCGGCGAGGATATGACGACAGGCGAGCTGCACGACGCGCTCGCCGCCGCGGGCGCCGAGCTGATGACGAAATCGCTACGCGATCTTGCGGCCGGCGCGCTCGCCTTCACGCCGCAGGCGGAGGCGGGCGTCACCTATGCGCAGAAGATCGACAAGAGCGAGAGCCGCATCGATTGGCGGCGCCCGGCGCGCGAGATTCACGATCTCGTGCGCGGCCTCTCGCCCTTTCCCGGCGCCTTTTTCGAGAGCGATCTCGGCCATGGGCGCGAGCGCGTGAAAGTGCTGCGCACGAGGCTCGAGAAAGGCGAAGGCGCGCCCGGCGCGGCGCTCGACGACAAGGGCCTCGTCGCCTGCGGCGAGGGAGCGCTCAGGCTCGTCGAGGTGCAGCGCGGCGGCAAGGCGCCCATGGGAATCGCCGATTTTTTGCGCGGCCGCCCACTCGCCCCCGGCATGACTTTGGCGACATAACGATGGCGACCACATTCGAGGCCGTCCCCCCACCTCCCCCTGAAGGGGAGGGCGAAGGGCGCGCTGCCTACCGCTATGCGCTGACCATCGAATATGACGGCTCGCCCTTCGTCGGCTGGCAGCGGCAGGCGAATGGCGCCTCCGTGCAGCAACGGCTCGAGGAGGCGGTCGCGGCGCTGGAGCATGGCGAGCGGCGCGTCGTGCATGGGGCCGGGCGCACCGACGCAGGCGTGCATGCGCTGGGACAGGTCGGCCATGTCGATTTTACGCGCGAATGGCGCGAGGATCGGCTGCGCGACGCGCTCAACGCCCATTTGCGGCCGGACCCGATCGCCGTGCTGGAGACGCGCAGAGTCGCGCAAACTTTCGAGGCGCGCTTCTCGGCGATCCGCCGGCATTATCGCTATGTGATCGACAATCGCCGCGCGCCGCTGACGCTGCAGCGCGGCCGCGCCTGGCATGTGAAGCGCCGCATCGATGCGGAGGCCATGCACGAAGCCGCGCAGGCGCTCGTCGGACGCCACGACTTCACGACCTTTCGCTCGACGGAATGTCAGGCCAACTCGCCGGTGCGGACGTTGGAGCGGCTCGATGTGCGCCGCATGGGCGACATCATAGAAATCGTCACCTGCGCGCGCTCTTTCCTGCATAATCAGGTGCGTTCGCTCGCCGGCTCGCTGGAGCATGTCGGCTCCGGCAGATGGAGCGTCGACGATCTGCGCGCCGCGCTCGAGGCGAAGGACCGAACCCGCTGCGGGCAGGTCGCCCCGCCGCATGGGCTCTATCTCGTCGCCGTCGATTATTGAGCGTTGCGAAGCCCCCTCTCACGCATAGTGAGGGAGGGGGCCTGCGCCCGTGATTCGAAGCGATTACTCGATGCCGGACTCGCGGTTGCGCGCGTTGACCGCGTGGCGGAGCTGCTCGTTGATGGCGACCGGATCGGTCGGCGAGGGCTTGGCCATCAGCAGCGCGCCACGCACGACCGAGGCCTCCTCGGCGGTCAGAACGACCGGGCCGGCCATGAAGGCGGCGTTGGGAAGCGTGTGCAGAATCGCAAAGCGATTGGGGTGGTCCTTGACCTCGACGACCGAGTCGGCGACCGGCTTGCCGTCGACGCAGACATAAGGACCAACGACTTCGACTTTGCGGCCATCGTCGGTATTTCTGATGAAAGTCGTTTGCATCGTCGTCGCCACTCGTGCTGGATTGAACTCGCGGCCACCCGCGGCCGCGCGAAGTGGCAGCAAATTTTGTGCCGCCTAGCCCCCTCTCCTGACCAGAGCCGCATGACGGCGTCGCCGATCAGAGCCCCGAAATGACCGAAAACGGCAAGAAGACCCCCGCCCCGGCCAAGAAGAACGCCGCGGCGCTGGGGGCCGCGCTCAGAGCCAATCTGCGCCGGCGCAAGGCGAGCGCGCAGACGCCGCGCGAGAATGGGAGCCATGCCGAGCCCGAGAAGCGGCCCCCGCCAGATTCACAGTGATCCCCCCTCGCGCCGCGCGAAAGCGTCATCGACCGTCCCCGCCGGACTCCTCGCGGCGGAAGGGCAGGCTCGCCTCGTAATCGGCGATGGATTCGTCGACCGCGACTGTCTCGCGCGACAGAAATTCGACCACTGCGGTCCGCAGGCGCGGATCGGCGAAATCATGCGCCGAATGGGTGGCGACGGGCCGATAGCCGCGCGCGAGCTTGTGCTCGCCCTGGGCGCCGGCCTCGACGCGCTTGTATCCATGGCGGATGGCGTATTCGATCGCCTGATAATAGCAGACCTCGAAATGCAGGAAGGGCCGCTCCTCCAGAGCGCCCCAATTGCGGCCGTAGATGGCGTCGTCGCCCAGAAAATTGATCGCCCCGGCGATATAGTCGCCGCCGCGCCGCGCCATGATCAGAAGAATGCGCTCGGCCATCGTCTCGCCGATCCGGTCGAAAAAGTCGCGCGTGAGATAGGGCCGACCCCATTTGCGCTCGCCCGTATCCATGTAGAAGGCGAAGAATTTGTCCCAATGCGCGGATTTTATATCCGCCCCGGTCAGGAGATCGATCGAGAGATCGTCGCCCAGCGCGTCGCGGCGCTCGCGCTTGATCGTCTTGCGCTTGCGCGAGGAGAGCGCGGCGAGGAAAGCGTCGAAATCGCGATAGTTCTCGTTGAAGAAATGGAACTGCTCGCCGAGGCGAGGGGCGAACCCCTCGGCCGCCAGCGCCCCGACCTCCCCCTCTGTCGCGAAGGTGACATGGATTGAGGAGGCTTCCGCCGCCTGGCGCAACGCGCGCAGCGCATGAACCAGCCCCGGCAGCGCACCCTCCGGCGCGTCGCGGGCGACGAGCAGCCGCCGCCCCGTCGCCGGGGTGAAGGGAACCGCGACCTGCACCTTGGGGTAATAGCGCCCGCCGGCGTTCTCATAGGCCTGCGCCCAGCCGAAATCGAAGACATATTCGCCCATGCTGTGCGTCTTCACATAAGAGGGCGCGGCGGCGACGAGCCTGCCCTCGGCGTTCTCCAGAATCGTATAGAGCGGCGTCCAGCCGGTGCGCGCGCCGACCGATTTCGAGCGCTCGAGCGCCAGCAGGAAGACGCTGGAAATGAAGGGATTGAAGCGCTCGCCGCCGGCCTCCTCGGCCGAGAGGCCGCGCGGATTGGCGAGCGCGTCCCAGGCCGCCGCGTCGATCTGCTCGAGCGAGGGGATGAAACGGGCCGTCAGACGAGTGGAGGACGTCGAATGATCGGAAGACATGGCGCCCGGGTTTTGGAGAGAGCTGCACACTCTATGCGTAGCGAAAGGCGTTCCAATCGGTTTTTTCGCCGGGGACGCGGCGAGGGTCGCGCCGTCGGTACAGTTATTGCTTTAAATTTAGGCGCCGCCTGGGCGGCCCGCCGACGAGAGGAATGGACGAGAGGAACAGTATGCCGCTCTACTCCTATGAATGCGAAGATTGTCATGCGGAGTGCGAACTGCTGGTCCGCGGTTCGGACACGCCGGTCTGCCCGTCCTGCGGCAGCGAGAAATTGCAGCAGCGAGTCGCCAAGATCTGCGTCGAGATCAAATATCCGGCCATCGCCAAATCCTGGCGCAAGGCGGCCGCTGCGGAGGGCGAGCTCTCCAATTTCAGCAAGCAGGAAATTCAAGCCAAGCCGAAGGGCTGAGAGAGCGCCTTCGGCCGCTTCGCGCATGGCGTCTCGCCGATCTCAGCCTTTGGCGGGCGCCTGCAAGCTCCAAATCCGCCCATCGGGATCGCGGACGGTCATTTCCCGCGTTCCCCAATGCGTGTCCTCGAAGGGCGCGACGACGTCGACCGACGGGTCGAGGTGAAACGCCTCCTCGTCGGCGACGGTCAGAACCATGCGCGCCTGCGGCGCTTCGCTCTCGGGAATTTCGGCGATGAAAAGATAGGGGCCGGCTCCGTTGCGAAGCTGGCCGGAGTTGTGATCCGTCTCGAACTCCAAAGTGAAGCCGAGAGATTGGAAGAATTTTGCCGCCTTGCCCCAATTATGTGTGGTCAGAAAGATGGCTTCGACGCCCCTGGTCGTCATCACGGCTCTCCTCTTTCGATGATTGTGAGGCCTGCTCGCGCGCATCGAGATAGGCGCGCAGCGCGGCGGCGACCAACGCCGAGAGGGATTGCTCCGTCTCGACGGCATGGTGCTTGACCCGTCGGATCAGCCCGAGCGGCAAATACACGTTGAACTGCTTGACCTCGTCATCCGCCATGATTGCTAGCATACTATTATACTAGCTCTGGTCAAGCGGATGCAAACAGACCAAAGTCGCGCTCGACCTTCGCCGCGTAACTAACTTGGGCGGGCTCGGCCAATCGCCGCCCCATCTCGACGAGGAGACGCGCGCGCCGGGTGACGGCGCGGCGCGGGCGTGCTAAGCGCGCCTATGCTGGAAGGACTTCCCCCCAATGGCGCGAGCCACGGCTTGCGCCTCGTCTCCGACGAAAAAACCGCGCGCGCCATCGCCGATCTCATCGTCGAGACCTTCGATCCCGCCGAGACCGCGGCCACGGCTTTCGAGGAGCCGGACGAGAAAAGCTGGGCCGTCGAGGTCTATTTCGGCGATCCGCCGGACGAGGCGCAGATTCGCGCGCTGATCGAGGCCGCGGCGGGCGCCGAAGCCGCCGCCGCGGCGCGCTTTTTTGAAATTTCGCAGAAGGATTGGGTCGGCGCCTCGCTCGAGGGGCTGCAGCCCGTGCGCGCCGGGCGCTTCCTCGTCCATGGCTCGCACGACCGCAGCCGTGTGGGCGCGAGCGACATAGGCATAGAGATCGAGGCGGCGCTCGCCTTCGGCACCGGCCATCACGGCACCACGCTCGGTTGCCTGCTGACGCTCGCCGAAATCTGCAAGCAGCGGCGCCCGCAAAATGTGCTCGATGTGGGAACCGGCACGGGCGTGCTCGCCATCGCCGCCGCGCGGCTGCTGCGGCAACCGATCGCCTGCGGCGATATCGACCCTGTGGCGGTGGAGACGGCCGGCGTGAACGCTCGCTTCAACGGCGTCGGCGATTTGGTGCGCCCGGTCGTCGCCGTGGGCGTGCGCCATCCGGCGCTGGCGCCGGCGCAATATGATCTGATCTTCGCCAATATTCTCGCCAAGCCTTTGCGCCTGCTCGCGCCCAAGATCGCCGCGGTCGCCGCGCCGGGGGCCGAGCTCGTGCTCTCAGGCCTGCTGGCGCGCGATGTGGCGGGCGTGCTCTCGGCCTATCGCGCGCAGGGTTTCGCGCTGGCGAAGCGCCGCGACATAGACGGCTGGGCGACGCTGCTGCTGCGCAGCGGCGGGGCCGCCGCGCGGCCGGATTGGCGTTTGCTCGACGACGACGAAGAGTGAAGCGACGCATCGAGCGGGGCGCTCGACCCCCTCCCCCGCTTCGCAGGCGAGGGCGGATTCGGCGCTTCATCGAAGGTTCGCACGCGCAACGGGGAACGGAGCCTGGGTCGCCCGACCGAGAAGACGCGCTCACTCCTCCTCGTGAACCTCCGCCGCCACCACCAGCTCTTCCTGAAACCAGCCGGCGAGCATTTGCGCGAGGCGTTCCGGCGAGGCGTCCTCCAAATCGCGAAACGCCGCCATTTGGCAGATATCGCCGAAGGCATGGCCCTCCATCGCCAGCGACAGAGCCAGAAATTCGTCCGCCTCCAATTCGCAATGCACGGAGTCGAGATCGGCGCGCCATACTGCGACATGGCCCCGGCCTTCTCCGCGCGCAGGAAGCTCCTGTTGCTCCATTGCCGCCTCATGCGTCGCGATCGTGCCGGCCTCCAGCTCCAGCAGAATGAGGCTCGGATGAAAGGCGAAGGAAAGGCGCGGCCATTGGTCGGGTGAGAAAGCGGCGAGCGTGTCGATCGCCAGCGGCTCGGCGTCCGGCGCGTCGAAAGCGTCGGTGAGCGCGCGCTCGAACGAAGCGAGGTCGATCACTCGCGCATTGTCGCGCCACTCGGCGCTCTCGCGCAGAAAATCGGGAAGCCGCGTCGTGTACCAGCGGGCGTTGCGCTCGCGCGATGGCTGCGCGCCGATATAGGCGTCGGCGAGCGCATCGAACGCCTCCTCGCCGATGAGCGCGCGCAGCGCGGGGAAATCCGCCGCCAGAAATTCGGCGAGCCGCGCGCGATAGGCGTTCACATAGACGCCGAAGAGAGTGGTGCGATCGGCCTGGGCCGAGTTCTTGACCGAATCGAGAATGCGCGCGCCGTCCTCCGCGCCGGCGAGCACTCCGGTCTGGAACATCGCCTGCAGCTCGGCGAGCCTCATGCCGCGCTCCGCGCGCTTTCGGCGTCTATGCGCGCGGCGATCTCACGCATATGGCCGAGCTCTGCGAGCAATTCGTCGAAGGATGGAAAATTATCGTCGCGCTCGATCATCGTCGAGACCGCGCCGAAGCGTCGCCGCGCGCGCTCATAGAGCGTCCAGACTTCGTCGCAGACCGGCTGATCATGCGTGTCGATGCGATGCGTGCCATTGTCGGTATGGCCGGCCATATGGAATTGCGCCACGCGCTCCGGATCGATCGCGTCGACGAATTCGTTCGGATCGAAACCGTGATTGAAGCCGGAGACGAAGACATTATTGACGTCGAGCAGCAGCAGGCAGTCGGCGCGGCGCGCGAGCTCGTCGACGAAGGTCCATTCGCTCATCTCGGATTCGCGAAAAGCGACATAAGTGGAAGCATTCTCGACGACGAGCCTGCGGCCGAGGAAATCCTGCACGCGCATCACGCGCTCGGCGACATGGGCGAGCGCCTCCTGCGTATAGGGAATGGGCAGAAGATCATGCAGCGTGACGCCATGCACGCCGGTCCAGGCGAGATGGTCGGAGACCCAGGCGGGCTCTATGCGCTCGGCGAGCGCCTTCAATTCGCGCAGATAGTCGAAATCCAGCGGATCGGTCGAGGCGAGCGACATGGCGACGCCATGCATCACGATCGGATAATCGGCGCGCACGCGCTCCAGCATGGCTGCGGGCCGGCCGCCGCCGGTCATGTAATTCTCCGAGATGATCTCGAACCAGTCGACGGCCGGGCGCGTCGAGAGAATTTCGTCGTAATAGATCGGCCTCAGGCCGAGGCCGTGTCCGAGCGGGGCGGGTCTGGTCATCGTGTCGAGCTCCCAATGTCCCTTCGCGTCGTCCCCCGCTATTGCCGCCGCGAGATCGATCGCGTCGAGATCGGCGCGATCGACGGTTTCGATCTCAGCGGCCGGCGCAGGAGCCCTTGGCGCTGCAGGAGGCCTTGTGTCCCTTATTGTGCTTGCAGACGCCCTTTTTGGACATGCACTTCGTCTTACCGCCGCACTGGCCTTTTTCCATATTGCAGACATGTTTGGAATGCTTGGCGGAGGCCTGCGTCGAAACGCCGCCAGCGAGCGCCAGCGCGATCGCCGCCGCGGCGATGGTCGAGCCCGAAACGATCTTGGACTTCATATTTTCTTCTCCCATTTCCGCCCTCCGCCCGCAGGCGAAAAGCGCGACCCGGGCCTCCCCAGGCCCGCCGCGACCATAACACTCGCCGAATGATTTGAAAGGGCGCCTCCTTTCCGCCCCGCCCGCCGTTGCGAGCGTGGTTGACAGCTCAGCCGCAGCTTTCCATTCTCCGTTTCGCCGCCCGGCGGAGACGGAGAAATAAGCGTGCGAGGAGATTTGTGCCGCATGGTAGAAAATTCATTTTGATCGGCGCAGCCTTGGCCTGCGGCTTTACGGCGCTGCTCTCCTCGCCGTCGCAGCCCCGCGCGCAGGAGGAGCCTCTCTACGAGCCGCTCGTCGACCGCGACGCCCGCGGCTTCAAGGAAGGGAAATACGCCAAGGATCTCGCCTTCTGCCGCAATCGCGCTCTGCCGCAGGAGCGCGCGGCGCGCGCCGGCGCGAGCCAGGCGGCGGGCGGCGCCGCGCTGGCGACAGCCGGCAATATCGCCCGCTACGTGCCGGCGCCGGGCTGGGGCGCGGCGCAGGGCCTGTGGGCGGGCGGCAGCGCTGCCGAGGCGGTCGGCTCGGCAGCGGCCGGACAAGGCGCCGCGACGGCGGAGCAGGCGATGCAGGACTATATTCTCGTCGTCAGCGCCTGCCTCGAGCGCCGCGGTTATTTGCTGCTGCGCTAGATCGTTTCCAGCCGAAGTGTAGAGCGATCTGAACGCTCTAATCACGCAGCCGGGCGATGAGGCTCGACGTGTCCCAGCGTCGGCCTCCCATGCCCTCCACTTCCGCATAGAACTGATCGACGAGCGCTGCGACGGGCAGGCTCGCGCCATTGCGACGCGCCTCGGCGAAGCAGATGCCGAGATCCTTGCGCATCCATTCGACGGCGAAGCCGAACTCGAATTCGCCGGCGAGCATGGTCTTGTGGCGGTTCTCCATCTGCCAGGACTGCGCCGCGCCATTCTTGATGAGATCGACGACCGCCGCAGCGTCGAGCCCGGCGCGGGTGGCGAAATCCAACGCCTCGGCGAGGCCCTGGACGAGGCCGGCGATGCAGATCTGATTGACCATTTTGGTGAGTTGGCCGGCGCCGGAGGGCCCCATCAGCCGGCAGGCGCGCGCATAAGCCGCGATGACCGGCTCGACGCGCGCGAAATCCGCGGCGTCGCCGCCGCACATCACCGTCAGCGCGCCATTCTCGGCGCCCGATTGGCCGCCGGAGACGGGCGCGTCGAGAAAGCCGAAGCCTCCCGCCTTGGCGCGCGCATGGAGGTCGCGCGCGACCTCCGCCGAGGCGGTGGTGTGGTCGACGAACACGGCGCCCGGCTTCAGCGAATGGAAGGCGCCGTCCTCGCCGATCGTCACTTGGCGCAGATCGTCGTCATTGCCGACGCAGGAGAAGACGAAGTCCGCGCCCTCGGCGGCGAGGCGGGGCGTCGGCGCCGTCTTCGCGCCGAATTGCGCGGCGAAACGCGCGGCCTTTTCGGCGGTGCGATTATAGACGACGACCTTATGTCCCCCGCGCGCGACGAGATGGCCGGCCATCGGATAGCCCATCACGCCCAATCCGATGAAGGCGACATTGAGATCGGTCATAACTCGGTCCTCTGCGGGTGAATCGCTCGGCGGGGAAAGCAAGGCCGGGGCCGGCCGCCCGCCGCTAGAGTCTTTCCGTGTTTCATCGAAACACGGAAAGACTCTAACTTTTATTTTGACGCGTTTCCAACGCCGAACCGGCGTCCACTTCGGCTGGAAACGCTAGCGTATGTCGAAATCGAAATATTTGGCGCGGATCGTTCGATAGCTTCCATCGGCGACGATCGCCTCGAGCGCCGCGTCGATCGCGCGCTTCAGCGCGGCGTCGCCCTTGCGCAGGCCATAGCCGAAGCCGGCGCCGAAATAGGCCGCGTCCTGCGGCAGATCGGCGACGATGCGGCAGCAGCGCCCTTCCTTGCGCTCGCGCAGAAAATCGACGGCGGCGAGCTTCTCCTCCGCGACGACGTCGACGCGCCCTTCGGCGAGATCGAGCATGGCGGCTTCCAGCGTGGCGTAGCGCTGGACCTCGCTCTCCTTGAATTTGTCCTCCACATAGGCCTGCTGCGGCCCATCGGCGACGACGCCGATGCGCGCGCCCTGCAGCGCCTTCGGCTCCGCGCTGGCGAGCGCCGACTGCCGCTGCGCGATCAGCGCGGACGGCGTATGCGCGTAAGGCTTGGAGAAGTCGATTTTGCGCAGACGATCCTCGTTGATCTCCATGGCCGAGACGACGACGTTATATTGCCGGTTCTCGAGCCCGGAGACGAGACTCTCCCAATCCTGGGTGACGAAAACGCAGTCGGCGTCGATCCGCCGGCAGATTTCGCGCGTCAGCTCGATCTCGAAACCGGCGAGCTGATTATTTGCGTCGAGATAGTTGAAGGGCGGGCGCGCGCCTTCGCTGGCGATGCGCAGGCGCATGGGCTCGGCTGCGGCCGGCGCGATAAGGAGGGCGAACGCCGCCGCAGCGAAGGCGAGGCGCCGCATCATCCCCCGGTCGTGCTCATATGCCGCGCGACCGCCGGCGCCCGGGAGGCGCGGTCGATGATGAAATCATGCCCCTTGGGCTTGCGGGCGATCGCCTCGTCTATGGCCGCATGGAGCGAGGCGTCGCTGGCGTCGGCGCGCATCGGCGCGCGCAGATCGGCCGCGTCCTCCTGGCCGAGGCACATGAACAGCGTGCCGGTGCATGTCACGCGCACCCGATTGCAGGATTCGCAGAAATTATGCGAGAGCGGCGTGATGAAGCCGACCCGTCCGCCCGTCTCGGCGACGCGCATGTAGCGGGCCGGACCGCCGCTGCGATAGTCGATCTCTTGGAGCGTGAAGCGCTCGGCGAGCCGCTCGCGCACTTGGCTGAGCGGGATATATTGATCGACGCGCTCGCCGCCGTCGATCTCGCCGAGCGGCATCACCTCGATGAAGGTCATGTCCATGCCGCGCTCATGGGCAAAGCGCGTTAGCGCGACGAACTCGTCCTCGTTCACGCCCTTCAGCGCCACGGCGTTGAGCTTCACGTCGAGGCCGGCGCGCAGCGCCGCTCCCACGCCCGCGAGCACGCGTTCATGGTCGCCCGTGCGCGTCAATTGTCGGAAACGCTCCGCATCGAGCGTATCGAGCGAGACATTGACGCGCTTGACGCCGCAATCGGCCAGCGCCTGCGCGAAGCGCTCAAGCTGCGAGCCATTGGTGGTCAGCGTCAGCTCGTCGAGCCGCCCGGAGACGAGATGGCGGGAGAGGCGCTCGAACAGGGAGAGAATGTCGCGCCGCATCAAGGGCTCGCCGCCGGTGATGCGCAGCTTGCGCGTGCCGCGCTCGACGAAGGCCGTGCAGAGCCGATCGAGCTCCTCCAGCGTCAGCAGATCGCGGCGGGGCAAAAATTGCATGTGCTCGGACATGCAGTAGACGCAGCGGAAATCGCAACGATCCGTCACCGAGACGCGCAGATAGGAAATGGCCCGTCCGAACGGGTCGAGGAGCGGCGCTGGGGCCGTCGGATCATAGGCGATTTTCGGATGCGGATTCATACAGTCGACCGTTTGCGGCGCCCCGTCCGGCGTATAGGGCCCCGAGAGGGTTCAGCCTATATATTGACGGAAAGGCCGCGCGTGAAGCCCCGAGTGACGAGCCGAGAGGGGCGGACGGGCGACGAGCGGAATGGGAGAGAGGAAAATGGCCGACACGGATATTTGGCCGAGCGAGATACGCCTCATGGACGAGGGGCGCAAGCTCAGGGTGAGCTTCGAGAATGGGGCGAGCTTTGATCTTTCGGCCGAGCATTTGAGGGTGCGCAGTCCCTCGGCCGAGGTGCAGGGCCATTCGCCGGAAGAGCGCAAGACGGTGGGCGGCAAGCGCAATGTGGCCATAATCGGGGTGGCGCCGGTCGGCCATTACGCCGTGCGGCTCGATTTCGACGATCTGCACAACACCGGCATCTACACCTGGCCCTATCTCCACGAGCTCGGCGTCGGCGGCGAGACGGATTTCAACGCCTATCTGGGCGAGCTCGCCGAGAAGGGCCTGAATCGCGATTCCCCCGGAGAACGATAAAAAAAGCGCGCCGAGCCCGTTTCGGGCGCTCGGCGCGCGTTTTTTGGGTGAATCGAAGGATCAGCGCGTCACGATGACCCGTGCGCCCACGCGCACGCGCTCATAGAGATCGACGACATCCTCATTGGTCATGCGGATGCAGCCGGAGGAAACGGCCTGGCCGATGGTCTCGGGCTCGTTGGAGCCGTGGATGCGGTAGAGCGAGCCGCCGAGATACATGGCGCGCGCGCCGAGCGGATTGGTGAGCCCGCCCTGCATGTGGCGCGGCAGATCGGGGCGACGGCGCAGCATTTGCGCCGGCGGCGTCCAAGCCGGCCATTCGCGCTTGCTGGAGACGACGCGCGTGCCGGTCCATTCGAAGCCCGGACGGCCGACGCCGACGCCATAGCGGATCGCCTGATTATTGCCGAGAACATAATAGAGACGCCGTTCATTGGTCGAAACGACGATGGTCCCCGGCGAATAGCCGCCGGGATAGGACACGATCTCGCGGGCGACGGCCGTCGCCTGCGGCCGGACGTCGGCCGGCTGTCCACGCGGACTCAAATCGAACAATCCGGCCAAGGCCCCTGTTTCGTATGCAGACCCGGCCGAGCAACCCATGAATAAAATGCACAGAGCAACTGCGATACGCCGCATGAGCTTCCCCCATTCGCCTCAGTGACAACAATCGAGCGGCCGCGGCCGCCGGAGCGACCGCGTTGCGAGGCCGGAGTTCGATCCGGCGTCGTTTCTTCGCACGCTCTCGCTCGAGGCGAAAGCGCGCGGAATTGATCTTATAAAGAATCGGCGCGACGAAGCGGCCGCGACGCGGCTGGCGGCCTATGGGCGCGCCAACCTCGCGGCGCGCCTTCGTCGTCGAGGGTCAGCGGCCTCCGCGGCGGCGGCGCTGTTGGCCGAGGCCCATTTGCTTGGCGAGCGTGGAGCGCGCCTTGGCGTAATTGGGGGCGACCATCGGATAGTCGGCCGCAAGACCCCATTTCTCGCGATATTCTTCCGGCGAGAGGCCGTATTGCGTGCGCAGATGGCGCTTGAGCGACTTGAACTTCTTGCCGTCTTCCAGGCAGATGATGAAGTCGTTGGTGACAGACTTGCGCACCGAAATAGCGGGCTTGGGCGCTTCGATCGGCTCGGCGACCACGCCGGAGCCGACACGCATCAGCGCGCCATAGACTTCGTTGATGAGACCCGGGAGATCGCCGGCCGGGACCGAATTATTGCTCACATAGGCGGAAACGATGTCTGCCGCGAGTTCGATGTTGTTCGTCGATGTCATCTCTTCACTCTTCACTTTCTCGTTTCGGCGCCGGAATTCCTTACGGGGCGGCGCGGCCGAAGGGGCGGAGCTCGGCATACTCGGGGGCGAGCAAGTCTGCGCCGTATCGACCGCAAAGACATTGTCGGGTATACATCAATGCTCTACCCCCCGCAACTAAATCGTAACGAAGTTCCACTAAATCTGGGCATAAATATTTGCCGCGACTGCTACGTAGAACTACGGGCCGAAATCGAGCGGCGACCGACATCCGCGTTTGACTTGGGCCATGCGGATCCCTGCGCGACATGAAAGGAACCGGCGGCTTTTCGGCAGAAGAGCGGACCCAATTCATGTCTCGCGGCGAAGTCGAGCGCAGCGTCTGCGCGCAAATTATGCTCTCTCAACCGCCAGTCGACTCTTCGAACTCCACTTCGGCGCGTAGATTGTCCAGATCACGGCCGATCGTCGCCACCGCCATTCTGCGATCTCGGCAGAAATAAGTCACGACGCAATCTTTTCTTTCGAGGCTGCCGGCGATTTCGATGCGATCCCAGGCGCGGGCGTGCCCGACATAAGAAATCGTCATGTCGTAATGCCGGCTCCAGAAGAAGGGCGGCGCTTCGAAACGCTCCTTCGCGCCGAGCATGTTGCGCGCCGCGGTTTGGGCTTGGCGCTCGGCCGTGACGAAATGCTCGATCCTGATCCGCTCGCCGCTGCGGCGATCCGGCCAGCGGGCGATGTCGCCGGCGGCGAAGACCCCGGCCGCGCTGGTTTCGAGATATTCGTCGACGAGCACGCCGCCATCCATCGCGAGACCGGCCTCCTCGGCGAGCGTCGCGACCGGGCGAACGCCGACGCCGACGACGACGAGATCGGCGCCGATCTCGGTTCCGCTCGCGAGCGCGACATGATCCTCGCCGATCGAGGCGACGCTCTCGCCGAGATGGAAGACGACCCCATGCGCTTCATGCTCCGCGCGCACGAGTCGTCCAATGTCTTCGCCGAGCGTCTTCTGCATGGGCGTCGCATCCGGCGCGACGACATGCACATCGAGCCCGCGCTCGCGCAGCGCGGCCGCCGCCTCGAGGCCGATGAAGCTCGCCCCGATCACCGCGACGCGGGATGCGCGCGCGGCCGCCGCGATGATCGCGCGGCTGTCGGCGAGGCTGCGCAGATAATGGACATGCGGCAGCTCTGCGCCTGGAATGGGGGGCCGAACCGGCTCGGCGCCCGTGGCGAGCAGAAGCGCGTCATAGCGCAGCGGCTCGCCCTGCGCGAGGGACACGAGGCGGGCGCGCGGATCGATCGCGCGCACGCGCGTTCCGAGCAGCAGCTCGATGCGCCGATGCTCGTAATAGTCGCGCGGACGCAGCGGCAGCCAGTCCTCGGGCGCCGAGCCGGCGAGATAATCCTTCGACAGATTGGGCCGGTCATAGGGCGCGGCGTCGTCGGCGCTGACGATGATGAGCGAGCCGGAATAGCCTTCCTCCCTCAACTCATGGGCGGCGACGAGACCTGCCGCGCCGCCGCCGACGATGACGACGCGTCCGAGCGTCGGCGGAACCTGCGCCCGGGCGCGGTCGTCCGGATCGATCTTTTCGGTCGCGAACAGAAGATCGCCGCGCTTCTGCGTGCGCCAACAGGGAATGGGATCGAGCGCAGGCGCCCGCAACGCTCGCCCATCGCGCAGGCTGAAGCAGGCGTGGTGCCAGGGACAGCGGATCGTGTCGGCGACGACGAGGCCGTCCGCCAGCGGGCCCTGATAATGGGTGCAGACCGCTCCGACCAGGAAGAATTCGTCGCCTCGCCGAATGAGCAGCGCCGACTCGGCGCCGACGCGGCCAGCAAGGACGCCGCCATCGGCCAAATCGGCGACGGTGACGCCGAGCGAGAAATCGGGGCCCTCGGCCGCCGTTGCGCCCTCGCCCATGATTCGGCCTCGAAGGATTCACGAACGCGCGCCGCGCGGGGGCGCCGCATGCCATTTAGATAGGCGGGCTTGCGCCGACAAGGTCGCGACGCGCGAAACCTATCCGGCGCAGCCGCGCTCGCGGGCGCCGCGCAAATGCCGCGCGACGATCGTCTCGGCCTCTGCGAGATCGGCGAAGACGGCGCCTTCGAGCGGAGCCAGCGCCGTCGAAGCGCCGCAGAATCTCTTGCATTCGCCCTCGGTCACGAGAAGCCCGACGGCGATCTGATCGACGAATACGAAATCGACATTGCTCGTCATGCTGTCCCTCGAGAGCGGTCAGAGCGAATCCGGCGCGAATGCTAGGAGCGCCACGCTATAAGTCAACAAAATTAGTGGAATATTCGAGCCCGTGACCGCGAAAGAGCGGACGCCGCGAGAGCGCCCTCTATATGGCGAAGGAGGAGCCACGAGCGCTGACGTGACAGACGAGGATGCGACGTCATGGATGGAGCCCAGATTCTCCGACTGCTGTTTCTGTTGATCGTCGCCAATGGCGCGCCCATCCTCGGCAAGCGGCTCCTCGGCGCGGCCTTCGCCCGTCCGGTCGACGGCGGCGCGCGCTTTCTCGACGGAAGGCCGCTTTTCGGCGCGGCGAAGACCTGGCGCGGGCTGCTTCTGGCCGTCCTCGCCGCGGCCCTCTGCGCGCCGCTCGTCGGGCTGCCGCTTTCGCTGGGCGCGCGGCTCGGAGCCTTCGCCATGGCGGGCGATCTCTTCTCGAGCTTCGTCAAGCGGCGATTGGGTCTCGCCACGAGCAGCCGCGCGCCCGGCCTCGATCAGATTCCCGAAGCGTTGGTTCCGCTTCTCGCCATCGCCTCCCCTGCGGCGCTCGGCGCGGCGGAGATCGTCATCGTCACCGCATTGTTCTTTTTCGGCTCGCAGGCGCTCTCGCGGCTGATGTTCGATCTTCGCGTGCGCGAGCGCCCGTTCTGACCTCCGGGACAAATCGGCCGAATATTCGAGACTTTTTTGAAATGAAGCGCACGGGGCCGCCGCCTATGTTGGCGGAGGATTCTCGATCTATTGGATAGACTGTGTCCGCCACCGCCGCCTTCTCATGGGCCCGTCGCGCCCAAATCCTCGCCATTCTGCCGCTCTGCCTCGCCGCCGCATCGCCGGCCGCCGCCGCGGATATCGATCGCGGCCGCTATCTCGTCGAGGCGCTGACCGCCTGCGACAATTGCCACACGCCGCGCGGCCCCGACGGCTATCAGCGGGAAAAGCGCTTTTCGGGCGGCTCGCAGACCTTCAAGGGCGAGAACTACAGCGTGCGCGGGCCGAATATCTCCTCCGACGAGGCGACGGGAGTCGGGGCCTGGAGCGACGACCTTCTGACCGCGGCGATCGTCGCCGGCGTCGGGCCCGAGGGGCGGCTCGCGCCGGCCATGCCCTCCGAATATTATCGCATATTGACCGCGCGCGATCGCGCGGCGGTCATCGGCTTTCTGCGCGCGGCGCCGCCCGTCGAGGCCGCGCGGCCCGCCCAGCGCCGTGACGGCGAGCAGAAGGCCTCGAGCTTCCCCGGCGCCGAGACGCCATTCGAGGAGAAAGACCTCGCCGATCCGCTGCGGCGCGGCTTCTATATCGCGACGCTGGCACGCTGCATGGAATGCCACAGCGGCGAAACCAATGGCGCGCTCGATCACAAGGAGAAGCTCGGCGCCGGCGGCAAGCTGTTCCGCACGCCGGCGGGAACGGCTGTCGGCGCCAATATCACACAGCATCGGACGGCGGGCGTCGGCGCCTGGAGCGATGCGGAAATCGAGGCCGCGATCACCAGAGGCGTCGGCCGCGACGGCAATCCGCTGAAGCCCACCATGGCCAATCTGTCCAAGGCGCATTTCTCGAAAATGTCGCGCGAGGATACCGATGCGCTCATCGCCTGGCTGCGCACGATCCCGCCGCGCGAGGGGCCCTAGAGCGCTTGCCGATCGATCAGAACGCCACTCTGAGCCTAGCGCCGAAGCAATCCAGGAGCCGCCCCACTCCACTGCTCCGCCCGCAAAGACGGCCTCACGATGACGACCTCCGCGGCATGGATGGAAATCGGCGCGCGCTTTGCTACGCTCGGCGCGACGAAAGAGGACGAAACCGCGACCATGGCGCTGACGATTCGCCGACTCACGCCCGCCGATGCGGCGGAGTTCCACGCACTGCGGCAGGAAGGCTTCCGCCTGCACGAGCGTGAGTTCCGCTTTGCGCCGGAGGACGAGGCGCATTTTGCGACGCCGGAGGTCGCGGCGCGGCTGGCGCGCGATTTCGTCGTCGGCGCCTTCGATGGCGAGACGCTCGTCGGCGTCGCCGGGCTCGCGGGTTTCGCCGGCGCGAAGACGAAGCACAAGACGTTGCTATGGGGAATGTATCTGCGCGAGCGACACAGAGGCGAGGGCGGCGCCGACGCGCTGATGGCCGCGCTGATGGAGCACGCGCGCACAAACTACGAGATCGTCACGCTGACAGTGATGCGCGACAATGGCAGGGCGTTGCGCTTCTACGAACGTTGGGGATTTACGATCTATGGCGTCGAGCCGGCGTCCGTGAAGACGGCGGACGGCCTCTATCTCGACGAAGCGCTCATGGCGCGTCGACTCGGTTGAGCCGCCATATTGCCGCAAAGCGGGGAAGGGCATAGGTTCGAGATATGTTCGAGAGCAGATTCCAGAGCTTCACCGACGACGCCAGCGCGCAGGACAGCGCCGAGCGCCTCGCCGCCCTGCGCGCCGAGCTCGCGCGCCGTAAAGTCGATGGCTTCATCGCGCCCCGCGCCGACGAGCATCAGAACGAATATGTGCCGAAATCGGCCGAGCGCCTCGCCTGGCTCACCGGCTTCACCGGCTCGGCCGGCGTCGTCGTCGTGCTCGCAGACAAAGCCGCGCTCTTCGTCGACGGCCGCTATACGCTGCAGGCGCCCGAGCAGGTCGACACGAAACGCGTCGCCGTATTGGACATAGCGCAGACCTCGCCCGCGCGCTGGCTCGCCGAAAAGGCGAAGACAGGCGCGCGTATCGGCTATGACCCTTGGGTGCATACGCCCGCGCAGATCGAGCGTTACGCCAAGGCGCTGGAGGCCAAGGGCGTCACGCTGGTCGCGCTCGACGACAACCCCATAGACGCGGTGTGGAGCGATCGTCCCGAGCCGCCCTGTGGGGCGATCTCGCTCTATCCGCCACGGCTCGCGGGCGTCGCCGCCAAGACGAAGATCGCACGCGTGCGCAAGGCGCTGGGCGAGGCGGACGCTCTGCTCGTCTCCGATCCGCATGCGCTGGCCTGGCTCTTCAATCTGCGCGGCGCCGATGTGGCGCATACGCCCATCGCGCTCGGCTTCGCGCTTCTGCCGAAGGACGGCCGGCCGCTTCTTTATATCGATCCCGCCAAGCTCTCGGCGAAGACGAGAGCCGGCCTGGAGGGCCTCGCCGACATATGCGAGGCTGCGGAGGTCGTCGACGATCTCTCCGCCGCCGGCGCGCGAGGAATGACGATTTTGTTCGATTCGGCGACCGCGCCGGCGAAGCTCGTCGATCTCTTCCGCGAGGCGGGCGGACGCCAAAAGCTCGGCGAAGACCCGATCGCGCTGCTGAAGGCGGTCAAGAACGACATAGAGCTCGACGGCGCGCGCGCCGCGCATTTGCGCGACGGCGTCGCGCTGACGCGCTTCCTCGCCTGGTTCGCCGAGACGGCGCCCAAGGGCAGACTCACGGAAATCTCGGCCGCTCAGGCGCTGGAGACCTTCCGCCGCGAGAGCGGCGAGCTGCGCGATCTCTCCTTCCCCACCATCTCGGCCTTCGGCCCGCACGCCGCCATTCCGCATTACCGCGTGACCGAGGCCAGCGATCTGCGCATTGCGCGCGGCTGCTATCTCGTCGATTCCGGCGCGCAATATCTCGACGGCACCACGGATGTGACGCGCACCATCGGCGTCGGCCGTCCGTCCAAGCAATTGCGCGAGCATTTCACCCGCGTGCTGCAGGGCCATATCGGCGTCGCCCGCGCGGTGTTTCCCGTCGGCGTCAGCGGCGCGCAGCTCGACGCTTTCGCGCGGCGCTCCCTGTGGGAGGCGGGGCTCGATTTCGACCATGGAACCGGCCATGGCGTCGGCGCCTATCTCTCCGTGCATGAGGGGCCGCAGCGCATATCGAAGCTCGGCGCGACGCCCTTGCAGCCGGGCATGATCCTCTCCGACGAGCCGGGCTATTACCGCGCCGGCGAATATGGCATTCGCCTCGAGAATCTGATCGTGGTGGAGAAGCGCGAGATCGAAGGCGCCGAGCGCGAGATGCTCGGCTTCGAGACGCTCACCCTCGCGCCCTTCGATCTCGCGCTCGTCGAGCCGAAGCTCTTGAGCGTCGAGGAGACGCGCTGGCTGAACGCCTATCATGCGCGGGTGCGCGCGGAATTGTCGCCGCATCTCGACGCCAAGACGCGCAAATGGCTGACACAGGCGACGCGGCGGCTGTAACGCGCATCTTCCGCTGCGCCCCCTCCCTCACTATCGCGGGAGAGGGGGCGGCCGGCGTTACGCGAAATCTCGATGAAGCGCGGAATCTGCTCCCTCCCCCGCTTTGCGGACGCTGCGCGGGAGAGGGAACTACCCGCCTCAATCGCCCTTGCCGGCGAGGCGCGGCGACAGGATCTTGCTCACGAGGCAATGGGTGCCGTCGGTCGGGTCTTCGGTGCGGCGCGGACGCTTGGCCTTGCATTCGGCTTGGTCGGCGGGGTTTTTCACGCCATAGAAGGCGTTGATGATCGCCTGCTCCTGCTCGTGATCGAAGGCGTGCGTCTGGCCGAACATCACATATTGAAAGACCAGCGGCTGCGTCTTCGGCACGAAGGCGACGAAGTCGGCGGCCTCCTTCAAACTGCCCGCCGCACAGCCGCGGTAGGCAGCCGGACGCTGATATTTGAATCCCGCGGGCGTCGATTTGCCGGAGAGCGCATAAGTGTAGCAGGCGCGCGGCTTCGACATCTGACAATAATAATGAATCGCAATGTCCGACCAGTCGGTCGGCGCATAATTCGTCTTCAGGCAATCGGCCGTATATTGATAGCCCTGATCCGTGTGCTTGGGCTCGCCGGCGCGACGGCTGCCGTAAATATCGGCGCTCTGGTTCATCGCCGCGAGGATCGCCGCGCCGGGCAGCGACAGGCCTGCGGCCGCGGCGTTGGGGACGTAATTGCTGTAGGGCTGAGCCGGAATATTCTTGGCGGCGACGAGCTTGTCGATCTCCTCCTGGGTCGGAACGGCGATCCAATCGGCGACCGGCTTCGACGTCGAGACGCCGATCCCGAGCTTCTCGAGCGTCGCGGGATCGAGCGCGCCGCTCTGCGGCAGGCCCGACTTCTGCTGGAAGCCGGTGATCGCCGCCGCCGTCTTCGTCCCGGCCACGCCGTCCAACGTTCCCGGATCGAAACCCTGCGAGACGAGTTTCGACTGCGCCGCCTGAGTGACGGGATTATAGGGGCCCGCGAGGCTCGCAGCGCCGACGGACGAAGCCAAAACGATCCCGAGCGCCGCAGCGGCGGCGCGCATGACGATGCGCATTACAAACTCCCTTCGAGAAAATATCACGTCGAAACAAGCGACGGTCGAGATTCATATCACCCGCAGGCGAGCCGCCAAGACGTTTTTCTTCCCGGTTCGCCTCAGGAGAGGAGATCGACGCGCGGCCGCTGGATCGGTTCCTGAATCCATGGCCCGTCATTGGCCGCTTTATTGACGTCCGGGCCGATCTCGAAAAATTCGAGCGCGTCGTCGGGCGCCGGGACGAGCAGCCGCCAGGCCGCTTCGGCTGCATATTCGTCGAGGCTCAACCACAGATCGAAATCGCGCGGCGCGAGGATCGCCGGCATTCGGTCGTGAATGGCGACCGTCGCGCCATTGGCGGAGACGGTGAGTATGCAGGCGGTGTCGACCTCGCTCCCGTCCTTGCCGATCCATGTCTCATAAAGACCAGCCAGGGCCAGCGGCGTTCCATCGACGTGGTGGAAAAGATAGGGCCGGCTCGCCCGCGCGCGGCCTTTCGCGCCATCGCGCCGCCATTCGTAATAAGCGTCGGCGATGAAGAGGCAGCGGCGCCGTTTCATCGCGGCGCGAAAACTCGGCTTTTCGGGCGCGCTCTCGGCGCGGGCGTTGACGATGAGCGGAAAGCTCGCCGGATCTTTCACGAAGCCCGGCAGAAAGCCCCAGCGGACGAGCTGGAATCGCCGCGCCTCGCCGCCGCGCGGATCGCGCTCCTGCCGCACGATCGGGACCGGCTGCGTCGGCGCTATATTATAGCGCGGCGGAAAATTCGGCTGATCCGCATAGCCGAAATAGTCTCTCACCGCCTGTGGCGGCAGGGTGACGGCGTATCTCCCGCACATGATTTCCTTCGATTCTCCTATCCTCTCGGCGCCGCGAAACCGCGGAAATCGCGCGCATTCTCGGAATCGTCGTGCAGAGCTGGAAAGAGATTCTTATCAATTGAAGCCCATATTGGACCCAGCATATCGGGATTTCCTATGACGGCTGACGCGCAATTCGCAACGCTCGATCAAGTCGACGGCAATCGGGCGCCGAATCAATTTTCCGCCACCAAGCCGCTGATCAGTCCGGTTTCCGGACTGGCCAACGACTATCTCAATCTGTTCAACGAGCTCGTGATGATGCTGGAGCAGCTGCCCCACATGCCCGAGCTCATCGACGATCTGCTGGCCTGGCGCCCGGTGACCTACCAGGAATATTTCGAGCGATCGCAGCTTCCTGGCCGGCACTCCGCCCTCGCCGCCTATGAAAAGGTGAGCCCGGACTTCAAGCGTCGCTTCGAAGCCTATGTCGCGGAGCTCGACACCATCGCCGTCGCCAGCGTCGCCGCGGTCCGCCTGCAATATCGCACCGGCGCGCCGCAGAACTTCGACCGTCTCGCCGGCACATGCGCGCGCGCCGGCGAAAAAATGCGCGCCATATTGTTGCGGGCGTCGCGTCTGGTGAACTACGCCAGATTGTCCGACGACTGAAATCAGGAAGCCGCTTCCGTCACGCCCGCGAAAAACGCCTCGAGCCGCGCGCGCGTCTCCCGCATCGACAGCGCCGCGGCGAAGAGCGCCGCCTCCTCCTCGAGCCTTGCGGCGACGGCCGCCGTATCGCCCCGCAGCAGCCGCCGCGTCGCGGCGAGGGCGGCGCGCGGCTTGGCGGCGAGCTTGCGGGCCGCGTCCAGCGCCATCTCCTCCACCTCGTCGAAACCGGCGACGGCGTTGACGACGCCGAGGCGCAGCGCCTCGCTCGCCCCGAAGCTCTCGCAGAGCAGCATGAATTCCGTCGCCTTGACGAGGCCGATGCGCTGCGGGACGAGCAAGGTCGAGGCCGCCTCCGGAATGACGCCGAGATCGACGAAAGGCATTTTGAAGCGCGCGCCATGCGAGGCGTAGACGAGATCGCAATGGAACAGCATCGTCACGCCGACGCCGACCGCGTCGCCGACGACAGCCGCGACGATCGGCGTCTGCAGCGCCGCCAGCGCGCGGACGAAGCGCAGCGCCGGGAACTCGTGCAGATTGTCGAGCGGCCGCCGGAAATCCTCGAGATCATTGCCGGCGGTGAAATCGCCGCCAGCGCTGGAAACCACGATCGAGCGAATGTCCTCGTCGGCGTCGGCCTGCGCGAAAGCCGAGATCATCGCCTCGTACATGGGCTTGTTGATCGCGTTTCGCTTGGCCGGCCGATCGATGACGATCCGCATGAGCGGACCGTCTCGGCGCACGACAATTCCGGCGTCCTGCATGAGCATCTCTCACATATTGCGAGCGCCGCCGCTCGTGTTCAGTCCCCGCCGGACGACAGGAGCGCCAGTCCGGCGGCGATGGAGTCGCCGCCTCCGACGACGGCCTGCGCCAGCCCCTCCGCCGCCACGGCGAGATTATCGGCGAAGAATCGCGCCATGACGACTCGGTTCTGCGCCGCGGCTTGCGTGGCGCCGGCGCGATGCGCCGCGAGCGCCCCGGCGCCGAGCAGAGTGACGCCGCGCGCGAGCGCGAACAAGCGCAGATAGGGCGTCGCTCCGGCGAGAGTCTCGAGGCCGCGCGGATCGACCGCCGCGGACAGAAAATCCGTCGCCCGCTCGAAAGCGTCGACCGCCGCCGCGGCGCGCTGCGCCATATTGACGAAAACGGCGTCATCGCTCGCCGCCAGCGCCTCTATGTCGTCGCGCATCTCGTCGATCTCCCGCCACACGGCCGCGCCTTTGGAGAGGCGCAGCTTGCGGGTGACGAGATCGATCGCCTGAATGCCGTTCGTTCCCTCATAGATCGGCGTGATGCGCGCATCGCGCAGCAATTGCGCGGCGCCGGTCTCCTCTATGAAGCCCATGCCGCCATGGACCTGCACGCCGAGCGAGGCGACCTCGACGCCTATGTCGGTGGAATAGGCCTTGGCGAGCGGCGTCAACAGGCCGGCGCGCTCCTGCGCCGCCTGCGCCGCCGCGCCCTCGAGCCGCCGGGCGCGATCCATCGCCGCCGCGGTGAGATAGCAGATCGCCCGCGCGGCGGCGGTCTTGGCCTTCATCGTCATCAACATGCGCGCGACATCGGGATGCTCGACGATCGGCGCCGGATCGGGCCCTGTCGCGCAGGCCCGGCCCTGGCGGCGCTCACGGGCGTAGGCGAGCGCCGTCTGCGTCGCCCGCTCGGCCAGGCCGACGCCCTGCAGCCCGACAGAGAGCCGGGCGTTGTTCATCATGGTGAACATGCAGGCGAGGCCCTCATTCTCGCCGCCGACGAGAAAGGCGACCGCGCCGCCGCTCTCGCCATAGGCCATCGTGCAGGTCGGCGAGCCATGGACGCCGAGCTTGTGCTCGACGCCGACGCAGCGGACATCATTGCGCTCGGCGGGACGCCCGTCCGGACCCGGCAGGAATTTCGGCGCCAGGAACAGGGAAATTCCGCGTGTGCCGGCGGGCGCGTCGGGAAGCCTCGCCAGAACCAGATGGACGATATTCTCGGCGAGATCGTGCTCGCCATAGGTGATGAAGATCTTCTGCCCGAACAGCCGATAGGAGCCGTCGCCGGCGGGCTCGGCGCGGGCGCGCAGATGCGCGAGATCGGAGCCGGCCTGCGGCTCGGTGAGATTCATCGTCGCCGTCCATTCGCCGGAGATCATCTTCGGCAGATAGACGGATTTCAGCGTCTCGCTCGCGTGGATATCCATCGCCTCTATCGCGCCCTGGCCGAGCAGCGGACAGAGCGCGAAGGAGATGTTGGCCGCGTTCCAAATCTCCGTGCAGGCGGCGGCGAGCAGCAAGGGCAGCCCCATGCCGCCGTGGGCGGACGGGGCCGCGAGCGCGTTCCAGCCGCCCTCGACCCAGAGCGCATAGGCCTCGCGCCAGCCGGGCGCGGTCGCGACCGCGCCGTCCGAGAGGGTCACGCCGCTGCGGTCGCCGATGCGATCGAGCGGCAGCAGCGCCGTCTCGGCGAATTTGGCCGCTTGCCGAAGCGTCGCCGCGGCGGTCGCCTCGTCGAGATCGGCATAGAGCCCGCCCGGCTCGAACGCCGCCCGGCCAGCCGCCCGCCGCATGGCGAAGAGCAGATCGTCGAGAGGCGCACGATAGGGCATAGAGGGCTCCAGGAAAGAATCGCTCCCTTATTTTAGCGCCGCCGCAGCGCTATTCCACCGACAGGAGCGACGAATCGCGCTCACCCTGCGGCGCTCGCGCAAATCTTGTTTTCAGCCGAGCGCGCAGCCTTCCCGACCGAGCCCGATCGCTCGTCGAGAAGCGCCTCGACCAGCTCGATCGCTCGAGACCGCTCCGCCCGCAGCTCCGCCCCGAACAGGCGCGCCTGGCCCTGAATGTAGGAATCTCTTTCTGGAAAAGCGCTCTCGTAGAGCGGGATGAAGGGCAAGTCGTGCGCGAGCGCGAATCGACGACATTCGGGCGTTCCGAGATAAATAATCTCGTGCCCCCTGTTTCGAAGATCGCGCGCCAGCTTCAATGTGCAGACGACCGAAGCCGCGATCGGCCAGACGAAAAAAACGGTCCGAGCCATTTTTTGGCCCTCTCTTCGGACGGAGGCGCGACAATGAGCTTCGCGTGAAGACGCGGGCCGCGCGGCGCGGCCGCTTCGGCCTTCGCCCGGCCGCAGCGATAAAATCCTCTTCGGACGCTCCGGCCTTCGTGGTAGCAATGCGTCGGAGCCCCGAACGACCGCGAGGAGACATCATCATGCCTCATGTTCGAATTCTGGCCGGCGTCGCATTGGCGCTGATCTCGACGGGCGCGCTCGCCGCATCGTCGCAGAAGGCGAAACGCGCATCCGCCCCACCCTCGGAAGAAGGCTATTACGTCCCCTTCGTCACCACGCCCGGCGGCGAGAAACGCCATGTGATGGATGTCCCCGGCAGCGTGACCGTCGTGTCCCGCAAATTCATGGACGACATTCAGGCGACGACAGTGGGCGACGCGCTGCGCTTCGTCCCTGGTGTGCAGGTGATCGGCCGCTGATCGCGAGCGACCACTCGAATAGGTAAAATTGCGCAGACCTTCGGCTACGTACATTAAATTCCCCCCTCTACAACGTTTCTCGTCTCGAAAAACTGACAGACGGGAGCAAGGTTTTGTCACTGGCCCTTTCCAGCCTCTTCTACAGCCTGCCCGCGGTGCCGAGCGTCGAGCGTCGGCCGACGGCGCCCGAGGTCGCCGCGAGCAACGCGCAGAACACGCAGGTTTCTCCCCGGGCCTCGGACGTCGATGCTTCGGAAACCGACACGGGAAAGGGACAAGACCCTTATGCGCAGATCGACGCGCTGCTCTCGAGCCTGCGTGATCTCACGCTCGGCGGCGCGAAGCTCGACAGCGCCTCCACCACGTCGCAAGCGAATGCGGCCTATGCCGCCTATGCGCGAGGCTAGAGTCATTCCGGTTGACTCTAGATCTCCTTGCTCTGTCGTGTTTTCTTCACGCGAACCAGTTCCCACTTCGCTCGAAAACACTAGCGTTTCCAGCCGAAGTGGGCGCCGGTTCGGCAACGCGTCAAAGCAAAAGACTCGAGGCGCGCTCAGCGCCCCCCGGCCTTCGCCTTCAGCTCATAGAGCGCGGCCAGCGCCTCGCGCGGCGTGAGCGCGTCGGGATCGATCGTCGCCAGCGCGGCGCGCAATTCGTCCTTCGGCGATGCGCTCGTCCCGACATGGGTCGTAACATGAGCGAAAAGCGGCAGATCGTCGATGAGCTTCTCCACCGGCGCGCGGCGGTCCGCCGCCTCGAGCTCCGCGAGAATCGCATGCGCCCGCGCCACCACGCTCGCCGGAAGCCCCGCGAGCTCGGCGACATGCACGCCATAAGAGCGATCGGCCGCGCCTTTCGTCACCTCGTGCAGGAACACCACCTCGCCCGCGTGATCCTTCACCTTCATGGTGAGATTGACGAGCCGGCCCATGCGCTTCGTCAATTGCGTCAGCTCGTGGAAATGCGTCGCGAACAGCGCGCGCGAACGATTGACCTCGTGCAAATGCTCGATCGTCGCCCAAGCGATGGAGAGCCCGTCGAATGTCGCCGTGCCGCGGCCGATCTCGTCCAGAATGACGAGCGAGCGAGGGCCGGCGCAATTCAATATGGCCGCCGTCTCCACCATCTCCACCATGAAGGTGGAGCGCCCACGCGCGAGATCATCCGCCGCGCCGACGCGCGAGAACAGCCGATCCACGGCCCCTAACCGCGCGCTCTTGGCCGGCACGAAAGAGCCCGCCTGAGCGAGAATGGCGATGAGCGCATTTTGCCGCAGATAGGTGGATTTGCCGGCCATATTGGGGCCGGTGACGACGGCGATTCTGCCGGCGCGCGCGTCGCCGAGATCGCAATCATTGGCCGCGAAAACTTTGCCCTGCGCTTCCAGCGAGGCCTCGACGACCGGATGGCGTCCGCCGACGATCTCGAAATCGAGCGAGGCGTCGACATGAGGCCGTGTCCAGTCGCGCCTCGCCGCGAGCTCGCCCAGCGCCGCGAAGACATCGAGCGCGGCGAAGGCTTCCGCCAATCGCTGCAGCTCCTGCGCGCGCGAGAGAACGGCGCCCGCCAATTCCTCGAACAGCGCCAGCTCGCGCTCCTGCGCGCGATCGGCGGCGGAGGCGATCTTCGCCTCGAGCTCGGCGAGCTCGCGCGTCGAGAAACGCATGGCGTCCTGCATCGTCTGGCGATGCGTGAACAGCGTGTCGAAGGGCGGACGCAGCAGCTTCTCGCCCTGCGCCTGCGGAACCTCGATGAAGAAGCCCAGAAAGTTGTTGTGCTTGATCTTGAGCTGCTTCGTTTCGGCCAGCTCGACATAGCGCTGCTGCAAGGAGGCGATGACGCGCCGGCTCTCGTCGCGCAGCGCGCGCGCTTCGTCGAGCTCGGCGTCGAAGCCTTGCGCGATAAAGTTTCCCGCGCGCTTGTCGAGCGGCGGATCGGAGGCGAGCCGCGCTTCTATGGCGCGCTCCAATTCGCCATCGCCGGCGGCGAGCTCTACGATTTCCCGCGCCACGAGCGTCGCCGGCTCATGCGCGGCGAAGGCGGCGACGATCTCCCGCGCCGCCACGAGCGCCGCGCGAATATTGCCGAGGTCGCGCGGGCCGCCGCGCTGCAACGACAGGCGCGAGAGCGCCCGCGCCACATCCGGCGCGCGGGCGAGCAGAGCGCGCAATCGCGCGCGCAGCTCCGGCTCGGCGACGAAGAAGGAGACAGCGTCGTGCCGCTCGGCGATCGGCGCCGGCTCGGTGGCGGGCGCGGCGATGCGCTCGGCCAGCAGGCGCGCGCCGGCGGGCGTCGCGGTCATGTCGATCGTCGCCAGCAGCGAGCCGTCGCGCCCGCCCTTCAGCGTGCGCGTCAGCTCGAGGTTCACGCGCGTCGCCGCGTCTATCTCCAGCGTCGCGCTGCGGCGCAGGCTGGAGGGGCGCCGCAGCGCCGGGCGCTTTCCCTTTTGCGTGCGCTCGACATAGAGGATGGCCGCGGCCGCCGCCGCGATCTCCGCCTGCCCGAGCGCGCCCAACCCATCGAGCGTCGCGACGGAGAAAAAATCGAGCAGCCGCCGCTCCGCGCTCTCGCCCTCGCCGGCGTCGCGGCCGAACGGCGTCAGCGGCGCGTCGAGATGCTCGAGACGCCCAGCGAGACTGGCGTCGGCGCAGAGCGCCTCCGCCGCGACGATCTCACGCGGCTCGAGCCGCGCCAATTCGCCCACGAGCTCCGCCTCGCCGACCTCGGCGACATCGAAGGCGCCGGTGGAGATATCGACGCAGGCGAGGCCGTAGCGCCAGCCGCCATCGCCCACGCGCAGCCGCGCGAGCGCCGCGAAAGCATTGGGGCGCGAGGGATCGAGAAGCTGCTCCTCGGTGATGGTGCCGGGGGTGACGAGACGCACGACATCGCGCTTGACGACCGATTTATTGCCACGCTTGCGCGCCTCGGCCGGATCCTCCATCTGCTCGCAGACGGCGACGCGATGGCCGAGCGCGATGAGCTTTTGCAGATAATCATCGGCGCGCTCCACCGGCACGCCGCACATTGGGATGTCCGCACCCAGATGCTTGCCGCGCTTGGTGAGCATGATGCCGAGCGCCCGCGAGGCGGTCTCGGCGTCCTCGAAGAACAGCTCGTAGAAATCGCCCATGCGATAAAACAGCAGGCAATCGGGATTGGCCGCCTTGATCTCTATATATTGCGCCATCATCGGCGTCGGCCGGGCGGCCTTGTCGTCGGGAGCGGGCGACGTTTTGTCCATGGGCAGCTTCGCGCTCATCCTGTCTTTGTGGCTCTTTTCACCCACAAAGACACGAAGGACACAAAAAGCAAAGCGCCGTCGGCCTCGATCGCCGCTCGAAAGTCGCGGCCGAAGGAGTCACGACGCCGATCGCGGCTCCGCTGCTAAAAAAGCACGCATTTGAGAGTGAGGGCGCGCTTGACGCATTCCCAATCCTGATCGGCCGGGCAGCGCAGCACCGCTACGCCCACACAGGTGGCGACGGCCGCCTGGCAGACGTCGATCGCACCCGGGGAAATTTCTCCGCCGGCGATCGAAAAAGTCTTTTGAATCTCTAGCTTGCAGCCCTTCAGCTTCCAGAGCGGGCCGGGCTGCGGAGGCGACGGCGGCGGGCCTCCTCCGAGGCCCTCGAGGAATTTGCCATAAGCGGCGATCGCCGCTCGCCCGAGTTGCTCCGTGTCCGTCTCGGCGATGTCCATTTTCAGCTCGCCTCTCGGAACCTCGCCAGCCGCCCTCGAAACGAAGTCGCGCGCAGCCTCCAGGCGCGCCCGACTGACGATCGCATCGGACGACGATTCGGCTGGAGCGAGCCACGAATGCGCCGCCACGAAAATGCCGTAAGATCCCGCGAGGACGCATAGGATCGCGATGAGCGCGCCGAGGAATCGGAGAAGCTCGCGCACCCAGGAATGCGGCGGCTCGCGATAGCTCGGCGGTTCGCGAAAAACGACCTGCGACATTGCGTATTCCTGGTCAGAAACGCTGATTTCGTCGAGATGCTTCGGCGAGCGACAAAACGCGCGGCCTCTCCGCGCAGAATAGAAGCTTCGACGCAGATCGGTCAACGATATCCTGCGCGAGCGGCCGGCTGCGCCGAAGGCGTGAACGGCGCCGCCGCGACCTTCGGCATATTGTCGTCGCAAACCTCTTGCTAAGTGCCGCCGGCAATCCGATGATTCGGACCGAGAGGGGGAAAAATGGCGGAAAAGCCTCCGAAGCGCGAACGTCCTGTCTTCACCGACAAGGAGGCCCTGCTCTATCACTCGCGTGGGCGACCCGGCAAAATCGCCGTCGTGCCCACGAAACCCATGGCGACGCAGCGCGATCTGTCGCTCGCCTATTCGCCCGGCGTCGCCGCGCCCGTGCTGGCGATCGCGGAAAATCCCTCCCTCGCCTTCGACTATACGGCCAAGGGAAACCTCGTCGCGGTCATCACCAATGGCACGGCGATCCTCGGCCTCGGCAATCTGGGCGCGCTCGCCGCCAAGCCCGTGATGGAAGGCAAGGCGACGCTGTTCAAGCGTTTCGCCGACATCGACTCCATCGACCTCGAGATCGACACTCAGGAGGTCGAGGCCTTCATCGCCGCCGTGCGCTATCTCGGTCCCTCCTTCGGCGGCATAAATCTCGAGGATATCAAAGCGCCGGAGTGCTTCATCATCGAGGAGCGCCTGCGCGAATTGATGGACATTCCCGTCTTTCACGACGATCAGCACGGCACCGCGATCATCTCCACCGCGGGACTGCTCAACGCGCTGCATCTCACCGGCCGCGACATCAAGGACACCAAGCTCGTCTGCAATGGCGCGGGCGCGGCCGGCATCGCCTGTCTCGATCTCGCCAAGGCCATGGGCTTCGCGGCGCAGAATGTCACGCTCTGCGACACCAAGGGCGTCGTCTATCGCGGCCGCGCCGAAGGCATGAATCAGTGGAAGAGCGCGCATGCGGTCGACACCAGCGCGCGCACGCTCGCCGAGGCGCTGGACGGCGCCGATATTTTCTTCGGCCTCTCGGTGAAAGGCGCGCTGACGCCCGACATGCTGAAGACGATGGCGCCCGATCCGATCATTTTCGCAATGGCCAATCCCGATCCCGAGATCACGCCGGAGGAGGCGCTCGCCGCCCGCCCCGACGCCATCGTCGCCACGGGACGCTCGGACTATCCGAACCAGATCAACAATGTTCTGGGCTTCCCTTACATCTTCCGCGGCGCGCTCGACGTGCGCGCCAAGACGATCAACATGGAAATGAAGATCGCCGCGGCGAAGGCTCTCGCCGAGCTGGCGCGCGAGGATGTGCCGGACGAGGTCGCCAACGCCTATCAGGGCGCGCGGCCGCGCTTTGGACGCGACTATCTCATCCCCGCACCCTTCGATCCGCGCCTCATCTCCATCGTGCCGCCGGCGGTGGCGAAGGCGGCGATGGATTCGGGCGTCGCGCGTCACCCGCTCGTCGATATGAACGCCTATCGCGCGGAGCTTTCCGCGCGGCGCGATCCGATCGCCGGCCTCATGCATACGATCTATGATCGCGTGCGGCGCGACCCCAAGCGCGTCGTCTTCGCCGAGGGCGAGGAGGAGCAGGTCATTCGCGCGGCGCTCTCCTTTGTCGCGCAGGGATTGGGCCGCCCCATACTCGTCGGCCGCGAGGATCGCGTGGCGCAAACGGCGCGGAGCGCCGGCCTGGAGCTCAGCGATCAGATCGAGGTGCATAACGCCAAGCTCTCCTCGCGCAATGGCGTCTATGCGCAATTTCTGTTCGAGCGCCTGCAGCGCAAAGGCTTTCTGTTCCGCGACTGTCAGCGCCTCATCAACACCGACCGCAATCATTTCGCCGCGGCTATGGTGGCGCAGGGCGACGCCGACGCCATGGTGACCGGCGTCACCCGCAATTTCTCCAATGCGCTGGAGGATGTGCGCCATGTCGTCGACCAGAAGCCGGGACACAGGCTCATCGGCGCCTCGCTGGTGCTGGCGCATGGGCGCATCGTCGTCGTCGCCGATACGGCGATCACCGAAATGCCCGAGGCCGCCGATCTCGCCGACATAGCGATAGAGGCCGCCGGCGTGGCGCGGCGCATCGGCCTCGAGCCGCGCGTCGCCATGCTCGCCTTCTCGACCTTCGGCTATCCGCCGGGCGAGCGCACCGCCCGCGTCCATGACGCGGTGCGCGTGCTCGATTCGCGGCGCGTCGACTTCGAATATGAGGGCGAGATGGCGGCCGATGTCGCCCTCAGCCGGCAGGCGATGGCGGCCTATCCCTTCTCCCGCCTCAGCGACACCGCCAATGTGCTGATAATGCCGGCCTTTCATTCCGCGTCGATCTCGACCAAAATGCTACAGGAGCTGGGCGGGGCGACAGTGCTGGGTCCGCTGATCGTCGGGCTCGACAAGCCGATCCAAATCGTTCAATTGGGCGCGACCGACGCCGATATCGTCAATATGGCCGCGCTGGCGGCTTTCGGGGTCGGAGGTTGAGAGCGCTTTCCGCTCGGACGGAATCGTTCGAGCGATCAGAATTCGCTCCAGTTTAAAAAGTCAGCCGCCTTCTGGGCGGCGCGTAGCGGGCGCATCAGACCGCTGTTCTGTCACGGCGATGAAATAATTGCATTGCAGTGACAATCCTTTGGACAGAACGAGAGACCAGAGACGATGAACATCACAATGATTGGATCGGGCTATGTGGGCCTCGTGTCCGGCGCCTGCTTCGCGGATTTCGGCCATGTCGTGACCTGCGTCGACAGCGACGCCTCGAAGATCGAGCGGCTGCTGCGCGGCGAAATTCCGATCTATGAGCCCGGCCTCGACGAGCTCGTCGCCAATAATGTGCGGCAAAATCGCCTGTTCTTCACCACCGATCTCGCCCCCGCCGTGCGCGGCGCGGACGCCGTGTTCATCGCCGTCGGCACGCCCTCGCGCCGCGGCGACGGCCATGCGGACCTCTCCTATGTCTACGCCGCCGCCGAAACGATCGGCCGGGCGCTGGACCGTTTCACGGTCATCGTCAACAAGTCGACCGTTCCGGTCGGCACGGGCGACGAGGTCGAGCGCCTCATTCGCGAGGTGAACCCTGGAGCGGATTTCGCCGTCGTCTCCAATCCGGAATTCCTGCGCGAAGGCGCGGCGATCGAGGACTTCAAGCGTCCCGACCGCGTCGTCATCGGCATAGAGGACGAGCGCGCGCGCGAGGTGATGTCGGAAATCTACCGGCCGCTGAGCCTCAACGAGCCGCCGCTGGTCTTCGTCGGCCGCCGCACCTCGGAGCTCACCAAATATGCGGCCAACGCCTTTCTCGCCACCAAGATCACCTTCATCAACGAGATCGCCGATCTCTGCGAGAAAGTGGGCGCCGATGTTCAGGACGTCGCGCGCGGCATCGGCCTCGACAAGCGCATCGGCGGCAAGTTCCTGCACGCCGGGCCGGGCTATGGCGGCTCCTGCTTCCCCAAGGACACGCTCGCGCTGCTCAAAACCGGCCAGGACTATAGCGCGCCGCTGCGCATCGTGGAGACGGTCGTCGCGGTGAATGATTCGCGCAAGCGCGCCATGGCCCGCAAGGTGATCGCGGCGCTCGGCGGCTCGGTGCGTGGCAAGAAGATCGGCCTGCTGGGCCTCGCCTTCAAGCCCAACACCGACGACATGCGCGACGCGCCTTCGCTCTCCATCGTCGCCTCGCTGGCCGGCGACGGCGCCAAGGTCTACGCCTATGATCCGGAGAGCATGGGCCAAGCGCGGCCCTTGATGCCGGAAGTGACCTTCTGCGACGACCCTTACGCGACGGCGGAAGGCGCCGACGCTCTGGTGATCGTCACCGAATGGGATGCGTTCCGCGCGCTCGACTTGGACCGCGTCAAGACACTGCTGAAGACGCCGGTGATCGTCGATCTGCGCAACATCTACCGCGCCGCCGACATTCGCAAACGCGGCTTCACTTATCTGAGCGTCGGCCGCGAATAGACGCTGCGATCATTCCCGGCGGGCCAAAGGCCCGACCGGGAATTCAGGAGCCGCCCTCGATTTCGGCGCACAAGGCGCGGATCACGCGCGGCCCCGCCGCTCGGAAAGGCCGAGAGAAGTCAGCGCCGAGAGCATCGGCGGCGCTTCCCGGCGCAGCTCGAGCGCCGCGTTACGGGCGTTCTCGGCCGAATGGAACAAGCGGCCCTCCAGCGGACGAAAAGATTGTTTCGCCGCATAGAAGCGATAGCCGTTCGCATCGCGGGCGACCACGCCGACGGCTTCTTCGCCGAGCTCGATGATATAGGCGTCGGACATTTTTGGCCTCCTCAGTCTGCGCGGCGTGGAGCCCGTTCCGCGCCGCGACGCCAATTCCTTCTCGCCCGCGATGAACATCTCGAACGAGCGGCGCGCCGCCCCCATCGGGCGTTTATAGGCTCATGCGAATCGTTCGTTATGTCAAATGGAATGTTCTTTTCAAAGAACCGCGTCGGGAGAATAATCTCACTTCCGAGCAAAGAGGCGGCGATGAATTTCTGCTCCACGCCAGAGGCGCGCCACATTCGTCACACGGCCGTCGTCTCCGATTGTTGAATATTCACGCCTTTCAATTGCGTGGAGAGTCTTATGACATCCGTTGCCTCGAGCGTCGAATTGCCATCGAGCGTCGACGCGCATAGTCCAAAGCCGAAGCTCGATCATCCGCTCGACATACGCGCGCTACTCGTTTTCCTAGCGATCGTCGCCCTCGGCCTCGCCTTCACGGCCTGGAGCATCTACCAGGACATTCTCGAATCCGGCGCGCCGGTGACGAATTTCCTTCCCTTCCTGCTGCTCGGCGTCGCGTTGCTCATCGCGCTCGGCTTCGAATTCGTGAACGGCTTCCACGACACCGCCAACGCCGTGGCGACGGTGATCTACACCCACTCGCTGCCGGCGCCCGTCGCCGTCGTCTGGTCGGGCTTCTTCAATTTCCTCGGCGTGCTGTTCTCGACCGGCGCGGTGGCTTTCGGCATCGTCTCGCTGCTGCCTGTCGAACTCATTCTGCAAGTGGGCTCGCAGGCCGGCTTCGCCATGGTGTTCGCGCTGCTCATCGCCGCGATCATGTGGAACCTCGGCACATGGTGGCTCGGCCTGCCGGCCTCCTCCTCGCACACGCTGATCGGCTCGATCATCGGCGTCGGCGTCGCCAACGCCCTCATGCGCGGGCGCGATGGGACGTCCGGCGTCGATTGGGGCAAGGCCACCGACATCGGCTATGCGCTGCTTCTCTCACCTATCGTCGGCTTCGTCTCGGCGGCGCTGCTGCTGCTGGCGCTGAAATTCTTCGTGCGCAAGCCGGAGCTCTATACGGAGCCCAAGGGCCAGGCCGCGCCGCCCTGGTGGATTCGTAGCCTGCTGGTGCTGACCTGCACCGGCGTCTCCTTCGCCCATGGCTCCAATGACGGCCAGAAGGGCATGGGCCTCATCATGCTGATCCTCATCGGCACGGTGCCCACCTCTTACGCGCTCAATCGCGCGCTGCCGGCAAGCCATCTCGAGAGCTTCTCCAAGGCCTCGCATGCGGCCTCGAAGGTCGTCGAAGCGAAGGCGGCCGGCTACAATGTCCTCGGCGATCCGCGCCCGGCCGTGACCAATTACGTCGCCCAGCATCAGATCAACGAGGGAACCTATCCCTCGCTCGCCGTGCTGATCCGCGACATCTCCCAGCAGATCGAGAGCTATGGCTCGATCTCGAAAATCCCCTTCGCCGCGGTGGGCAACACGCGCAACGACATCTATCTCGTGTCGGAGGCCTTGCGCTTCCTCGCCAAGGACAAGGCGGCGGAACTGACCGACTCCGACAAGAAAACGCTGAAGGACTATAAGGATCAGATCGATCAGGCGACCAAATTCATCCCGCTCTGGGTGAAGATCGCCGTCGCCATCGCGCTCGGCCTCGGCACGATGATCGGCTGGAAGCGCATCGTCGTCACCGTCGGCGAGAAGATCGGCAAGCAGCATCTCACTTATGGCCAGGGCGCCTCCGCGGAGCTCGTCGCCATGGGCACGATCGCCGCCGCTGATATGTACGGCCTGCCGGTCTCGACGACGCATGTCCTCTCTTCCGGCGTCGCCGGCACGATGACGGCCAATGGCGGCGGCGTGCAGATGGCGACGATCCAGAAGCTGCTGATGGCTTGGGTGCTCACGCTCCCCGCCGCCATTTTGCTCTCGGCGTCGCTCTATTTCCTGCTGCGCCAGATCATGTGAGCCGACTCGCCCTCCCCTCGAGGGCGGGGCTGTCGCTCATGAGCGAAGAGTTCGAGCACGAACTCTTCGCTCTCGCGCCCGCTTTCACGGAAAGCTTTTCGCCCTGCTCCTGCCGGCGACGCCGAGCTTTTCCAACCGCATTTCGTCCAGCAGATCGAGATATTTCGCCGCGACGCTGTCCCAGCCGAAATTCTCGGCGGTGGCGCGCGCGCCGGCGCGCAGCGCCGCATAGCCGGCCTCGTCGTCGAACGCCTCGCGCAATTTGTCCGCGACGCCGCGCGCGTCCTGCTCTATCGTGAAACCGTTCACGCCGTCGCGCAAATAATCCTCTATGCCGCCGACGCGCGTCGCGAAGACCGGCAGGCCGGCCGCCATCGCCTCCATGCAGACGAGCGAGAAGGTCTCATAGGCCGTCGGAAACACAAAGGCGTCGGCCGCGGCGTAGAAAGCGGCGACATCGCGTCGCGCGCCACAAAATACGAGGCGGCTCTCCGCCTCCGCGGCGCGTTTGCGATAGCGCGCCGGATTGTCGGAGCCGACCACGGCCAGCCAATAGCGCTCGTCCAAAAGCGCGAGCGCGTCGATGACATGGGCGAGCCCCTTGCGGTCGAATTCATGTCCGACGAAAAGCAAGAGCCGCGCGTCCCGCGGAATTCCGAATGCGTCGCGAATTGCCGCGCGCGCCGCCTCCGACGCTTGGAAACGATCGAGATCGATGCCATTGTAGATCACCCGCACGCGCTCGGCGGGAACATTGTAATGAAATTGCAGTTCCTCGCGAACGCGCGCCGACACGGCGACGAATTTTCGGTAACGAAGACCGCCGATCATCCAGGCATCGCGTAAGGCGACCCAATAATGCAATGGATTGAGCAGCCAGCTCCAATTGCCCGCCTTGCGCTTTTGCGCGAGGCTTTCCGCATTGACGGCGTGAACCACCAGCACATCGCCGCAGAGACAATCGCCATGGCTGATGACTTGCGCCGCCCCTGCGCGGCGACGCACGGCCGATGTCGCCGCGAGCGTGAACCACGGCACGACGATGAGACGGCCGATATGGCGCAGCGCGCCCCGCGTCGGTATGCGCGAAAGCCAGGGCGCGACTCTCGCAATCTCCGTCGCTTCGTCGCCATCGCCGGCGACGACCGCGGTCACGACGCTGTTGCGCACGCCGGCGCGCGCAAAGGCTTGCGCGAGCTCGAATGCGACGCTCTCGACGCCGCCGGCGCGACTGAACTCCTGCGTCACCTGAACGACTTCTACCGAGCTGCGCGGTCCCATTGGTCACGTCCATGATGCGAATATTCGCGAGAATCGCGCGCCTGACGCTTCTATTCGCGTCGTCCGCCCTCTGCGATGATAGGCCTCCTCAGCCTATTGCGCCTTGCGCGAATGCGCCTTGCGTCTATCCATCTTCGGTTAATGCGCCTTTGCGAATGCGCATCGGCGGCGGCAATCTCGTGACCCACACGCCCGGCGCGCCCTCGGCGCCGATGTACGCCGCATTGCGCGGGGTCGGCGCGACGCTCGGTCGAATGGATTCCTACGGCTGGCGCACGCTCGACCGCAAGCCGACGCCGACCGATTTCGACGCCGCCATGCGCGAGGCCTATGAGCACGGAATCACGCCGGTCATTCTGCTCGAATATGAGGGCTCGTATCAATTTCTCGATCCGCCGCAGCCGATCGGCTCTTATGAGGATTGGTTCGCCGCCGGCGTCGCCTACGCCAAGCGATTCCAGCCCGGCGGCGATTGGGCGAAAGCCAATCATGTGACGGGATGGGGCGTCACCATCTTCACCGCCATCAACGAGCCGGACGTGCAGGCGACCATTCCGCGCGACGATTACCGCAGAGCGCTCGAAGGGCTCGCCGACGGCGTCCACCGCGTCGATCCCAATCTGAAGGTCGTTCCCGGCGGATTCGCCACATGCAATTCGCAGGGCGACGCGACGCTGCGCGGCTATGGGCCTGCCATCGCTCCGCTGCTGAAGGACGGCCGTCTCGACGGGATCGATCTGCACACCTATTACAATTTTCGCTGGTATCCTTTGACCAAGGGTCGGCAATTCTCGGCGCAGGGCTGTTTCGACCGCGTCAAGAAAGCGATGAGCGTCGAACGCGACATTAATTTCTACGCGACCGAATATAATATTTCCAAATCGGAAGGCTGGGCGCGCGCCGACATTGCCGCGCGACTGTTTCTGACTGCTTTTTGGGACGAAATGTCCGTCGTGCATGCCGACGGGCGCAGTTCCGCCACGGTTTTCGCCATGCCCTGGAACCTCGCCGACACGGGCAAGATCGAGGGGCCGAGCTATGCGATGGCGACCGCCGCCGATCCGTGGCGACCAGAGGCGCGGGCGATCGTCTTGCGCAACGCGCTCCAACTCGCCGGCTCGATGCATTTCACCTCCATAGACCATCAAAAAGGGCTGCTGACGCTGGAAGGCCCCAGCGGACAATTATTCGTGTGGCACGATCTCGAAGGCTGGACCGACGCGCCCGGCTCCGCTTGGACGATCCGACTGCCGTCATGGGCCGTCACGGCGGAGCTCTGGGGATGGGACGGGCGGCGCCGAAGCGTCTCCGTGACGGGCGGCGCGCATCGCTTCGCCGAGCTGCAGCCGGGCGAGACTTACATGGCTTACGTCCCACGCCCTAAGCCGTGATCGACGCGCGGCCATGAGCCTCGAACCAGGCTCGCCGCAAAGTGCCCGCGACCTCGTCATAGGTGAAGCGCGTGACGACATTGTCCAGAGCCGCCTGCGACTTCGCGCGCAGATCCTCCCGGCCGGCGGCGATGTCGTCGAGCAAGCGCGCCAGCGCCGCGCTGTCGCGCTCGGCCACGATCCATCCACCCTTCCCCACGACGGCGGGTATCGCGCCGCAACTCGAGCCGATCACCGGCACGCCGCAGCTCTGCGCCTCTATGATGACGCGGCCGAACTGCTCCCTGACGCGCGGCGTGGTGCGCGTGAACAAAATCAGCGCGTCCAATCCGCGCATGAGCTCGGCAAGCTCCTGCGGCGCCGCCCAATCGCGAAAATACACGTTTTCGCTCAACCCCAGGCGCTCGGCGCGCGCGCGCAACGCGCCCGCGTGAGGGCCCGCGCCGATCAGGCCGAGACTGACCAACGACCGCGCCTGCGCCAGAGCGTCGAGCACATCGTCGAGCCCTTTCTCCTCGACCAACCGGCCCACATAGCCGATGCGCAGGCCTCGGCCCTGCCGCGCCGCGACTCCATCGGGCCGAAAGCAATCCTGATCCACGCCATATCCGATCATCGTGACCGGGCCCTCATAGCCGCCCGCCCGGACGACAGCCTCCGCGTCCGGGCTTCGCGCGAGAATAAGCGCGCATTTCTTCAGCACGAAGCGACGGATCGATTCGAACGGCGGCGGCAATGTCTTGAGAATATTCTGGTCGACCTCGAGAACCAGAGCCGCGTCTCGCTTCAGCAGCGCAGCTTGCAGCGCCACTATGCTCCAGGGCTCCTCCCAAAGATGGATCACATGCGGCCGCAGCTTGCGCAGCAGGCGCGGGAGGTGCGGATAAAAATGGAGATACCAGTTCAACGGCCCCGCGCTCGGCAGCAGGATCGGCGACAGATGCAGCTGCAACGCCGGATCGGCGGCGGGCTCCCCGGAAATCGAGCGGCCGAATTCGCGCCAATTCGCGGGCGCGACGAGATGCAGGTCGAGGTCGCTCTGGCACAGCAAAGGCGTGTAGCGCTGGCGCCCGCCCTTCTGGCCGACGGCGGAATGCGCGACCGAAACGACGCGCAGCGGAGAGGAGACGGGATTGCCGAGATCAGACACGGCCGAGCATCCTCGCGACCAGACCGGAGACGCCGGTCAAATGCATTTCGGCCATCGCCAGGCTTCGCGCTCCGCCGTTCAGCGTGTTGCGCGGCAGGCTGAACAGATCGCTCCGCCGCCGCATGACGCCCTTGCGCGTCGTGGCCGCGGAGGCGAAGCCCGCCCGCCGCGCGAGCGCGAAATCGCGCGGGCCGGCGTCGCCGGAGCGGCCGAAGGGAAAGGCGAAATGTCGAATGTCTCGGTCGAGCCTCTCGCCGAGCCGCCGGCGACAGGCGACGAGCTCGGCGAGCGCCTCTTGCTCGGCGAGCGCCGACACGCGCGGATGACCGACCGTATGCGCGCCGATCTCGACGAGCGGATCGCGCGCCAACGTCTCCAGCATCGCCCATGAGATGGCGTGCTTCTCGTGAAGCGCCGTCTCGTCGAAACCATTCTCTGCGCAAAACGCGGAATAGCGCGCGCCGGCGCGCGGCCCGTCCCAGCTCTGCTCGAGCGACGCATAGAGGCGGCGCTTGTCGAGCCTGCTCGAGACATCCGCCGTCGTCCCGTCGAGAATGACGCGGTCCTTGCGCAAGATGATGTCTTCGAGGCCCGCATTCCACATGGACATGGTCGCATCGGGAATTCCGGTGGTCACGAACAGCGTCACCGGGGCCCCATGCTCGCGGAACAGCGGGACGACCTCCTCGAATGTGTCGCGGTAGCAATCGTCGACGGAAAAATTCGCAAAGCGGTCGCCGGACCGACCGGCGCGGGCGCGGTCGATCGCCTCTTCCATGGTCACGATCGACCAGGCATGCGCCTTCAAATAGCCGAGCAGGCGATCGAGATAGGCGAGATCGAGATAGAAATTGCGATTGGGCAATCGCTCCCAGAGCGCGCTCGGCGCAGCACGGTGAAAGGTGAACAGGCAGCCCCGCGCGCCGCTCGCGGCGTCGAAGAGCGCCCCGATCGGCCGTAGCAGAGCTTCTATCGGCAAGACCTCCGTCAAGGTCGACGCGAGACTCATGGTCGTTCCCCTCTGGCGAGCAAAATCCGCAATTTCGAAACACACAGTCGACGCAAATCCGGCAGGAGGACGAAAGCCCCGACCAGAGTCCAGAACGCGCAGGCGACTCCGCCAGCGAATAATCGCGACGCCGAAGCGCTCGCTTGCGCCTCGATCAGCCGCCCCACGATCAGCATGCCGGCGCCGGACCCCGCGGCTATGCATGTCAGGGAGAGGATGCGCCGCCGGTTCGGCAGCGCCCATGTCGCGCCGACGAGCAGAGTGAGGCTGCGCGCGCTCTCACCGAGGCCGATCAGCAGCAGGCCGAGGCCCAGAGGCGGCGCGAGCCAGGCGCCGATCGCATTGAGAGCGATATTGACGAGATAGGCGCCGACGACGATCAAGGTCACCCGCCCGTTGCGGCCCTCGCTATTGAGACGCCGCACGAGAATCCACCCGAGCGTCGAAGCCCAAAGGCCTATGGAGACGCCCTGCAGCGCGGAGCTCGTGAGCAGAAGTCCGGTCTCCGAGAATGCGCCGCGGAAAAACACCAGCCGAACGATATCCGGCGCGAACACATAGACGAAGGCCGAGGCCGGAACCGTAACGGCGAGGATGAGGCGAACGATGCCTTCGATCTGATGATGGCTCTCGTCATTGCGATAGCTCGACATATAGGCGAGCCCGACGGGTTGGCTGATCAGCAGCGACGCCGTGTCCGAGAGCGTGCGCGAATAATCGAGCGAGGCCACCGCGCCGGTGACATTTCGCGACGCCGCCAGGCGCTCGACCCAGACCTGCGCCTGCTCGGCGAAGGGCAGCGCGAGGAGCGGTCGCAGGCGCCAAACGAACTCGCGACCCGCCGCAAATATCGCCGCAGGGCGCAGACCGCCGGGGTCCAGCGTCTGCTCCCGATAGCGGAGCCAGAGGCCGAACAGCGCCAAAGCGTTGAAGGAGAGCGTAAAGGGCCAGGCGAGCGCGCCGAACCAGCCGATGACGGAATAGAGCGCCAGACCGATGATCATCGACAGATTCAGCAGGCCCGCGCGCAGATTGGAGAGCCGCGTCTCTCCGAGCGCGATCTCGCCCGCCGCCAGAGTGTTCAGCAGCACCGAGGCCGGCATCGCCCAGCTCATGATGCGAACATAGCTCAGCGTCAGCGCCTTGCCCTCTGGAGAAAAGCCGCTGAGCATCACATCGATCCACCAGGCGCCGAGCGCTTGCACGCCGAGCATCACCGCGAATGCGGCGAGCGTCAGCGCGCAGCAGAGCGAGGCGAGCAGGCGAGGCGCGTTTCCCTCCCTTTGCGCCCGCTGAAGCATGGGGATGAGAATGGCGGGCGCGCTCTCGTTCTGCAGGAAGCACAATGGCAGCAAGATCACCGTGACCGCGCCCCTGTAGCCGTCGGCGAGCAGCGACGCCCCCAGCACCTGGGCCATCAATATTTCGCGCGCGAAGCCGAGAATCTTGCTGGCGAGCGCGCCGAGCATCAACAGCACGGCCATTTTGCGAGGCGAAGCGACTCGCGCGGGAGCCGCGGCAGAATGCGGAAGGCGCGGCGCGACGAGCGCGGCGTCGCGAAGGCGCTGCGTCCAGCTCATCGTCGCAGTCGATGTTCTGCGCTCGGGCGGGGGCCCGGCGCGGGGAAGGAGGCCAGAGCGAGAGCCATGAACGTCCAGAACAGGAAGCCGACCTCGCCGGCCCCTATCCCCGCGAGCGGCAATTGCACGATGAAAAAGACTCCGAATGCGCCGAGAATGACCTTTTCCGAGCGTGCGTCGCTCCACGCTCCGACGATCGCCGAGACCGCGACCCACACGAGCGCGAAAAGACAAAGGAGGCCGAAGACGATTCCCATGGATTGCCAGCAGGAGATGATCATCCCGTCGACGGCCTGCGCGCCTGCGACGCCGGTGTCGACGGTCGTGAAGCCGGCGCCGAACAGCGAGCTGTCGGAGAGGTTCCACAAGGCGGCGTATTGATCGAGCCGCTCCCGCGCGCTTCCATCGCGACTGCCCTCCGAGAAGGACGCCAGCCTCGCGCCGATCGACTCGCCGAATTGCGTCGATGTCAGCGCGACGATCGTCGCCGCGCAAACGCCGAACATCATCATGAAGGAGCGTCCGCGCGTCGGGCGGAACAGAGCGCAGAACAGCATGGCCACGATCAGAGAGATCCAGGCCGTGCGATAGAGCGAGAGGGACAGCGCGAGCGCTGCGGGCGCGGTGGCGATCTGGGACAGCCAGTCGCTCTTGCGAAACCAGACGAGCAGAAGCCCTGTCGCGGTGAAGGTCGCAAAGCCCGCGGGAGCGTTCATCGTGCTGAAAACGCGCACGCTGTAGGGCAGCGGCTGGCCGATAGAGGTGATCGGCGCATTTTGCATCCAGAAGCGATCCCAAGCGAGCGGATCGACATATTGGAAGACGCCATACAGGCCGATGATCGGCAATGTGATCGCGAAGACATTGGTGACCGCCGTAAGAACCTCGTCCATGTCGGCGGCGTCGGCGAGCAGCATCGCATAGAGCAGAGGAGCGATCCACTTCACCGTATCGCGCGCGGCGCTCAGCCACTCGCCTTTGAACATTGTGAGGATCATCGCATAGACGACGCAGCCGATGACGATGAACAACGGGCCCATGCGGCGCATACGACCCGGCGAGGCCATCGGCTCGAGAAGGTGATAGAGAGGCGCCATGAGACAAGCCAGCGGCCCAACCAGCATGAGGCTGCTCGTATCATAGCCGAGGCGAAGATCGACCAGCCGCCTGACGAATGGCGTGAAGAGGAGCAAGAGCAACGCTGCGCCGACATGCGCCGCCGGTCCGCGCCGCCAGGCCCACCACCCCACGCTCGCGCAAGCGAGCACGAACAGCGCGCGCGCAGTGGAGCCGATGAACGGACCGAGCGCGGCGAATATCAGCAGCGTCGCGAGCGCCGCCGCCCAGCCCGGCAAATATTGTCGCGAGCCCGATGCAGACTCGCGGCGGAGCCCGCCCTCGATTCTCGCGCCCGGAAAGCTCGCCATCGCTCCCTCACGCCGCAATATGTGGAAAGCGCCTCAGGAAAGCCGGCTCGTCGCGCTCGACCATGTTGACAGCCAGGCCGAGAAGCCGCCCTCCCGATGCTCTGAGCCCCTCCGTCGCCGCCAGCGCTTCCTCCGCCGTACACTGTCCGGCGCGCGCGCAGAGCAGGATCGCATCCGCGTGACGGACCAGAAGGCGCGCGTCCAATGTCTCGGCGGATGGGCAATCGAGCAGCACGAGATCATAGTCGCGCGTCGCCTTCAAGACAGTCCCGATGCGCTTGCCGATCTGCGGCGGCGTCGCTTTGCGCGCAGCGCCGACAGGCAAGGCGTCGAGCTTTCGCGATGCGGTCCTCGTCATGCAGTCGCGCAGAGCGGCCGTCGCATCCAACGCCTCGAGCAGGCCGGGCCCCGGCTCCAGGCCGAGCGCGTTTTCGAAAGCGGGATCGGCGAGATCGCATTCGACGACGAGCGCGCGATGCCCCATCGCCGCCGCGAAATGCGCGAAGGCCAGCGTCAGAAAGGTCTTGCCGTCGCCGCGGAGCGGCGACGTCACGGCGATGACGCGAAATCCCTGCGCGTCGCCGAGGCGAGCGCGCGAGTAGATTTCGAACAGCGCGCGCTGCAGAACGTCGTCGCGCTCGGCGTATTGCAAGGCGATCTGCAATGGAAGGTTCGGCTTTCGCGGCTCGAGCAGGCCGAATGCTTTCCTGGACGCGCCACCGCGCAGACGCGGCAGCTCGACGCAGAGCTCTTCCCCGCCGGAGGCGGCGAGCTCGGCCGAGCTCCGCAGACTCTTGTCGAAGCGATCGCGCAATATCGCCGCCGTCGCGCCGAGCAGCGTGGCGAGCGTCAATCCCGCCGCCAGAAACGGCAGCCGCTTGGGGAAAAACGGCTGATTGGGCAGCTCGGCCATGCCGACGAGGCGCGTGCTTCCATTCAGCACGCGCCGATCGGCGTCGAGCTCGCTGGCGCGCTTGTAGAGCTCCGAATATTGACGCCGTTTGAGGTCGACGCCATGCACGAGAGTCTCGATCGAGCCCTGATCGATCATCGCGTCGCCGACATCGGCCTTGGCGGCTTCGACCTTCGCCTTCAGCGAGGCGACGAGCGAATTGGCCGCTTCGTAATTCCTCTTGGCGCCGGCCGCCACGCCGGCGATTTCGGCGGCCAAGCGGCGCTGCACCATATCGCGCTCGCGCTCCAACTCCTGCAGGGCGGGATGCCGGTCCCCGAGCGTGCTCCTCGAGGACGCGAGCCGAACCTCGACCAGAGTGAGCTGCTGCTTGAGATCCAAGACGCTGCGGCTGACCAATACGGCGGGCGAATCGGCCAGTCCTTTCCCCTTGTTCGCGGTGATCTCTTTGAGGCGCGCCGCAGCCTCCGCCCGTGTGGCCTCGGCCGCCGAAAGTTGCTGCGTGACGCTGGTCAGACGCTCCGAGTCGATCAGCGCATTGGTTCCGCGCGCGAGACCCTTCTTGCGCTTATATTCTTGAATCTTGGCGTCGTCGTCGCGCAATTCGCTTTCGAGACGACGCACCTCCGCCCACAGCCAGGCGGCGGCGTTGCGGCGTCCCGACGATAGGGTTTCGCGTTGATCGTCGAGGAAAGCGCTGATCAACGCATCGGCCATTTTTTTCGCAATGTCCGGCCGCGTGGACTGATAGGAGACCCCGATGACGCGCGAGCGTCCGACATTGCCGATCGAATAGCGCGGCCGGACGAATTCGATCAGCGAATCGTGATCGCTTTCTATTTTTTCACAGATGGATCGGCGACCGAATATCTCCGACAGAGCGACGACGCCCTTGCTCGCCGAGCAATCCTGCATCGCATATTCGAAAATGCCGGGAGCGGCCAACGCCGCCTTCATCACGCGGGATGAGCCGATGATGAGAAGCTGGCTCTCCATGTCCGCAGGATCGCCGACTTTCTGAGCCCAGACCGCGGAGGAATTATTGTCGCCGGGCTCCTGCTCGGCGACGATCAATGACCCGGTGGCCATGTATTGAACCGGCAAAACGACGAGCGCCGCGACGACAACGCCGACAATCGCGACGAAAACCGCGGCGAAGATCGCCCTGCGTCGCCATAGAGCGGCGAGAAGACTCCGCTCCGGCGCGCCCGCGGCGCGCTTCGGCGGGAGATCGGCAATGGCGGCGTCTAGATTGTCATAGGCCATGTCGGCGCCCAATTCATGTCCGCGCCACGCCCGCGATGCTCGATCGTTCGATCGACGAGGTCTTTGAACTCTCGTCGAAAGCGCTCCGCCGAAAATTTCTGGGCTTGCTTGCGGCAGTCTGCGCGGGAGAATTGATCCTCCTGCTCGATGAAACTGCGGATACAGTCGGCGATTTCTCCCGGCGTAGCATTCGCGAAGAACATTCCCGAGCGAGACGTCTCGGCGGACACCGTCTCGCGGGCGCCGCCGCGGTTGAGCGCCAGCACGGGCGCGCCCTCCGACATGGCTTCCACCACCACGATTCCGAAATCCTCCTCGGCGCCGAAAATGAAAGCGCGCGAAGAGGCCATCAGATAGCGAAGCCGCTCGTCGCTCACGAATCCTTCGAAGGCGACGTTCGCGGTCGCGGACTTGCGCAGCCGCGCGGCGTCGGGACCGTCGCCCGCGACGATCAGTCGAAGATCTTTCAGCTCGGCGAACGCCTCGACGATCGCGTCCACGTTTTTGTACGGCACGAGTCGACTTGCCGTGACGAAGTAGGAACGGCGCGTGACGTCGCCGCACTGGCCGAGCGACACCGGCGGATAAATGACCTGCGAGTCGCGGCCATATATTTTCTTTATCCGTCTCGCGACGAATTGCGAATTGGCGATGAGGACATCCGGCCCATCGGCCGTTCGCGTGTCCCAAAGACGCATGTAATGAAGCAAGCCGCGGGCGACGACTCCCTTGATCCCGCTCGTAAAGCCATTGTCGCGCAAATAGGCGTGCTGCATGTCCCATGCGTATCGCATCGGCGAATGCACATAAGAAATGTGAATCTGATCGGGCCCTGTCAGCACGCCTTTCGCCGTGGCGAAGCTGCTCGAGATGACGAGGTCGTAAGACGACAGATCGAATTGCTCGATCGCCAAGGGCATCAAAGGGAGATACCAACGATGATGCGTGCCGATGAAAGGCGCTTTTTGCAGGAAGCTCGTCGTCGTGTGATCGATGCCGATGAAGGCGCGGTCGCGAGGCGTGAGAACGTCGAAGAGTGAAAAAACATCCGCCTGCGGGTAGCACTGCAAGATTTCGCAAAGCACGCGTTCGGCGCCGCCTACGACATAGAGCCAATCATGCACCACTGCGACGCGCATTTTAAAGCGCTTCCTTTGTCGTTCTCGTTCGTCGATCGAACAGGATAGCCAGATCGACGAGGGAGAGGTCGCTACGAATTTAACAATGCGCGATCGTCGAGCCTGTCCGCCGGCTCGTGGAAAAGAAGAATTCCTTCGCTTGCTGGTTTTTTTGTACAATTTAACTCATGTTCTAGTAAAGTATTTTTGCGGGCCTTAGTTAACTCCGGTCGTCGGCCCCGCATATATTTGAAATAGAATAGCAACACGGCTGATCGCCCCTCGAAGGCTGCGCCGCTCGCCTCCATTGCGAGCCCCGTCGCTTCGAAGCGGAGGGGTTCGGCCGTTTCGGCTCGAATGCGTCTGGTCGTCTATTTCTTCACCCGATTGCCGCCGCGCTGCGGGTTCGCCTCCCGTTTCCTTCCGACTTCGGCGGGTGTATGGAAGTCGCCCCGAGGAGACGCCCCGCCTTCGGCGGCGCCGAGCCAGGTCGATCCATGTCCGAGTCCGGCGAGACGCCGAATAATTACAAGAGACTCGCCTTTCTCTCCTCTGGAACGTCGGAGGCCGACCAGTCGAGGGCCCGGCTCGTCGCCAAATATGGCGAGGTTCCGCCGGAGGAGGCCGATTGCATCGTCGCTCTCGGCGGCGACGGGCTCATGCTGCGCACGCTGCATCGCTTCATGGGCGCCGGCAAGCCGATCTATGGGATGAACCGCGGCTCGGTCGGCTTTCTGATGAACGAATATCGCGAGAGCGGGCTACGCAAGCGCATCGCAGAATCCAAGCCTTCGATCATTCATCCGCTGCTGATGCGCGCCGTCAACACGCATGGCGACGAATTCGCCGCGCATGCGATCAATGAAGTCTCGCTGCTGCGCCAGAGCTCGCAGATCGCCAAGCTGCGCATATTGGTGAATGGCAAGGAGCGCCTGCCCGAGCTCATCACCGATGGCGTGCTGGTGGCGTCGCCCGCTGGCTCCACCGCCTACAACCTCTCCGCCAACGGCCCTATTCTACCGCTGGACGCGCCATTGATGGCGCTGACGCCCATCTCCGCATTTCGCCCGCGGCGCTGGCGCGGCGCGCTGCTGCCGGATGTCGCCAAAGTGCGGCTGGAAGTGCTGGAGGCAGAGAAGCGCCCGGTCTCCGTCGTCGCCGATCATGACGAATTCCGCGACGCGCTGCAGGTCGACGTCGAGATGGATCACGGGACCGATCTCATTCTCCTGCACGACGCCGGCCATTCGCTCGAGGAGCGCATATTGCGCGAGCAATTCGGCTATTGACGCTCACGCCGCCACGAGCAGCTGCGCTTCCAGCGCCGCCATGTCGACGAATGGCGGCGTCGTCAGCGCGGCGGCTGCTTCGCGCGCGTCCTCGCGCAGCGCCTCGGCCTCGAAGCGGCGCAGCAGCGCCATCAGCCGGTCGAGCTCGCCGGAATTGATCTCGTCGCAGGAGGTCAGCACGCGCTGCACCATCGCCAAGGACAGCCGCGCGCGGGACGGCGCCCCCGCATAGCCAAATGCCCGCTGCGCCTCCAGCGCGGCGCGATAGGCCGGCAGAAGATTGGCCGGCATCCCGGCGCGCGCATAAAGCGCCGCGAAGCCCGCGCCGTCGAAATCGCGCGTCAGGCCGGCGACCTTCTCCTCGTCGAGGCCGGACAATTCGGCCAGCGTCGCCTCGAACAGCGCGCGATTGCCCGAGAGCAGCGCCCGCAGCGCGAGGCTGGGCGTCAGTCGCGCCTTGCGGCGCAGATGCGCGACCAGCATGCGCACGCCTCTGCGGCCCTCGGACTCGTCGGCCGAGGCGGCGATGACGATATTGGCCTTGTCGCGCGCCTCCTGCAGGATGCGGCGCGTGCGCTCGGGCGACAGCCAATCGCGATCGAGCACGAAAGAGGCGAGGCTCGCCGCCATCGCCTCGACGAGATCGACGCGCACCGCCGCCGGCAGGAAGGGCCGGCCGAGCAGCGCCTCGCGCAATTGCGCATCGTCGCCGAAGCGCTCGATCATGCGGCGCATGGCGAAGGCCGGCAGCTCGGCGCCGGGATTGACGGCGAGCGAGATCAGCGCCTCGCAGGCGCCGATTTCCGCGATCGCCGAGGAGAGGCCGGTCGGCACATGGGCGCGCAGCGCTATCGCGCTCTGCGAGAAGACGTCGCCGACGGCGGCGCAATCGATGAGCTCGCTCTCGCTGAGCAGCGGCGAGCGCGAGAGCACCATGGCGGCGATGTCCGATTGATCATTGGCGAGCGCCGAGACGATCGAATGCGGCGCATCGGCCGAGCTCGCGAAGACCTTCGCCAAAGCGCGGCGCACCAGCGGCGAGGGATCGTCGAGCAGCGCGGCGAGCGCGGTCTCGGTCTCGCGTTTCATCGCGGTGTCGAGATCGCTGTGGAGATAGGCTCTCGCCAGCGCGCCGGCGCCTTCCACCCTGAGGGCGGTCGGCGCGGTTTGCGCCCATTGCAGAAAATTTCTTACGATCATCGGCGCTCTGGGCTCCGCCCTATGTGCTCGACCGGACTTGACGCGATCCTGGTCAGAATCGCGACTTATGGTAAATGCCCGCTTAAGATCACGGCGGCGAATGGTGGAAGAGTCGAAGATGCGCTCGTTTCTTCTCGTCGCGCCGTGCGAGGAGGCGTTTGCCGCCGCGCTCGCGAGCGGCGCCGACGCCCTCGTGCTCGATCTCGGCGACGCCCCGGCGCGCGAGCGGGCGGCCGCGCTGCTGCGGCTGCCGCGCCCGGCGGGACTGCGCCTCTATGCGCGCGTCACGCCGCTCGCCAGCGCGGCGATCGACGCCGATCTTTCGGCCGTCGTCGCGGCAGGAGCCGATGGCGTCTTTCTGCCCGAGGCCTGCGGCGGCGCGAGCGTGCAGCATCTTGCCGCCAAGCTCGCCGTGCAGGAGGCCGAATGGGGCCGCGCGGACGGCGCCACGCGCATCATCGCCATGGCGACGCAGACCCCGGCGGCCGTCTTCGCGCTCGGAAGCTATGGGGGCGCCTCCGCCCGCCTCGAGGCGCTCGCCTTCGATGTCGAGCCGCTGCGCCGCGCGCTGGGGGCGGAGCCGGAGAGCCTCGCGTCGACGCGCCCGGCGTCGCCCTTCGCCATGGCGCGCGCCGGCCTGCTGCTCGGCGCGGCGGCGGCCGGCGTCGCGGCGATCGACCGGCCTTTCGCCGATCTCGGCGACGAACAGGGGTTGTTCGGGGAATGTCGCGCGGCGCGGCGCGACGGTTTTGCGGCCAAGCTGGCCTTGGATGGCGCACAAATCCCACCGATAAACCAGACTTTCGCCGAGGTCGCGCCTGCGCTATAAAAGGGCGGCGCCCAAACGTTCATCATGAGTTCATGAAGACGAAATCAATTTAGGCGTCCCACGCAAATGGCGAGCGGCCGTCGCGCGGCGCCGCCAGCGGGCGCGCGCCGAATGGCGGCTCGCGACAGTCGAGACAGGTTCGAACATGTCGATCAGCGACCGCCCGCTCGGCGCCCTGGGCGCCGAGGAATCCCCGCTCGCGCTCGTCGAGACGCGACGGGCGCTCGCCGGACCCGACGGCGCCCACGCCCATATCTGGACCCGGCGCGACGCGCTCGCCGCCTTTGCGGCCATCGCCCTCTTCATGGCGCTCGCGGCGGGCCTTTGGCTCGCCAGCGGCGCGGTGGTGCCCTGGGATTCGAAGAACCATTTCTATCCCATGTTCCGCTTCCTCGGCGAGGCGCTGGGCCGCGGCGACGTGCCGCTCTGGAATCCCTATCATTTCGCCGGACACCCCTCCGTCGCCGATCCGCAGTCGCTGATCTTCACGCCCACATTCTTCCTCTTCGCGCTGCTGCGTCCCGGCGCGACGATGCAGGAATTCGATCTCTTCGTGCTGGCGCATCTGCTGATGGGCGGCGCGGGCGTCTTGGCGCTCTGCGCGCGGCGGGGCTTCATTCCCTCGGCCTCCGTGCTCGCCGGGCTGATCTTCATGCTGGGCGGAGTCGCCGCCTCGCGCCTTCAGCATACGGGGATGATCATCTCCTACAGCTTTTTTCCGCTCGCGCTGCTGACGCTGGAGATCATGCTGGAGCGGCCGCGCCTGCTCTATGGCGTCGGCTTCGGAATTCTCGCCAGCCTGATGGCGCTGGGGCGCGATCAGGTGGCCTATCTCTTCTGCCTCGTGCTCATCGCCCGCGTGCTCTATGCCGCCGCCGTCTCGCGCCGGCCGCTCGACTTTCTGCTCGGCCGCTGGCCGGCTTTGCTGGCCGCGGCCGCGACAGGCGGGGCGATCCTCGCCGCGCCGGTGCTGCTCACTCTGCAATTTCTGGCGACCTCCAACCGACCGGGCATCGCCTTCGGCGTCGCGGCCGCCGGCTCGCTCGCGCCGGTCAATCTGGTCACGCTGCTCGCGCCGGATATCTTCGGCTCGCTCGACAAGAGCTATAATTATTGGGGGCCCGGCTATGACACCATGGCCGCGCCGGACTGGACCGATCGCGCGATAGACTATCTCTTCATCGGCGCCGCGCCCGTCGTTCTGGGCTTCTGGCACGGGCTCGCGGGCGGACGCATCTTCGCCAAGGAGATGCGCTTCGTCCATTACATGCTGGCCGCCGCGCTGATCTATACGCTCGGCCGCTGGACGCCGCTCTTCGCCCCGCTCTACGATTTCTTCCCCGGCGTGTCGCTCTATCGCCGGCCGGCGGACGCCGCCTTCCTGCTCAACGCCGGCTTCGCGCTCAGCGCCGCCTATCTTCTGCATCGCTATGTCGTTCACGGCGCGCCGCGGCCCTTTCAGAAAATGCCGCGCGCGCTCGCCCATGGGCTTTCCGCCGCAGGGGTGGGCGTCACGCTCGCGCTGATCATCGGCGGGCTCGGCTTCTCCTTCGCCAATGGCCATGGCAAGGAGGCGCTGGTCTCCGTGGCGGCGGCGCTGGCTACGGCGGGCGCGGTGGCGGCGACGCTCGTCATCGGCGACAAGCTCGACAAGCGCGGGATCGTCGCCATCCTCCTCGTCGCCGCGACGGCGGGCGAGCTCTTGTGGCGCAATGCCGCCGATCCGCTGAACGCCGAGCCGGCGACGCGCTATTCGATCCTCGACGAAGCCTCGCCGCAAGAACGCGGCGCCATAGCCGCGCTGCGCAAGGACATTTCCGAGCGCGCCGCCAAGGGCGAACGCCCGCGCGTCGAAATTCTCGGCCTGCCGGGCGGCTGGCAGAACGCCTCCATGATTCTCGGCCTCGAGGACACGCTCGGCTATAATCCTCTGCGCATCGCCGATTATGAACGCGCCGTGGGGCCGGGCGACAACGCCGTCGACCCCAATCTGCGGCATTATCCGGGCACCTTCCGCGGCTATAGATGCAAGCTCGCGCGGCTGCTGGGCCTCGACTATCTGGTGCTCGGCCGCCCGCTGGCGCGCATGCCGCGGCATATGCCGCGGCCCAATGCGTCGCCGATCTTCGTCTCCGACCAGATCTATGTCTATAAGCTCGGGCGCGCCGCGCCGCGCGCCTATTTCGCCACCAGGATCGCAGGCGTCGATTCCGACGCCGCCATCGCCGAGGACGACATTCCCGATTTCGACGGGACGCGCGAGGCGCTCGTCGATCAGGCGGATCTGCCGCGGCTCGACCCCGCGCTCGCCGATCCGGCGCGCGCCGGCGGGCCGGAGGCCAAGGCGGCGATCGTTTCTTACGAGAGCGAGCGCATTCTCGTGGACGTCGAATCGGATCGCGACGGGCTGCTCGTGCTCCACGATCTCTACTATCCCGGCTGGGAGGCGCGCGTGGACGGCGCGCCGGCGCCGATCGTCAAGGCCAATATTCTGTTCCGCGGCGTGCCGACGACCAAGGGACGCCATCGGGTCGAATTCCTATTTCGGCCGTTTTCCCTCGCCAATCTCGCCTCGGCCGCCTCCACTCTGCTCGATCATCGGGAGGAGTGACAGGGCGGACGGCGGACGTCACAATAGAGCGTTTCCAGCCGAAGCGGTCGCCGGTTCGGCTGGAAACGCGTCAAAACAAAAGTCTGCAGTCTTTCCCTGTTTCCACGAAACGGGGAAGGACTCCAGACCGTCGAAATTCGGGCGTTCGCGCCCGCCCCTTTGATGCGGCGCATGAAATCACATCTCCTCGTCACCTTGGCGATGCTCGTCGCCGGCGCCGGCTGCGGGGCGGCGCAGACCGCCGCCCCGCCCGCCCAGCAAAAGAGCCGCGCGGCCAAGCCCGCCGCCGCCCCGGCGGAGGAGGAAAAGCCGGCCGCCGTCTCCACGCTGCGCCTCTCCGCTGTGCTGACGCAGAATGATTCGGGCGCGATCCGCAGCGGCCTCGTGTGGCGGATTTTCGAGGACGCCGCGCAGCCGGACGGCGCCCGCAAGCTGATCGCGGAATCGCGTGAGGCGAGCTTTTCCGAGCCATTGCCGGACGGCGTCTATATCGTGCATGCGGCCTTCGGCCTCGCGGGGGCGACGCGCCGCGTCGTCATCGAGGGGCGCAATGTCAGCGAGAAGCTGGTGCTGAACGCCGGCGCGCTGAAGCTCGTCGACACGCTCGGCGACACGCAGCTTCCGGCGCAACGGCTGGCGATCTCTATCTATGTGCCGGAGCGCGGAAATTCCGAGGCGAAGCTGGTGCTCGCCAACGCCAGATCGGGCGAGATCATCAGCCTGCCCGAAGGCGCCTATCATGTCGTTTCGACGCTGCTCGACGTGAGCCAAGGATCGCAGGGCGACAATAACACGACCAATTCGGTCGTCACCGCCGATCTGCGCGTGCCGGCCGGCAAGGTGATCGAGGCCACGCTGCGCCATCGCGCCGCGACGATGACGCTGAAGCTGGTCAAAACGCCGGGCGGCGAGGCGCTGGCCAACACCTCCTTCTCCGTGCTGACGCCGGGCGGCGACGTCATCCGCGAATTGATCGGCGCCTTTCCGTCGCTGGTGCTGGCGGAAGGCGAATATGTCGCCATCGCCCGCCGCGAAGGCAAAACCTTCCAGACGACCTTCAAAGTGACCTCGACGCAGGATCGCGACGTCGAAATTTTGACGCAGTGAGAAGGGTTTCCGGGCGGCTTCGACGGGCGCCGGAAGACGGACGGCGTTTCGATCTGGAGCCCGACGAATAGCGCACAAAAAACGGACCCGCGTGGCCACGGGTCCGTTTCCAGGAAGGAAGTCGTAAAGAGTTCGACGGCCTTACTTGAATGTCGCCGAGCTGAAGTCGATGGACAGCGAGGCGACGAAGCGCGCGCCGCACCAACTCGACGAGCTCTGGCCGGTGATGGTGTTCACCGAAGCCACGAAATTGCCCGCCGGGTCGGAGGTGTTGAGGAAGCAGCCCGCGCGGGTCAGATTGGAGTCGTAGTAGCGCAGATCGAGCGTCACCACGTTCCAATTATAGGACGCGCCGACGTTCCAAGTGTTGTAGCTGGCGAATTTGAAGCCCTTGGTGCCCAGAACGCCGGTCGCCAGGAAGGCATAGTCCGGATCGATATAGCTGCCGCCATAGGCCGGGCTCGAATTGCCGATGTAGTAGTGGCCGAAGGCGCCCGAGAGCGACAGCCCCGAATAATCGGTGTTGGCGAAGGGGACGACCTTGGCGTTGATCTCCGAATAGAGCGCGTGGGCGCTATAATTGTTCCAGTTCGGAGCATAGGCGATCTGGCCGCCGAGCGTCAGATAGTCGTTCACCGCCCAGCTCGGCTTGAAATAGATCTCGACATAGCTCGGATCGAAAGCCGTGGTGGGCAGGGCGGTGTAGGAGTTCTTGAACGTCGTGACCGGGATCGCGCCGCCGATGAACCACTGCTGGTGGTTGCTCGGATAGGCGTAGTAGATCGCGCCGAAGTCCAGCGTCAGCGGACCCCAGGTCGGGCGGATGCCGGCGGTGATGTCGATCTCGGCGAGCGGGCTCGTGGGCAGCGTCACATTGGTGGCGGCGAGGCCCGTGTAGAACCAGCCGTAACGCAGCTCCTCATAGACGCTGCCGGCCGGGCGATGGGCGCTGTTCGAAATGCCGCGGACGATGTAGTCCGACATGAATTTCGCGCCATAGGCGTAGTCGAAGCCGGCCTCGAGAACGTCGAAGTTGGGCTCGGGCCAAGCGACCAGCGGCTTGGCCTCTTCATGCTTCATAGTCTTCGTATCTTCGGCGGCGCAGACGCTCGTCGAGATGAGAGCGAGTGCAGCGACGCCGGCAAACAGGACGGATTTCATAGGCTTAGGCTCCCCGATACTGGAATCATCCTGGTCGCGATTGTTGCGACAAAGCCCGTAGGCACTCAAGCGGAACAGGGAAGCAATTGCGTACGGCTTGAGCAAAATCGGAAATTTGACGCGTTTTCTGTGGCGGGAGTGGCGAAAATGTCACAATCCGGGTAGGGAAGCGAACATATTTTGTCGAATTGAGACAAAGAACGACGCGCCCTCGCACGCCCCCGCGACAGCCGAACAAAAACGAATTGCGAATTACGCTGCTATGGACCGCCGCCGGCGCCTTGCTTTTAGGCGCCGGCCGCGGGGAGTCACTCGAAACGACCGGCCGCGTGGCCGAGCATGGTGTAGACCTTGCCGGCGTCCGAGACGAGATAGCCGCGCGTCAGCGCGCCCTCTCGATCATTGCGGCTGGTCTCGGCGACGAGCCGCTCGAACTCCTGGACATAATGATCGACGGTGGCGTGGAAATCCGCATCGACGCGATAGCGGCGGCGAATCTCCTCATAGGTCTGCTGGCCTTGGGCCGTATAGAGCCGTCGGTTGAATAGATTTTTCTCGCCCCGCTGGAAGCGGTCCCAGAACTCGCCCACCGCGCCATGGTCGACCATGCGGGCGATATCGAGCGTGAGATTGTCCAGCGCGCCGGCCGCCTTGGCTCGGCCGGCCGCCGTGTTGGCGCGGGGCGCCGGGGCGGCGGGGGCTTCGTCTCGAGAGGCGCGCGCCAGCAGATCGGTGAGCCAGCCATCCTCGGCGGCGGAGGCCGTCTGCCGCGCCGGAGGAGGCGTCGGGGCCGGAGGCGGCGGCGGCTGCATCGCTCGCACGACGCGTTGCGGCTCTTCCCGCGGGGCGCGACTCGTCCAGCTCGGCTCGGGCGCGCGGGGCGCGGGAGGGGCCGGCGGCGGAGGCGGCGGCGCGGGCGCGGCGGCCGCCGGCTGCGGGGCCTCGAAGCCGCGGCGAGCGGAGGCCGCAGGGGCCGGGGCCGGCTCGGCAATGTCATAGGCGCGGCCCGAGCGCGCGACAATGTCGGTGAGCTCGTTGAGCGCCTTCACCTGCTCGCCGACCACGCGGCGCAGCGCGGCGGCCTGCTCGGCCGTCTCGCGCGGCAATTCGGTGGCGCCGCGACGCACTTCGGCGCGAGTCTGCTCGAGCTCGCTCTGAATCTGCATCGACATGCCGCGGATCTCGGTCGCGGCGGCGGCGAATTTCTCCGTCGCCCGGCCGAAAATATCCGCCAGCTCGTCATTGGCCTGCTCATAGGCCGAACGCAACGCCGCGGCGGTCTCCTCGCGCTCCCGCGACGCGGCCTCGCGCACGGCGCCGAAACGCTCGTCGACGAGCTCGGCCGTTTCGCTGGTGGCCTGGGCGATGAAGCCGCCGACGTCGCGAGCCCGCTGCTCGACGCGGCGGAAATTCTCCTCGACGAGGCCGGAGAAGGCGGCGACCGTCTCCTCGAAGTCCTTGCGCTTGTCCTCGACCAGCAGCACCAGGCTCTCCAGCGAGCGACGGCGCGCGTCGAGCGCGGCGTCGAGCTCGGACTGGCTCTGCGTCAGCCGCTCGGCGCTCTGCGTCAAGCTCTGCTGATGGGTCTCCATCGCGCCGACGATCGAGCCGGCGTCGCGCATCACGCCGCCCGACACTTCGCCGATCTGCGCGATATGTTGTCCGACCGTCTCGATCGCGCCCTGGAACTCACGCAGCTTGCCGCCCAGCTCCTTGTCGAGATTGGCGAGATTCCCTCCGGCCGTCGAAATAATGGTCTGCAGCGAGGAATTGGTCGCGCCGAGCCGGTCGAGCACCTCGGGCAGCTCCGAGCGCAGCTTCTCATTGACGTCGAGCAACGCCCGCACCGAGCCCTCGGCGCCCTCGGTGAGCGCCTTTTTGAGCTCCTCGGCCGATTGGTCGATCGCCGCGGCCAGCTCGACGCGCTTCTCGCCGAGATGCTGCACGATCGTCGAGCCGCGGCTCTCGATCGCATGGGCCACCAGCTCGCCGACATTGGCGAGCTCGCGCGTCACCTCGCCGCCGCGGTCGCCGAGCGTGGTCTGGATCTGGTTGAGGCGCTGCTCGAGCGTCGAGCTGATCTCGCCGACGCGCTCGGTGAGCGCCTGGCCGAGATCGCCGGTGCGCGCGTGCAGAGTGGTGTCGAGATCGCGCCGCGCCGAGGCGAGCGTGGCGTTGATCTCCTCTATGCGGGCGTTGATCGTCTCGACGACGACGCGGCTGCGCTCGCCGATCTCGCCGGAGACCGCATCGAGGCGACCGACGACATTGTTCTCGAACACGCCGATGCGCCCGTCCAGCGTGCCGGCGATCTCTTCCGCGCGGCCGCCGAGCGTGGCGTTGATCTCCTCCGCCTTGGAGGAGAGCGTCTCGGTGAGCTGGGTCGAGCGGGCGAGCAGCACCGCATCGATGTCCTTGACCTTCTCGTCCAGCGAGCGAATGACCTCGCGGCCGCCCTCGCCCATCGCGCGCGCGACCTCGACCGCATGGCGGGCGAGCGTGTCCTGAAAGGCCTTGCCCGCCGATTCGAGGCCCGAGTCGACGCGGCCGACGAGCGCGTCTATGCGATCCGCCGCCTGGCGCGTGCGCGCGTTGGAAACGGTCTCGAAGCTCTCGATCTTCGACGACATGACCGCGGCGATCTCCTCGGCGCGCGCGCCGAGCAATTCGACCAGCGCCGTGCCGTCGCCGGAAATCGTCTTGTCTATGGCTGCGAGCCGCTCGCCGACGTCCTCCGACAGCCGCTGCGACTGATCGCCGATGCGCGCCGCGATCTCGTCGGCGCGCTCCGCCAGACGATCGGCCAGCGCGCCGCCCTCCTGAACGATGGCGGCGTCGACCGCCGCCAGACGTTCCGACAAAGTCGTCGCGAGCTGCTGCGCATGTTCGCCGATCTGCGCGGCGATCTGGCCGCCCTGATGGCGCAAACGCTCGTCGAAGGCTGCGAGCTGATCCTCGACGCCGCGCGTGACGCCGTCGCCGCTCGCCGCCAGAGCCGCGACCAGCGCGCCGCCGCGGTCGACGATGGTCGTATCCACCGCCGAAAGTCCCTCGGCGAGCGCCGCCGCCAATTGCTGCGAGCGTTCGCCGATCTGCGCGGCCAGCTCGCCACCGTGATAGCGCAGCCTTTCGTCGAAGGCCGCGAGCTGATCCTCGACGCCGCGCGCGACGCCGTCGCCGCTCGCCGCCAGCGCCGCGACCAGCGCGCCGCCCTGATCGATGATCGTCGTGTCCACCGCCGCAAGCCGCTCGGTGAGCGCCGCGGCGAGCTGCTCGGAATGCTCGCCGAGCTGCTCGGCGAGCAGATTGCCGCGATTGCGCAGCGCCTCGTCGAAAGCTGCGAGCTGCTCGCCGACGTCGCGGCTGAAGCCCTCGCCATTGGCGACGAGCGCCGCCACCAGCGCGGCGCCTTCGTTCACGATGGTCGAGTCGACCGCCGCCATGCGGTCGGAGAGCTCCGCCGCCAGCTGCTGCGAATGCTCGCCGATCTGCGCCGTGAGCTCGCCGCCGCGATTGCGCAGCGCCTCGTCGAAAACCGCGAGCTGCTCGCCGATATCGCGGGTGAAGCCGTCGCCATTGGCGGCGATCGCCGCCACCAGCGCAGCGCCTTCGTTGACGATGGCCGAGTCGACCGCCGCCAGACGCTCGGAGAGCTCCGCCGCCAGCTGCTGGGAATGTTCGGCGATCTGCGCCGCGAGCTGGCCGCTGTGGTCGCGCAAGGTCTCGTCGAAAGCGACGAGTTGTTCGGCCACCTCGCGCGTCAGCCCCTCGCCGCTCGCCGCCAGCGCATTGGCCAGCGCGCCGCCCTGATCGATCGCCATCGCCTCGAAGGCGGCGATGCGGCCGGCGAGCGCCTCTTCTATGCGCTCGCCCTGGGTGGCGATGGCGAGAGCCGCCTCGCTCGCCGTGGTGGCGAAACGCTCCTGCAAGGAGGCCGATTGCTCGGCGAATGTCGCCGCGACTTCGGCGACGCCCTGGGTGAGGCCGGCGCGCAGCTCGGCGCCGCCGACGGCGAAAGCCGTCTCGGCGCGGCTCTGCGTCTCCACCAGCGTGCGCGACACCTGCGCCGTGGCTTCCTCCAGCGCGTCCAGCCGATTGACCAGCACGCCGTCGACCCATTCGGCCTGCTCGGTGACGCGGGCGACGACGTCGCCGCTCTGCCGCGCGACCTGATCCTCGAAAGCGGTGAGCCGCTCGGACAGCACCGAGGCGATGCGGTCCGACTGCTCGGTGACCCGCGTCGCGACCTCGTCGCCATGGCGCACGACGGTCTCCTCGAAGGCCGCGAGACCCTGGGAGAGATAGGCGCCGATCTCGTCGCCGCGCTCGACGAGCCGCAGCACGGTGTCGTCGCTGCGGCCGGCGATGCGCTCCTCGAAAGAGGCGAGCCCTTCGGCGATCGCCGCGCCGACCCGCTCGCCCTGCTCGAGGAACCGCGACGCGGTCTCCTCGCTCTGCTGGACGACCTGCTCGCGGAAAGCCGCGAGCCCGCCGGCGACGGCCGCCGTCGCGCGCTCGCTCTGCTCCTCGAGGCTCGACAGAGTCGCCTCGTGCTGCTGCGCGAGACGGTCCTCGAAAGCGGCGATTCCGTCCGCCACGGCGAGGCCCAGCGCTTCGCCATGGGCGGAGAGCCGCGCCGCGGCCTCCTCGCTCTGGCCGAGCACGCGGGTCTCGAATTTCGCGAGTCCTTCGGTGACGACGCCGCCGATCGTGTCGCCATGAGCGACGAGGCGCTGCGCCACATCCTCGCCATGTCCGACGATGCGCGCCTCGAAGGCGGCGAGGCCCTCGGCCACGGCGACGCCGATCGAGTCGCCATGTGCGATGAGACGTTCCGCCGCCTGCTCGCCCTGGCCGACGACACGCTCCTCGAAAGCCGCGAGGCTCTCGGACACGACCGAGCCGATCGCATCCGCATGGGCGACGAGACGCTCGGTCACTTCCGAGCTGTGGCCGGTCACCCGCTCCTCGAAGGCCGCGAGGCCTTCGGTCACCGCAGAGCCGATCGCGTCGCCATGGGCGACGAGACGATCGGCGACCACCTCGCTGTGGCCGAGCACGCGCGCCTCGAAAGCCGCGACGCCCTCGGAAACCGACAGGCCGATGCGCGCGCCTTCCTCGATGAGGCGCTCGGCCGCCGCGACGCCCTGTCCGGCGACGCGCTCCTCGAAAGAGGCGAAACCTTCGGCGACCGCCGTCCCGATGGCGTCCGCATGGGCCGCGAGCCGCGCCGCGACATCCTCGCTCTGGCCGGCGACCCGCTCCTCGAAGGCCGCCAGACCCTCGGTGACGGCGGCACCGATCGTGTCGCCATGCGACGCCAGACGAGTGGCGACATCCTCGCTATGGCCGATGACGCGATCCTCGAAGGCCGAAAGCCCCTCGGCGACGGCCGAGCCGATCGCGTCGCCATGCGCCGAGAGACGCGCAGCCACCTCTTCGCTGTGGCCGAGGACGCGATCCTCGAAGGCCGAAAGAACCGCAACCACCGCAGCGCCGATCGTTTCGCCCTGCGTCGAAAGTCGCGTCGCCACATCTTCGCTGCGGCCCACGACGCGCTCCTCGAAAGCCGCGAGGCCCGCGGCCACCGCCGCGCCAATCTCCTCGCCCTGCGTCGAGAGACGTGTCGCCACCTCTTCGCTGTGGCCGAGGACGCGATCCTCGAAGGCCGCCAGACCTTCCGCGACCGCCGAGCCGATGGCGTCGCCATGCAGAACCAGACGCGCCGCCACTTCTTCGCTGTTGCCGGTGACCCGCTCCTCGAAGGCCGCGATGCCGGCGGCCACCGCCGCGCCGATCTCCTCGCCCTGTGTCGAGAGACGCGTCGCCACATCTTCGCTGCGGCCCGCGACCCGCTCCTCGAAAGCCGCGAGACCCGCGGCCACCGCCGCGCCGATCTCCTCGCCCTGCGTCGAGAGACGCATCGCCACATCTTCGCTGTGGCCGGTCACACGCTCCTCGAAGGCCGCGAGACCCGCGGCCACCGCCGCGCCGATCTCCTCGCCCTGCGTCAGGAGACGCATCGCCACATCTTCGCTGTGGCCGGTGACGCGCTCCTCGAAAGCCGCGAGACCTTCCGAAACCGTCTGGCCGAGACGCGCGCCTTCTTCCGCGAGCAGCGCCGTCGCCTCGGCGCCGCGCAGCGCGACGCTCTGCTCGAATTCCGCGACGCCTTGCGTCAGCGCCACGCTGATCCGCTCGCCCTGCTCCGCGAAACGCGTCGCGATCTCGCCGCCGTGAACGACCACATTCTCCTCGAAGGAGACCAGCCGGTCGGCGAGCGTCTCGGTGACGCGGTCGCCATGCGACGCAATGGCCGCGATCGCCTCTCCGGCGACGGCGGCGAAACGCTCCTGCAAGGCGTCGGCCTGCTCGGTGAAGGCGCCGGCGCTTTCGGCGAGAGTCTGCGCGAAACGGTCGTGCAGCCCCGCCCCATGCGCCTCGAATTCGCTGCGGGCGCGCTCGCGCGTTTCCTCGAGCAGATCGGCGATGCGGTCGCCGGCCGTCTTGAAGGCAGATTCCGTCGCCGCCACTTTGTCCGCGAGCTGGGCGGCGAGAGTTTCCGAGGCGACGAGCAGCGAATGCTCGATCGCGCCGCCATGCGTCTCGATCGCCTCGTCGACGCGCCCGCTCGTCTGCGCGAGACGATCGACAAAACTGTCGCCGCGGTCGCCGACCGCCTGGACGAGATGCCCGCCGATGGAGTCGAGCCGCTCGACGACCGAGACGCCGCGCGTCTCGAAATCGGCCGCGAGCGCTTCGCCGCGATCGTGAAGCCGGCGATCCGCCTCGGCGATGCCGTCGGTGAAGCGGCGCGTGACCTCCTCGGAGGCCAAAGTCAGGCTGGCCGCGATCGTCTCCCCGGCGACGGAGAGACGCTGCACCATGTCTTCCCCGCGCGTCGAGAGCGTGGAGTTGAAACCATCGCCGACGCGCTCCAGCGCCATGCGGATTTCCTCGCCCTTGGAGCCGAGCGCGGCGGTCACGCGGCCGCCGGCCTCGCTCACCGTCTCGGCGAGATGGGAGGAGCTGGTCTGCAGCTCGGCGGACAGCGACTCGCGCGCGCCGAGCAACGCCGTGCGGGCGTTGTCGGCGTTGACGAGGATCGCCTCGCGCTCGCGCGTCAGCTCGTCGATGAGCACGCGGATGCGGCGCTCGTTCTCGGAATAGGAGCGCTCGAGATTGGACACCTCGGTCCGCACGATGATCTCGAGCTCGCTGGCCCGCGCCAGCGCGCGCTCTATGCCGTCGCCCATGGAGGCGGCCTCGCGGCGGATCGCCTGCGAGAGCGTCACCATCTGCTCGGTCGCGATCGTCTCCGGCTCGATGAGGCGGATCGCCACCTCTGCCATGGAATTGGCGACCTGCTTCATCTCATGGGCGCGGCGCGCCATCACGCCGGTCACGAAGATGAAGACGATGGGCGCCAGAAGCGCGAGCAGCGTCAGCACCGGCTTGGGCGCCAGGAAGGAGCCGTTCTCGTGGTCGAGAATCTCGCCCTGGTTGAAATAGACGAAGAGAGTCCACAGCACCGCCCAGGCGGCGATGGACAAGAAGGTGTAGCCGAGAATGGCGGTGTTGGGACGCACCTGCAGCGCGGCGCGCAGCTCGCCGATCGTCTGCCGATCGTCATTGGCCGGCGCGCCGGCCGGGGCGACCGGAGGCTTGGCCGCGCCGCGGCCCGCCGGCGGCGCGGAGCCTTCCGGCGAACGCGCGCTCTCGCGCGCATCTTGGCGACGCGAGGATGGGAGGCTGAAGTTGAAGCCGGGGGCCGTCTTGGCCTGGCTCTTGCCCTCGGACTTATCCGCGAGCGCGCCCTTGTCGGCCGACGACGCGGCTTTCTCGCCCGCTTCCGTCACGGCCTCGGCGGCGGGCTCCACGCCCAGATTCAACGCCTCTTCGACCGCCGACAGCGCAGCGATAGCCGCGTCCTGGGGCTTGCCCGATTTCGCCATCGTCACCTCTCCGAGCGGTCGCGGTTCCGCTTTATGACGCCGCTCACCTTACTTTGCCGTTCACATCGAGCAGAAAAGATTAACCAAATATTACCGCCGTCGGCGCGCAAATGAAACCGGGCCCCGCGGCCAATCGAAATCGTCGTTAACGCGACTGGGGGAAGATGCTTCGCGTTCAACCGAGAGCGGAGCAAAACAGGCGATCTGGAGCCTGGCCAGAAATCGCAAGCAATGCTTACATAGAATTGATTCGAATAAGAATACGACGCCCGCTGCGGCCCCGCGAGCGCAATCGCCGGAGCGAATCGCGCGGGCCGGGCGCAATCCACAGGAAAAGCGTGGCTTTTCCCGCAGGAGCGGATCGGAGACGTAGAATGACGGATGGTGACGACCCCGACACGGCGAAAGCGGCGCCAAAGGCGGGACAGCCGGCGCTCGATTGGGCGTATCTCGCGCGGCAGACGATGGGCGACGCCGAGCTCGAGGCCGAGCTGCTGGCGCTGTTTTCGGTCCAGGCCGGGGAATTCGGCGGACGGCTGGCGGCCGCGGGAACCGACAAGGCGCGCCACGATCTCGCTCACACGCTCAAAGGCGCGGCGCGCGCAATCGGCGCCTTCGCGCTCGGCGACGCGGCGGAAGAATATGAATCCGCGCTCGCGGCGGCCGAAGGCGCGCCGGATCGGCTTCGCGCGCTCGACGCGCGCCTCGACGAAGCGCAGCAGGCGATCTCCGCCCGGCTGAGCCGTGGCTGAGGCCGCGTCAGAGCTGTCCGCCATCGATCGATCGCACGTCGGCCGTCGAGGGCGCCCTTATGCTGGCGTTGAGCTTGCGCAGCATGATGAGGCACTGCTCCTTGACCTGCTCGTCGCGGACGGAATCGGCGACTTTGGCGAGGTGACAGAAGGCGATGGCGCGCTGAGAGACGATATCTTCATATTCGGAAGGGTCACTCAGATCGACCGTGTGATCATTCGTCTCGTCGGACATGAATGGCAGGACCTTTTAGGTTCGTCGCGTCAGCGCGGCGGACACTGCCGTCCAATTGTGGTCGCGGATTGGCCGAGCGCGCAGAACGCCTTGGTCTAGCGGGAGCTTCACCGTCAGGAGCCGAGCCGCAGGCGGAGGAAGGCGAGCCAGCGGCGCCAGAAGGACGGACGCCAGAACATCACGCCGGCGATCTGGAGCGTCTGCTCCGCGAAGGGCGTCCCCGGCTCCGCCGGCAGCAGCGTTTTCTCTTCCGGCAGCGCGGCCAGAGCGCTCGCATCGTCCGGCATCGCGACCTCGAGATCGAAATCGGCCCAGGGACGCCGGCGCGAGTAATGGAGGAGAATGAGATTGGGCACGATCTCGCGCATGCTCGATTGCGCGGTCCTGGCATAGGCCCGCCCGCCGGCCGCGATGCGAAAAACGCCGCTCTCATGCGTCGAGCGCAACAACAGCCCGGCGAGCCGGCCGCGGCCGGGCCAATGGCTGGAGCCGGGCCGGGCGATTTCGAGAAAGGCTCCCGAGAAAACCGTCGAGACTATGTCCACATTGCGGCAGCGCCCCTGCGCCCGCGCCGCGGCCGCCGGAACATAATCGAATATTGGCGTGTGCGATCGATCGACCCTCGGAACCGGAATTTCGCCGCTGGATATGATCTTGGCCACGACTTCCGCGCAGCGCCGCGACGCCTCCGCGGTGAGATGATGGGCATCGACGAAATCCTCGGCGCGCTCGCGGCCCAAGATTGCCTCGAGCGTAACGCAGCGCGCCATGGCGCGGGCTCGCGCGACGCCGCGATAGATGCGCTCGATGCGCCTCACTTGGGAGGAGACGCGCGCTCGTCCGGTCGGGCGCGGACGCAGGCAGAGAAAAAGCAGCGGGACGCCGCGCTCCGCGCAATGCTGCGCGACGCTGGAGAGAGCGTCGTGAACGAGGGCTGCGGTCGCGAAGCCTGCGTCCAGCAGAATAATATCGTTGAGCGCATATTCGAAAACGACGAGATCGGGCGGAGCTTGCTCGCGCCGCTCCGCCTCCTGCAGGCGCGCGAGCCCATAGAGCGAGCCGACGGCGCCGAGAAACATATTGGTGATCTCATGTTCCGGCATCAGCCCCTGCAATTGGGCGGCCCAGCCGAAATAGACCCCGGCGTTGGATCCGCCGAGCAGCAGCACTCTCATATCGCCTTCCCGCCCTGCCTCGGATTATCGGCTCGCGTCACTGAAAGCGAGGGCGCCTCGGCCCTCGCCTCTTCGGCTCGAATGACGCAGACCACTATGATTTGCGCGCGAAGATCGATATCGCCGGCCCGAAAAAGTGGTCCGGATCGTCATGAGTGGTCCGAATGTCGTCGAAGCCGAGCGCCCGCAGCGCCGCGAGCAGATCGTCCTTGTCGAGCCATCGATGGTCGTCGCGCATCCCGCCGCAAAAGGCCGGATTCGACTGCGTCTTCACATAGCTTCGCGGATAGGCGCGCACGGTGACGCCGTGAAAGGAATGTTCCTCGGGAGTTTTCGACATGACGCTGCGCCGCGGATCGGAGGGCGGCATCGCGTCCGACACGACATGCGTCCAGATAAAGACCGCCGAGGCGCGCTGCGCGATGAGCTCGAGCAGCCGCAGAGGATCGTGCAAATGATACAGCACGCCGGAGGCGACGATCAGATCATAGCTCTTGTCGGTCTGCTCGAGCCATTTGACGAAATCGCCGAGCCAGAAGCGCGCCTTTTGCAACCGCAGAATTTCCTTGGCGACGAGGCATCGCATGAAGGCGAGCTGATTGGCCTCCACCGCGTCGACCTGCGCGCCCGCGCCCTCCAGCATATAGGTGTGGCCGGCCTCGAGCGGACCGAGCTCCAGCACCTCGCGGCCCTCCAGCGAGCCGAAACATTCGATCGCCCAAAAAATTCGCGCGTCATAATAGGTCGGCACGATGCCGGCTTTTACATTGTAAGCCTCTGGAAAGGCGGTGCTCCAGCCTTTTATCGCGTCTATGGCGTTCTGATGCGACGGAAGCGCGTCGACGTAGCGATCGAAGGTCGGCTCCTTTCCGCGAAATATTTTCAGGAATCTGTCCCAATTGACGACGCGACCCGACATTTTTTCGATTCCATGCGCTCTATCGACCGACCGCCGTTTCTCGCGAACGGCGCCGGCGCTCGAAAATCCATATAGCAGCAAAGCGGACACAGGAATTTGTCCGAATCTTTGCCGGCGCGGCGTTTCTAGCCGCTCGGGCCGGATCGGGCGATGGGGGGCGGTTTTCGAGCAGGGGGAGCGAATCTTCGAGCCGTGGGCGACCGCGCCGCCGCGATGGTCGCCGGAATCCGCAATAAAACCCGATGGATAAAAAGCCTCGATGCCTCGAGGCTTGGTGCGGTCGAGAGGACTCGAACCTCCACTGGTTGCCCAACTAGCACCTCAAGCTAGCGCGTCTACCAATTCCGCCACGACCGCGCCGGGACGCCTCGATCGAGACCGAAGCGCCGGCAGGCGGCCCGTCTAACAAAAAGCCTCCCCCGTGACAAGGCATTCTCGGCGCCGGAGGCCGGAATTCGAAAAAGTCGGAGCTGGTTCTTCGATAAAAATCCCGTTTCTCGAGAGACGCCCCGCCGGCGTTCGTCGGCGAGCCATAGCCGGCCGAGGCCTCAACGTTTGGGAAATTCGACCGGCGCCGCCCTCGAGGAGGGCCGCAGAGGAGCCGCCCGCACGCTGCGGCCCTCGAGCTCCAATTTGGTGAGATCGATGCTGCGCAGCGCCTGATTGTCGTAGCTCTTCACATAATAGACGCGCCCCGCGAGATCGGCGATCGACGACCATTGCGTATATTCGAAGCGCGACGTCTCCTGCGGCGAAACGCGCACCAGCCCCATCGGAATGTCGAAATTATTGAGGATATGCTCGGCGAGGCGCACCGTTTCCGCGGCGGTCTTCTGCGGCTCGGCGGAGAGGGTGAGGCCGACCGCGCGCACGAAGCGCGAGGGCGGGGTCGGATCGCCGGGAACGCCCAGCAGGCCTGAGCCCGCGCCGAGCGGCGCGAAGCTCTCTCCGGCGATCTTCAGCGGCGGCGCGTCGACGGGCGAGAGCTTCACATAATTGCGCAGATTTGTGAGATGCCAGTCGAAGGAGGGGGCGTTGGTCATGACGCCGAGCGGATTGTCATAGACCTTCAGCCGGCCGCCGATCGGCTCGACGACGAGCGAGGCGCCGCTGGCGTCGTGCAGCGCATAATGGAAGGGCGGGACGACGCCGAGCGTCGGTTGGACGAGATCGACGATGGTGATCGTGTCGAGCGCGGCGCGAACCTCCGCGACGCTGGCGAAATTGCCCAGCGCCCAGGTGAGAAAATCCCAGGGCGCGAGCGCGTGGCCAGGATCGGCGGAATTGGGATCGGCATAGCCTGCGAAGCCCGGAAAATAGAGAATGCCGCCGGCGAGGCCTTTTTCGTTCAGCCCGTCGACCACGACCGGCAGGCCGAAGGCGTTGAGCCCGGCGATCGCATAGCGCGACTTCCAGCCCCAGCCCGGCTTGCCCTCGGCCACTGTCGCGCGCGCCGCGTAATGGCGCGGAATGACGATCGCCTCCGATTCGAGCGGAAAGCCGAACTCCAGCGTGCGGCCATAGACGGCCGAGCCGTCGGCGGCCCTGAGCAGAAAGCTCGTGCAGGCCTCGGCCGGCGCGAGCGCAAGAGCGAGTGAAAGAGCGAGCGGCGCGGCCACGATCCGCCCCAGCGTGTTTCGAAATGAAATCGCCACGATCTTCGTCTCCGAATGAATCCGTCTCGACAAATAAGGTTCGGCGCCGGGCGAGGCGGCCGAAAGACGCGAACGGCCTCGAGGCATGGCGCCGCGAACCCAGAAAATGCGATGCAAATCGTCGTAACGTGCGCCGACGCATAGATGTCAGTCGATCGTTAACCAATAAGAGCAATGCAGGCGAGGGTGACGCTCTGTCCACATCGGAACGGAGCGTTATCTGCTCGAGCAACGTGTTCGTGTGTGTCAGGAGTTTTCGAGTCATGTCGGAAGTCGCTGCTGGAGCCCGCAGCCGCAAGGTCTGCGTTCGCACCTTTTCCGCGGTCTGCGCCGCGAGCGTCGCCGCCGCCGTTCTCGCTTTCGAGGCGAGACCCGCCGCCGCGCTGAGCTATTCCACTTCCGACGCCGACGCGCCGCGCAAGGGCCATGGCAAGCGGGGGAAGGCCGCCGTCGACGCCAAGCCGAGCGAGAATGTGAGCCTGGCGCGACCGCTGTTCGCTGTGGTGTCGCTCAGCGGCCAGCACATCTCCATCTATAATCACAATGGTCTCGTCGACCGCTCGACGATCTCCACCGGCGTGCCCGGCCATCCGACGCCGGAAGGCATGTTCACCATTCTCGGCCGCGAGCGCTTCCACCGCTCCAATCTCTATTCCGGCGCGCCAATGCCCTTCATGCAGCGCATCACCTGGTCCGGCGTCGCCATGCATACGGGCCATGTGACCGGCCATCCGGCCTCGCATGGCTGCATCCGTCTGCCGGGCGCCTTCGCTCAAAAGCTCTGGGGCATGACCCGCATCGGCGAGCGCGTCGTCATCGCGCCCTACGACCTTTCGCCCACGGAAATCTCGCATGCGGCGCTGCCCTCGCCCAAGATGCGCTCGCCCTCGGAAGCCTCGGCGGCGACGCTCGCCGATGCGGGATTACGCGACGGTTTCGCCGATGGCGCCGCCGCTCCCCTCCTCAATCCGCGGCGCTACGCCGAGCAGCTGAAAACCAAGGCCGTGGCCGATGCGGCCGCCGCCTCCAAAGCGGCGACCGAAGCCTCGCTCGCGCTGAACGCCAAGCGGCAGGAAGCCGCGCGCGCCTCGGCCGAGCTCAGATCCGCCGAAGCCGGCGAGGCGACCGCCCGCGCCAAGTCCGAAGCCGCCGCCAAAGCCGCTGAGATCGCCGCCGCCAAGCGGCAGGAGGTCGCGACCGCCAAGCCGGAGCTGCCGACGAACGACGGCGCGAGCCCCGCCGAGGCGGCGAAGGCGAAGGCCGACGCCGCCCTCGCCGAGGCCAAGGCGCGGCTCGAGACGGCCAAGACCGCCTACAACGCCAGCGACGCGGAATATGTCGAGGCCGCGCGCCGCTCCCGCGAGGCGGCGGAAGCCTCCGCCGCCGCCGCCAAGGCGGAGAAGGACGCGCAATTGCGCAGCGCGCCGATCTCGGTTCTGGTGAGCAAGAAGAATCAGCGCATCTATGTGCGCCAAGGGCTGACGCCGATCTTCGATGCGCCGGCGACGATCCGCGAGCCGGAGCGCCCGCTCGGCTCGCATCTCTATATCGCGACGGCCGCGGGAGACGGCGGCGCGCTCAAATGGTCGGTTCTCTCCATGCCGCCGCGCATCGCCGAGGCGCGCGCCGCACATAAAAAGAAAGGCCTGGTGGAGGAGCGCAGCGCGGCGCCTTGGGGAGCCGCCTCCAGCGCCGCCGACGCTCTGGATCGCATCGAGCTCTCCGACGAGGTGCGCCAGAAGATCGCCGACCGGCTGTGGCTCGGTGGCTCGATCATCGTCTCCGATCAAGGGCCGAGCTCGGAGACCGGCGCCGTCGGCACCGACCTCACGGTGAAGTTCCGCTGAGGGGCGATGCGAGCCTTCAGGCTCGCATCCAACCGCTCGCCCGGTGCCCTATTTCGTCTCGGTCGTATGCTGCGGCAGCAGCGCCAGCAGCGAGGCCATTTTCGGCGCCGCGCCCGGATTCATCATGCCGACGACATGATAGCCGGCGTCGACATGCAGCACCTCGCCGGTGACGCCGCGCGCCATGGGCGAGAGCAGATAGACCGCCGTCTCACCCACTTCCTCGATCGTCACCACGCGGCGCAGCGGGGCGTTATATTCGTTCCAGCGCAGTATATAGCGGAAGTCGCCGATGCCCGACGCCGCCAAAGTCTTGATCGGCCCGGCGGAAATGGCGTTGACGCGAATGTTCTTCTCGCCGAGATCGGCGGCGAGATAGCGCACCGACGCCTCCAGCGCGGCCTTGGCGACGCCCATCACATTGTAATGCGGCATCCATTTCTCGGCGCCGTAATAGGTGAGGGTGAGCAGCGAGCCGCCGTCTTTCATCAGCTTCTCGGCGCGCTGGGCGACCGCCGTGAAGGAAAAGCAGGAGATCAGCAGCGACTGCGTGAAATTCTCGGCCGTCGTGTCGACATAGCGGCCGTCGAGCTGATCCTTGTCCGAGAAGGCGAGGCAATGGACGACGAAATCGATTTTGCCCCACAGCTTCTCGACCTCGGCGAAGACGGCGTCGATCGTCTCCGGCTCGGAGACGTCGCAGCGCCCGACGACGGTCGCGCCGATCTCCGCCGCGAGCGGGCGCACGCGCTTCTCCAGCGCCTCGACCTGGAAGGTCAGCGCGAGCTCGGCGCCGGCGTCGGCCGCGGCCTTGGCTATGCCCCAGGCGATCGATTTATTATTGGCGACGCCCAGCACGAGGCCGCGCTTGCCGGCGAGAACGCCGCTGAAAATATTGCCGTTCGACGTCGGTTCCGGATGCGACATGGGAGCAAAGGTCCATAAATCTGCGATCGAGAGGCGGGGCGTTCCGCCGCCTGTCGGCAACGCCGTTGGAGGGCTGCGCACAAAGCGCGCGAACTTGACGCGCGAGCTTGGCGCCCGAGCTAGGTAGGCGGAGCAGGTCGACCGACCGGAGGCGTCTCCGGCCTCGCATGCGGCCCGACATACAAAAACACATAAATCTCAGGGCGCGGAGATAGTCAATCGCACCGGACTGGCATAATATCCGCCAGGGAAGAAACCGAACCAGAGCGCCGCGCGGACGAGGCGTCGAGGGCCGCGCGAGACGGGCCGAGCGATGGGACAGGCGGAGGATTTCGACGAGACCTTGGAAAGGCTCACGCCGGGCCTGCGTCGCTACGCCCGTGCGCTGCTCTCCGGCGCGGCCAATGATCTCGCCGACGAGCTCGTCCAGACCGCGCTGCAGACCACGGCCGACGAGTCTCGGCACGACTCCCCCAGCGCCGTGCTCGACCTGCGCGTCGACCTCTACGCCTCCCTCACCCACGCCGCCCAGCGTCGGCTGCGCTCCGCCGCGCCGCATCGGCCATCTCTGCGCCAGCCGGCGATCATGCATCGGCTCGCCGATCTGCCCTTCGAGGAGCGGGAGACGCTTCTGCTCGTCGTGCTCGAGGGCTTCACTTACGAGGAGGTCGCCCGCATCACCCGCACCGACCGGCCGGTGGCGCTGATGCGATTGATGCGCGGGCGCTCGGCGCTGACCGCGCTGGACCGCCATCCCTCTCCGGGAGCCGAAGCCGGCCGGCGGCCCGGGCCGCATTTGCGCGTCGTGAAGTAACGCATGAGCCGGCGCACATGAGCCCCAGGGAGCATGTCGACGAATCGGACCTGCACGCTTTCGTCGATGGCGAGCTCGACGCCGAAAATCGTCGGCGCATAGAGGATCATCTGCACAGCCACGCCGAGGACGCCGCGCTCGTCGAGGGCTGGCGACGGCAGAATGCGGCGCTGCGCGCGGCTTTCGCGCAGACGGTGAAGGAGCCCGTGCCCGCCGGGCTGCGAACGGCTTCGGTAACGAGTCTGACGCGCAGCTTCGGCTCGGGCGTCAATTGGGCGCGCTTCAGCCCGAGCAAGGGCGCCTCGCTTCGGGCCATGCGGCGTTCGGACACCAGCCGCAGGCTCCCGCGCCGGCCGGCGATCGTGATGTCGCTGCTGACGCTGCTCGCCGGCGCCGTTGTGGCCGGCGCGGCGCTGCTCGCCTTCACCGGCCCCGCCTCGCCGCCTGCGCCTGCGCAGCGCGCGATCATCGAGCCGCCGGGCCTCGTCGCCCACGCCCAGCTCGCCTATCAGACCTTCGCGCAGGATGCGCGGCCCGTGGAGATCGGCGCCGACCGCAAAGCCGAGCTCTCGACCTGGCTCGGCGAGCGCGCCGGCTTCGGGCGCCTGCCCGATCTCTCCGCCGCCGGCCTCGAGCTCATCGGCGGCCGGCTCGTTCCGGGCGTGCTCGCGCCGGCCGGCCTGCTGATCTACCAATCCTCCGCCGGCGCCAAGGTGGCGCTCTATTTCGAGCGCGCCGGCGGCGAGCGCCCGTCGGCCGCCCCGCCCAAGACCGCGCCCGGCCTTTCCGCGGTGGAGTGGCGAGCCGTGGGTTTCGCCTTCATCCTCATCGGCCCGCTCGCCGTCGAGACGGCGCGGACCGCGGCCGAGAGCGCCGCCACACAGGCGAGCCACTGACGCCTTTTTCCCTCTGAGCCGCCGAGGATGCGAGCCGGGAGGCTCGCATCGCCTCCCCCGGAAGCAAGACGCGCGAGCGCGAGCGCTGCTCGCGCCAGTTGGCATGTTTCCTTCAACCAATGGCGCGAGCCGTCGGGAATCGTCCCCGATTGGCACATGATTTCAGTGGCCCCTGCGGCCGCGACGTCGAATTGTTTCGAAAGGATCGGGCATGTCCGACAGCAGCGTGAGCGGAAACGAGGAAATCCGCGCCGTCAAATATTTGCGGGCGGCCGCGGCAATCCTCGTCGTCTTCATTCATACCGGCGTCTATACCGAGCAATTCTACTGGCCGACGCCGCGCGCCTTCGGCGCAGCCGGAGTCGATCTGTTCTTCGTGATCAGCGGCTTCATCATGATGGTCGTCACCGCGCAGCGGCCGACCGGACCCGGCGAATTTCTGGCGCGCCGTCTCATTCGCGTCGCGCCGCTCTATTGGCTCTTCACTCTCGCCATATTGGCCGTCTGCCTCGCCTGGCCCGCGGCCATGCTGCACAATCTCGTGACATTCGACCATATCGCGCTGTCGCTGCTGTTCATCCCGCATTTCAATCCGCTCGAGGACAATTACACGCCCTTCTTCAAGCTGGGCTGGACGCTCAATTACGAGATCTATTTCTATTTCGTCTTCGCGGCGTTGCTGGTCCTTCGCTCCATCCGCCTGCGGCTGGCGATTCTCGCTTTTCTGTTCTCTGCGGCGACGGCCTTTTATCTCGCGGTCCTGCCGACGAACCCCTTCCTGCACATCTATTGCAATCCGATCGTGCTCGAATTCGTCATCGGCGCGGCGGTCGGCTATCTCTACGTGCGGGGGAAAGCGGCCAAGATCGCGCCGGGCGCTGCGGCCGCCCTCATCGGCGGCGGCGCCTTCGTCATCGTCGTCTTGTTCGACTCGGATGATTTCGCGCGCGTCCGAACTGCGGGCCTCGCCTCGGCCGCGCTTTTGCTGGGCCTGCTGGCGACGGAGGCGCGGGGACGGCTCCCGCGCTCGCCCATGCTCATGCTGCTCGGCGACGCCTCCTATTCCATCTATCTCGCGCATCCGATCGTGCTGACGCTCGCCCGCATCGGCGCGCGCGCGCTGCATCTGCCGGTCGAGCGGCCGCTCGCCGGCATGGTCGCGGTCGTTTCGACGCTGGCGCTCTCGATCGCCGCGGGCGTCGTCGTTCATCTGCTCGTCGAAAAGCCGATGCTGGCCGTTCTGCGCCGCCGCCTGCTGCGGCGCGCGAGCGAGCGGACGGCCGCCGTCGCCGCGCCTTCGCTCGAGCACGGCGCGGCCCGGCGCGCGGGCGTCGCCGCGTTGTTACTCTGCGCGTTCGGCGTCGCGGCCATCGCGCTTGCAGAGCGAGGCGTCGCCGCCGAGCAGAAGCACACGCCGGCGCGGCTCGTCCATGAGGAGGATTTTGCGCGCGCCGGCGCGCTGGACGATAATTTCTGGTCCTATGAGATCGGCTTCATCCGCAATCGCGAGGAGCAATATTACCGGCCGTCGAATGTTTTCGTCGCCGATGGCGCGCTGGTGCTGGAAGGGCGCGCGGAAGGCGTCGTGAACGCGCGCTACGATCGCGCCTCGAGCGACTGGACGCGCTCGACGCTCTGCGCGGAATTCACCTCCGGCAGCATCGTCTCGCGTCGCTCCATGCGCTATGGCTCCGTCGAGATCGTCGCGCGCGCGCCGAAAGGCGCCGGCACCTGGCCGGCGATCTGGATGCTCGGCGAGGATGGCGCGCCCTATCGCGAGATCGATATTCTGGAGGCGGTCGGCAAGCAGCCCGACATCGTCTTCACCAGCGCACACGCCGGGCCGACGCTGGATCAGCTGACCAATTGGTCGGCCGAGACCAATGTGCCGACGCTCTCCTCACAATGGCACAGCTATCGGCTGGATTGGAGCTCCGAGACGATCGCCGTCTCCATCGACGGCCGCCGCGTGCTCGCCGTCGCGCCGCGCGGCGCCGACGATCCGCTGCGGCGACCGATGCATATTCGCATCAATCTCGCGCTCGGCGGCTCCTGGGGCGGCCCCATCGACAAGAGCGCGCTGCCGGCGCGGTTCGAGATCAAATCGATCCGCGTCTATTCCAACGAGACCTGACACATTATCTCAGATCGGCGTCGACCATGGCGTGCGCCGCCGGCGGCGCGGAGACGCGCGTCCAGGTCTCGTCGCTGCACAGCATGCCCCACAGGCACCCTTTCAGCGTCAATCGCGTCGGGCTCTTGACGGTGATGAATCCGTCATAGGTCTTGCCGTCCTCGACATTGAACAGCTGGCCCGCCCATTCATTGGGCCCGGTCTGCTTGGCGCCGCGCAGGATCACCGCGCCGATGGAGGAGCGATCCTCGGCGTTCTGCGCGGCGACGACCTTGGCGCAGAGCTTGCCGGACTCGCAATCATAGAAGCTGAACTGCACGCCGCCTTCCGGCCGCAGCCAGACGCCGCGCGGATCATTGGTCGAAGCGCCGGCTGCGGGACTCGCGGCCAGAGCGGCGGCCGCCAAAAGCGCGCAGGCGGATGGCGCGAGAACATCGCGGGCGAAAGAGCGCGTCATGTCGATCCTCCTTCTGCTGTGGAAGAGGAGGATCGACGATCATCTTGTCGAATCTTCGGCCGCGCCGCCTCAGCCGCTGGCGAAGACGAAGAGCGCCGTCGCCGACGCGCCGAGCGCGGTGAGCGCCTGCTCCAGAGCGCCCCAGAGCACGATCGACTTGCGCGCGTCGGCGCGGTCCTCGGCGGCGATGAGGGCGAGAATGCGGTTATTGAGCGGCACGATCGCGTAGAACATGAAAGGCCATGCGGCGATGATCGCCGCCGCTCCGGCGAGCCAGCGCACATCGTCCGAGGTCTTGTAATCGATGAAGCCGAGGATCGCCGAGACGAGCGAGAGGCCGGCGAGCAGCGCGAAGCCGCGATGGTCGGAGGTCTCCCATTCCTCGATGAGCGCTTTGTCGTCGAGCTTCAGCCGCGCGGGCTGCTCGACGAAATTGACGTAGAGAGACGCCCCTGTGAAGGCGCCGGCGACGGCGAGAGCGAGCGAGCCCGTGACCATGAGGCGTCATCCTCCGTTCGACCTGCAACGGACGATATATAAGCTCTAGGTCACGCGGTTTCGATCGCCTCTTCGTCGCAGACGATGCGGGAATTACTCTCCGCCTCCGCCGCCACGTCGAATTTCAGCGGCTCGATCTTGGCCGTCTGCGTCTCGCGCTCGGTGAAATGGTCGAAGAACATTCGCATCGTCTGGCCGATGCCGAAGGAATTTATGCGCCGCACATCGTCCCGGTAGAAGCGCGCGACATTGGGCGGCGCCGTGGCGACGTCGTAGGACGGGAAATAGGCGATGTTGGGCCGCGCGCGCACCACCTCGTCGGCCGCGGCGCGCAAAATCGCCTTGATCGCCGAATTGGCCTCGAGCACATGGCGATTCTCGTAAGTGGCGATGATGCCCACCGGCGAGACGCTGAGAATGATGCGCGAATTCGGATTGACCGAGCGAATGCGATCGACGGAGGCGAGGAAGTCGCGCACCACCTCCGACACCGTCATGTTGTGGAAGGCGAAGACCGACGGATCCCAGACGCCGCCGGCGACGCCGGGCGCCTGCTGCAGCACCGCGCCGTCGCTGCGGCAGCGCCAGGATTCGGTATGGCCGAAGGTGAAGATGAAGACGTCCATCGTCTCGAACATTTTGCGCACGGCGGCAAAATGCCGCTCGCGCTCGGCGAGCATGTCGTCGATCGAGTCATAGCCGTCCGGCTCTATGCTCGGGCGGAACGGATCGACGATGCGGCCGTCCTCCTGGCGCACCCAATGCACGAGCTCGGGCTCGAGCGTCCCATAAGCGCGGTCGAACAGCTGGAGCAGCGCCGTCGTGGTGTAGAGATTGCCGTAGCGGCAGGAATACATCGAATAATTGCGCCGCTCCGCCTCGGCGGCGGACATGCCCTCCGGCGGCTGCTCGGCGAGATAATAGTGGTAGCCGCTCGCCTTTAGTTTCTGAGCGATTTCTTGCGCGAAACAACTCCCGCCGGTCGCCACTCTGTCTTTCAAAGAGATTTTGAAAGGGGTGGAGAGAATCGGGTCGATCGCGAAGGGCGGCGTCTGCGTCACCGCCTTGCGCCAGAAGCGATGGTCGGGTAGGGAGCTATAGGGATGTTCCGCCAATTGTCGGTCTCCTGGAAAGCCGCCGGCCATCGCGGCTCGTCGAGCCGGTTCATCGAAAGACGCGCGGTCCGCCTCGTAGAGGCGAAGACGGCGCGCCGGGATCGGGATGAATGCGGCGGCCTCATCGATGCGTCCGGGAGCATAGACGGCGACCGGGCGCTTGTCATCCTACGGCGCCGACTTGATTTCGGGCCGCGACACAACGGCATCACGCGCGCATGTTGTCTCAGATCGACCGACAGATCATCCGCTCCTGGTACAATCACCTCGTCGCGCCGCGGCTCGCGCCCTTCTATTCGAAGGGCCCGCGCCTCACCGGGCCGAGCATCGCCGTCATCGGCAATTGCCAGGCTTTCGGCATCGCCTATGCGATGAAGCTGCTCGATCCGAGCGCGCGCGTCTCGCATTTCTCGGCGATCGGCAAGACGCTCGCCGATATGAAGCTGCTCGCGAAAACGCTCGCCACTTACGACTACGTGTTCAGCCACGAGTTTCTGCCCGGCCATGTGCGCGGCGGCGGCTCGGCGGAGCTCTGCGCGCTGCTCGACAGGGTGATCATGTTTCCGGCGATCACCTTCGCCGCCTTTCATCCCGATCTCGTCTATCTGCTCGACGCGACGCGCGGCCATGCGCCGACGATCGGCCCGGTCGGCCCCTATCATTCGGCGCTCGCCGTCTTCGCCTTCCGCCGCGGCCTCTCGGTCGAGGAGGCGCATGCGCTGTTCAACCGCAATGTCTATGAGGCGCTCGGCTATTTCGACGTGTGGAACGATGCGGTGACCGAGCTGGTCGAGGCGAGCAAGAGCAAATTCGACATCGACCTCTCGCCCGAGCTCTCGACCTGGGCGCGGCGCGGCGTGTTCATGTATTCGCTCGTACACCCCAAGCCCTTCGTGCTCTTCGATATCGCCAAGAAGCTCTTTGCGCGCGTGGGCCTGCCGACGCCGGCGGTCAACATCGACTATTATGCGATCGACGATCTCGGACGCGCGGAGATTTTTCCCATCTATCCGCCGATCGGCGAATGGTATGGCGTGCAGGGCAGCTACACCTTCAAGCTCGAGAATTATCATCTCTCGAGCGAGGTCGGCGAGTTCATCACGCTGCCGTATTATCTTTCCGAGTGCTACAAGGTCTATCGGCGCTGCACGCCCGCGCAGCTCACCCATCCGCGCATAGAGGCCTGGCTCGCCGATCCTTCCGCCGTCGGCCGCATCATCACGCTGGCGGGGGAGAATTTGCGCAAGGGGCTGCTGCCGGCGTGAGGCGCCGGCGCAGCGAAATAATCGAATCTCGACGCGCGATGCGAGCCTGAAGGCTCGCGGTCCAGGCCGGGCTCAGCCCTGCCTCGTCTCCACCCGCGTGAAGAAATCGCGAATGCGCGGAACGATGTCGCGGCGGAAGCGCGAGCCGTTGAACACGCCGTAATGGCCGACGCCCTCTTGCAGATAATGCTGCTTGCGGGCCTCCGGAATGTTCATGCAGAGTTCTTGCGCGGCAAAAGTCTGGCCGACGCCCGAGATGTCGTCCTTCTCGCCTTCCACCGTCAGAAGAGCGGTGCGCTGGACGGCGGAAAGATCGATGATCTCGCCACGATGGCGCAACTCGCCGCGCGGGATCTCGTGGCGGATGAACACCTTTTCCACCGTCTCCAGATAGAAGTCCGCGGCGAGGTCCATGACGGCGAGATATTCGTCGTAGAAATCGCGATGCTTCTCGGCGGAATCGCCGTCTCCCTCGACGAGATGGTTGAACATGTCGAAATGCGCGGCGACATGCCGCTCGATATTCATCGCCATGAAGCCGGAGAGCTGCAGAAAGCCCGGATAGACCTTGCGCCCGAGCCCCGCATGGGGAAAGGGCACCGTATGGATGCAATTCTGATGGAACCAGTCGACTCCGCGCTCCACCGCGAGGCGATTGACCGCCGTCGGGCTGCGGCGCGGATCGATCGGCCCGCCCATCAGCACCATGGATTCCGGCGCGTCGACGCCGCCCTCGCCATCCAGCGCCGCGACCGCGCAGATCAGCGGCACCGACGCCTGACAGACGCCGAGCGTATGCAGCGGCACGCCGTCGTCGCGCTTGGAGAGCAGACGCAGCGCATCGACGAGATAATCCACATAATCGTCGAGGCTGAAGACGCCCTTTTCGGTCGGCACCGAGCGGGCGTCGCACCAATCGGTGATGTAGACGTCATGGCTCGGCAGAAAGGCCTCGACCGTGCCGCGCAGCAGAGTGGCGTAATGGCCGGACATCGGCGCGACGATCAGCAGCTTGGACTGGCGCGGCGCGGCGTCCTGAAAGGCGCGGCGGAAATGCAGCAGCCGGCAGAAGGGGCGCTCCCAGACGACCTCCTCGACGATGGGCGTCGCGACGCCGTCGACGAGCGTCTCGGGCAGGCCGAAGGCGGGCTTGCCGTAACGACGCGTCATGCGCTCGAACAATTCCGCCGCCGCGGCGACGCTGCGCCCTACGGATGTGTGCGAGAAGGGATTGAACGGATTCTTGAAGGTCGTGAGCGTGGCGTCCGACATCGCCCGCGCCGGGGCGAACGCCAGATGCATCATCTCATAGAACTGGTACGACAGCCGATCCATCTCTCCATGCTCCCATTCATGCGCAGCAGCCGCCATTCGCGCTTTTGCTGCAACGCACAAAAAAGAAATTATAGCATAGTCAAGGTCACGGGAAATGAAATCTGACGTTGTTTTACGCGAGGCGCCGAATATTTTTCACTCCCTGCGCTTAAGCATCAGCTAAGCTGCCCATTTACTGAGCAGCAGCAGAGCGGCGCCTCCGAAACCGCAAATCGCCGTCGCCGCGGCGCATCTGAAAATCCGCAAGGCGCGGCGAATATCGGCCGGCGCCGCCTCCGCGCGCCCCGAGCCGAGCCAGGCGCCGTCGACCTCATGCGCTCCATAGGCGCGCGGTCCGCCGAGGCGTATCCCCAAGGCGCCGGCCATCGCCGCCTCCGGCCATCCGGCGTTGGGCGATGCGTGCGCGCTCGCGTCGCGGCGGCAGGTCGAGAGCGAAGCCCGGAAGGAGCCTCCCGTCATCGCGGCGCCTGATGCGACGAGGAGCGCAGAGAGGCGCGCCGCCGGGAGATTGAGGAGATCATCCAGCCGGGCGCTGGCCCAGCCGAACGCTTCATGTCGCATCGTCCTGTGGCCTATCATGCTGTCGGCCGTGTTCACAGCCTTGTATATGAGCGCGCCGGGCAAGCCGAACAAGGCCGTGGCGAGGGCGGGGCCGATCACGCCATCCGAGAAATTCTCGGCGAGACTTTCGATCGCCGCCCGGCTCACGCCGGCTCTATCGAGACGCGACACGTCGCGGCCGACGATCATCGCGACACTGGCGCGGCCACGCTCGAGCGATGCGCCGAGCGCATCCGCCACATCTCTCACATGCGAATAAAGGCTGCGCTGCGCATAGAGGCTCGACGTCACCACGGCGAGCGGAACGATGCCGAATGGCAAAGCGAGGCAGGCCCGCTGCAGCAGAAGGCCGGCGACGAGCGCGACCGAAACGACGACGAGGATCGCGCCGACGCCCGCGAGACGGCGCAAAAGAGCCGGCGCGCCATCGCGATTGAGCGCGCGGTCGAGCGCGGCGATCAGCGCGCCGATCCAGGTGACCGGATGGCCGATGGCGGCGAAAAGCCATTGCGGATAGCCGATCGCCGCCTCGATCGTGAGACCGAGCGCGGCGAGCGCGAGATTATCCGCGAGAGCGTCGAGCAAAGCTCAGCGGCCGTAGAGGCCGGTGAGGCTCGCCTTGGCGAGGACGTTCTGATTGACGATGAAGCCGACGAGCGAGGCCGTCGCGCCATCGGGCGCCTCCACCGTCTCGACGCCGAGCGCATAGATCGTGAAGACATAACGATGCGGCGGATCGCCGACCGGCGGACACGGGCCGCCCCAATGGGCGAAGCCGTAATCGCTGCGAATTTGCTTTGCGCCCGAAGGCAGGCCGGCGCCGTCCGGCGTTCCCGCGCCCTGCTTCAACCCACGCGCCTCGGCGGGGATATCGACGACGAGCCAATGCCAAAAGCCCGCGCCGCCGGTCGGCGCGTCGGGATCATGGCAGAAGAGCGCGAAGCTCTTGGTTCCGGCGGGCGGCTCGCTCCAACGCAGCTCCGGCGAGACATTGTCGCCCGTCCCGCCGAAGTCGTCGAAGACGAATTTGCGGTCGATGGTCGCGCCCTCGGCGATATCGGGGCTGGAGAGCGAAAAACCGCCGCCCGCGGCCTCCGCCGGCGCGAGGAAAATCTGGAAATCGAGGAGATTGCGCGTCATTTCGGCCCCCTGTCTCGCCCCTTCGGAATGAGGAGGCTTCTTCTAGTCCAACTCGCGCGCAGTGTCGCGCGGAGAGAATGCGGTTTATGTGTCGCCCATGACAGACGCGCCGCAAAGCCCGGACACGCCGAAAAAGCCGCCGCTGCGCCGCGGCTGGACCACGGGCGCCTGCGCCACGGCGGCGACGCGGGCCGCCTTCGTCGCGCTCGTCTCCGGCCGCGACCCGCCCGATCCGGTGGAGATCGGCCTGCCGGGCGGGAAGCGCGTCGCCTTCGCTCTAGCGAATTTTACGCGCGGCGCGGACTATGCGGAGGCCGGTGTGGTGAAGGACGCGGGCGATGACCCCGACGTCACCCATGGCGCGCTGATCCGCGCCCGCCTGCGCCGCGCGCCGCCGGGGACGGGCGTCGGCTTCGCCGCCGGGCCCGGCGTCGGCATGGTGACGCGCCCCGGCCTGCCGCTGCCGCCGGGAGAGCCGGCCATCAACCCCGTC